>NZ_JAWVWO010000024.1:0-74401 GCF_033657265.1 Flavobacterium sp. MMLR14_040 | reverse complement strand
ATTTTAGATTTTAGATTTTAGATTTTAGATTTTAGATTTTAGATTTTAGATTTTAGATTTTACTATAAAAAAAAAGCGTTCTTCGAACGCTTTTTTTTTATGCCTAATATTTACATGTGCTATAAATTATTTAAGCATCTATTTTAAACTGAATTTATATTCACTTATATCACTTATATGGTGAAAAAAAAATTAGTTTATAAATGACTCTAATAAAGGGCAATTGTACTTTTTAAAAACTGGTGTTGTTTTATAAAGCGAGTAAAAATCCGCAAGCTCCTTCCCTGCTCTAAATGGATTTTTTTCTTCTTCTTCGGCAGAAATAATATTAGCATAATGATTGTAATAATTACATTCAAAAATCATTAAACTTGCCAGAGCTTTTTCATTTTTATTTTTCGACATTTTCAAGGCTTTTTCATAATACATTTTTGCCATTGTTAAACTGTAATAATTGCCTTTTTGATATGTTTTTTCCTGTTCAGAATTATCTCCGTAAACATAATCAATATACGATTCGCCAGATGTCCAGTCATAGGCCACCATCATCCAGGAATTTCCTAAATACGAAACATTAAAATAGGCATTTGCCAATTGCAGATTGCTTGATGCCGTATTTTGCTTTTTTAACTGAATTAATTTTGCAATAAATTCCGCTTTATTAAAACGGTAATCAAATTTTCGTTCTTCTTGTTTTTGCAGAATTTTGGGTGTAAAAGGGTTTTCATTTAGAAAATCCGTAAAGGAATAATTCTTCTCCCAAAAATCTTTGGGCATGCTTGAAAAGGTTTCATAAGCCAATTCGAGATTATTGTTTCTAAAAGCAATTGTTCCTTTTAGATCTTTGTAATAATCAACATTTGGTGCAATTGTTCCGGAACAAATGTATTTTTCAAACGGAGTTTTATTTTCTTTTTGTTGTAATGCAATCAAATTATCAACATCTTCAACGGTTGCAGTTCGTTCAAAATAGCCAATGTACATATAGAAATAAGGATTGTTATATCCTGAATAAATACCTTCATTTTTGATGTCTGATTTCATCATTAATAAACCTGCTGTAACGCGATCATTTTTTTTATAGAATTCGCCGCTTGCTATTCTATATAAACTATATAAGTTTTTGAATAATCCGTTATCAGTTTCAACTAAATTTTCAACAGAATCAAAGTATTTAAAAAGCTGATTTTTCACTGTTTCGTTTTTTAAATCATCTTGTTTTAAGGAAACTAATGCCAACTGAATATTTTTCTGCATTTGTATCGATGCATTGGCTTTATCAGAAATCATATTGGTATATTTTTTTCCCAACTCGATAGCATCATCCATAAAACAAAGCTGTGCAATTGCAGCGGTTATATACTCTTTTTGTTCACCCGAAGTTTGTTCCCGAATAGCAATCAGAAAATATTCTAACTCTCTTAAATACAGAATATCTTTTTTGAAATTTTCTTCTTTTGCATTGGCGTAATCTCCGTACCAATCAGTTCCTTGAAACACAACCGATGGACTTCCGTTTGTGGTATATTGCGGTGTAAAAATCCAGTCTTCGAGTTTATTTATTTCTCTTCCAATTAAAAAACTTAAATTCAAACTATTCGGGCTCAATTCGTAAACTTCTTTGATTGTTTTTAAATCTGGAGCCGGATTGCGAAAACTTTCAATTGACAAAATCACACTTCGTTCTTCATTATTTTGGACCAAAGCCAAAGTTTCAGCAGTTAATTTCCAATTATAATGCTGCAAAACGGCAAATGATTTTTCTTCGCAAGTCGCAAAAACTTTACTCAATAAATAATTCTGCAAAGGCAAATCATCAATACATAAGGCTTTATAATACAAAGCCCAAGATTGAAGAATTGTATTTTTATTTTCTGCAAAATAAGTATCGTACAAGCGAATAACTTCATTTTTATCCTGAGCATAAAAGCTATATCTGAGAATTAAAAAAGCATAACGCTGTTTTAAAAAGGGATCTTTTGCAGTTTTAATTTTCTTTTCAAAATTTTCTAAATCTGCCAGTTTATGATCTTTGCTATTATAACCAACTTGTCCCCAAGATTCCCATTTTACATCCGTATTACTGTTGTATTCTAACTTTTTAGCAAATAAAATATAATTTAAAAAGGCTTTGTTTTTTGGCAATAATAAAGCCTCGATAAAAGTGTTTTTTTCGAACGCTTTTTTTAGTGATTTAGCTTCAAAAGCATTTTCAAATTGTTCAGCATCTGTTTCGTACAAAATGGTATGAACATCTTTTGGATTAATTTGATTGCCCAATTTCTTCTGCCATTCTAAACAATTCACTTCCTGATCTACACCCGAAACTGTATTTGTTACATAGTAATAATCTGCAGAATAATAAAATGGCGTTAGTTTAAAAAAACCTTCTCGTTGTGCTTTAAACAATACTAATCTGCTGGTTTCCGGCGAAACACTCCATCCGCAGGCAAATGAAACCTGAAGGCTTAAAAATAAAAGTAAACTACTAAAAACGCGCATAATAGCTGGATATATTTTGGGTTTCATAATCGTTGATGTATTTTTTATCAAAAGAAAAAAATGTCACTTTGGTTTGACTATCAATCTTGATTTTATCTTTTATAATCGAAATCATTTTGTCTAATTCTTCTTCAGAAATTTTCTCGATTCTAATCTCGTCTCCGTTTCGCAAATAGGTTTGCCCAACCAAAACATCATCTTCTAAAACATATTTTGATTCAGATGATTTTTTCAATTTTATCGAATCTTTGAGTAACTGATCATAATCTGATAGAATGCCTTTAAACTGATTTCCTCTAAAAACAACGGCCCAGCTATATAACGGCAAAGCAATATCGAGTTTGAGTTTATAATTGCTGTGTGTAATATATTGCGCTAATTCTTCGCTTGTTCCTATCGAATTTTTAGTTTTAAAATCGTCTGGTTTTGTCAAATTATAACACATCAGCAAACCTTTATCTACTGGCGGAATTCCCGCTTTCGAAGCAAATTTATATTGCCAAAGTCTGATTGTAGAAGAAATTTGCACTGTTGGAAATTCTTTTTTGATTTGTTTTAATAAATAAAAATAATTGTCTTTCGATTTTTCAGACCAATCGCAATCAATTAGAATTTCCTTAAAATCAACTTTTAATTTGGCTAATTCCAACGCTTTTACCGAATCGTAATTAATTCGTTTATAGTCTTTTTGCTTGTAATAATCTTTGGGGTAAACAATTGCATTTGCAATAACATCTGCTTTTGTTTCGTTCATTTTTACACCTATTTGATTAACGCGCTGTGCAATTCTTGACGCCAGACTATCCAATTGCTTTTTATTCGATTGTAAAACAACTTCATTGGTAATAAAAATACTTGGTGTAATTTCTGGATTGCTTTCATTAAGATTAACATTGCTAATTGTTGCAACCGGCAAAGGTTCTTGGGCATAAGGATTCCAATCGACGTCAAAAAATCGAACGTATAGGTGTTTTACATCCAGTTCTTTCATTAAAGAATCATCTTCTTTCTGAAAATTTAAATCGGTTTTCCAATAACAAAATGACCTGACAACTTCGTGTTCGTTCTCGCAGCCTGCTCCATTTAAGACCGCAAAAAGCAAAATAAAAATGATACTCTTCATATTTAAAACCTATTCAAATTTGAATCAAAATTAACATTAATCTTCTTGAGAATATGATTTATTTTTAAAGAACTTCAACTTTGGATTCTTACCTTTGCAAAAAAATTATTTATGTCGAATATATATTTAGGATATCATTTTACGATTGAACCGAAAGAACCCGGATCAGAAATTTTAATTGCTGAATTAGGCGAAAAAGCATTTGAAACTTTTACAGAAACAGAAACCGGAATTTCGGCTTATGTAAAAAAAGATTTGTGGGATGAGAATATTCTGGATGACATTTATATTTTAGAATCTGAAGAATTTAAAATTGAATATACCGTTGAAGAAATCGATCAGGTAAACTGGAACGAAGAATGGGAAAAGAATTTTGAAGCGATTGATGTTGACGGAAAATGCCACGTTCGCGCTCCTTTTCACGAAAAAACCAATGCTGAATTTGATATCGTAATTGAACCAAAAATGAGTTTTGGAACCGGTCATCATGAAACAACGCATATGATGATTCAGCATTTATTAGAAATGAATGTTGAAGGTTTAAAAACATTAGACATGGGCTGTGGAACTGCAATTTTAGCCATTTTGGCCGAAATGAAAGGCGCTCAGCCAATTGATGCTATTGATATTGACAACTGGTGTTATTTGAATTCTATTGAAAATGCTGAACGCAATAACTGCAAACACATTACCGTTTATGAAGGCGACGCTGCTTTATTAACCGGAAAAAAATACGATTTGATTATTGCCAATATCAACCGTAATATTTTGCTAAATGATATGCAAAGTTATGTTGATTCTTTAAACCCAAAAGGAATTATACTTTTTAGCGGTTTCTATGAAGAAGATATTCCGTTTATCGATGCTTCCTGCACTGAAAAGGGTTTAACTTATGTTAAAAAATTTCAAAGAAACAACTGGGTTTCATTAAAATACGTAAATTAGATAGTAATTACAAACAGTACAAAAACCTAAAAAACATGAGTACTAAAGAAAAAGTAAGAGAAAGAGTTCGCGAGAAAGAAGCGACAGGTTTTAATAACGAGATCATTGTTTATAACGACGATGTAAATACTTTTGATCATGTTATCGATACTTTAATGCGCGTTTGTAATCATACACCGGAGCAAGCAGAACAATGTTCTTTAATTGTACATTACAACGGAAAATGCACCGTAAAAACAGGTCCGATGGACAAACTTAAACCTCAATGTACACAGCTTTTAGAAGCAGGACTTAGCGCAGAGATTGTTTAATTGTGAATAATTTAAAAAATGTTATAAAATATTCTATATTTGAATATTTTATAACATTTTTTTTATGGAAGAATACGGAAAGATATTAATTATCGCTACGCCTATTTTTTTAGTTTTAATTATAATTGAAAAAATATACGGCATCTATAAAAAAGAAGATACTGCGCCTTTAATTGACAGTGTTTCAAGCATCAGTTCCGGAATTACCAATTCTGTAAAGGATGTTTTGGGTTTAAGCCTGACTTTTATTTCATACGAATGGCTGGTTTCTAAAATTGCCGTTTTCCATCTTGAAGCCAATGTTCTCGCCTACTGCATCGCATTTTTCGTTATTGATTTTTACGGATATTGGAGCCACAGACTAGCACATCAAATTAATTTTCTTTGGAATAAACATGCAATTCATCACAGCAGTGAAGAATTTAACCTTGCCTGTGCTTTACGCCAGCCTATTGCGAGTCTGGTTAATTTATTTACTTTTTTACTGATTCCTGCTGCATTATTGGGCGTTCCGGCCACGGTGATCGCTATTACTTTGCCACTGCATTTGTTTTTACAATTTTGGTATCATACCAAACATATCAAAAAAATGGGTTTTATAGAACACATTTTGGTTACTCCATCGCATCATCGTGTACATCATGCTATAAATCCCGAATATTTAGACAAAAACCATTCGCAGATCTTTATTTTTTGGGATAAACTTTTTGGTACTTTTCAGGCAGAAATGGATGATGTTCCGCCTGTATTTGGCATTACAAGACCAGCGCAAACCTGGAATCCGATTAAGATCAATTTCCAACATCTTACTTTATTAATCAAAGATGCCTGGCGTGCTGAAAGCTGGAAAGATAAATTGACCATTTGGTTTAAACCAACAGGCTGGCGACCAGAAAATTTTGAAGAAAAATATCCTGTACATAAAATTGAAAATGTGTATGATTTTGAAAAATACGGAACTCAAAATTCACAAAAACTAGTTTATTGGTCAGTTGCCCAAATGTTGATTATACTTTTGTTTGTTACCTATTTATTTGATAATATTGCCAAAATTGGTTTGCCCAATATATTTGTTTATGGCTTTTTTATCCTGATAACGATTTACAGTTATAGTGAATTAATGGACAAAAGTAAATATGCAATTTTTTGGGAAGGTTTCCGTTTTGTAATTGTCATTGCAATCATTTCTTATTATGGCGATTGGTTTGGGCTAAACCAGATTTTTCCATTTGCAAATTACATCATTTTAAGTTTTTTAAGTTTTTCGTTTATAGCAACAATTTATTTTGTAGCTATAGATTTTAAAACTTCCCCCGGTTTAACACTTAATTCATGACCCCCCTATGAAACACACCTTATTTTTTAAAATTTATTTTTTTATCAGCCTTATTTATTTGCTTGTGCAACTTTTTGGATATGAATATTTGGATTTATATTTAAAACCTACTTTGATTCCGTTACTAGCTTTTGCGGTTTATGCTTACAAAAGATTTCCATCTCGAAATTCACTTTTAACTGCTTTAGCGTTTTCATGGGTTGGCGATATTGTTTTATTATTTGCAGATATTGCCGAAATTTATTTTATTGTGGCCTTGGCTTCTTTTCTGATTTCCCATCTCATATATTGTACACTTTTTAACAAACAAAAAACCGTTGAAATTAGAAACAATATAGTTTTTAGAATTGGATGTCTTATTATTTTACTTTATGTCGTGGGAATGATTTCTTTTTTACTGCCTACTTTAGGCACTTTAAAAGTACCTGTTATCATTTATGCATTTGTCATTTCAACTATGCTTTTATTTGCTTTTAATGGTTTTTTAAGCTGGTCGAAACCAGGAAACAAATATGTTTTTTACGGCGCTGTTATTTTTGTCGTTTCTGATAGTATTCTGGCCATTAATAAGTTTTATATTCCAATACAAAAAGGTTCGTTTTTTATTATGGTTACTTATCTTGTGGCACAATATCTGATTGTTGATGGTATAGTAAAAATGAATCCAAAAAAGGCAGATTAACTGGTTTGTTTTGCGCATAGATTTTACAGATTAGGCAGATTTTATTTTTTTACTCTGCAACTAACTAATTAATTTTCAAATAAATTAAAAATTGTGGAAATTCGTGAAATTTGTGGCATAAAAACCTTTTACATTTGTACGACTAATATCATAAACCATGAAAAAAATAGCTTTTTTTATCATTTTACTTATAACTGCAACTTCGTGTATAAGTACTAAATCGACTTTGAAAAATGTAGATGACAATGCTCCGGATTTAGTTTTAAAGAAAGACAATACTTTTGCTATTACGCTTTTTAGTAAAGACAAAAAGTACGGTTATGATCCCGATTATCCGATCAATATTTTTTTCAGAAATACGAGAGACGAGGCTTTAAACGAAACTCGTTTCCTGAATGCTTTAGCCGGACCAAATGGTGAGAAAATCACATATTCAAGATTAGAAACCTGTTGCCCCTTCCCAACCAAACGAAGCGATATGGGCGCTGGATTCCTAAATGTTTATGAATTAAAATGGGAAGGTCAAAAAAAACCTGTTATACTTTATTTGAATATTTATGAGAAAGGAATCTTGATGGTTCCTATGGGATTGAGTTTGAAGAAGGAATAGATTTTGTTTTAATTTGTAACAAAATTCAATAAAATATAATTTTAATCAAATCTTATTTCTAAATTTGCAGTATGAAAAAGATTACAATAAATAAAGAAAAAGCATTAAGATCATTGACTAAAATGATTGCTGATAAAAATGCTGTACAATTATTTTTGAAAGACAAAACTTCCATTGAGGATTTAAAACAAAAAGGAATTTCTCTTGTCAATCCCCTATAATTATTATCTTAAAGATAATTCTCAATTCTATTATTTCATAACAAAAAACACAATAGAATATCGAGTTGCATTTATAAGGGATGAAACTTTTAGTGCTGTTTCCGGTCTGGAAATAGATAATATTTTTCAAATAATTATTGAAAAAGTTAGTAACAAATTAGAAAAACTAGATACTAGAGTTTTTGCTACTATTCAGGAAATAGTGAGATTGTTTTTTATTAATTCACAAAATTCAATGATTTATATTTGTGACGATAAAGATAACAAAGGAACCAAAAGATTTAATGTCTTTAATAGATGGTATCAAAAAAGTGATTTAACTGAGATTATTATGAAGAAAGACAATATAATCACATGCAACTCAAATAATCAGGATTTAACCATTTATTCTTCTCTTCTATATCACCAAAATAATAAAAATAAAAAAACAATAGTTGAAGTCTATAATACGATACAAGAAATTCTAAACGAAAAATAGTATTGTAATCGTAATAAAAGCAATCTTAATAAGGGTGACAATTGAGACTCTTGCTCGTGTCTGTAAGCAGAAATTTTCTATTTAAATGACCGAAAAATAAGTTAAATTATCTCTTTACTTCCATAAATGCCTTAATTTTGATTGTATTGATATAATACAAAAAATTAAAAATGGAACAATTAAAAAATAATCATAAAATTAAAGCGCCTAGTTTCGATTTACAGCAATATTTAAAGAGAATCCATTTTGAAGGGGAAATCAAATTGAATTTAGAAGGAATAAAGAAATTGATGCAGAGCCAGATATTTAGTGTGCCTTTTGAAAATATTGATGTACAGGCGGGTAAAGCAATTTCCTTAATTGGTGATGATATTGTAAACCAAATTGTGAATAAAAATCGTGGTGGATATTGCTATCAAATTAATGGTATATTTTCGTTAATGCTTCAGGAAATTGGTCTTCCACATTATTATATTGCGGTTCGCCCTTTGGTCAATCCCGATCCGAATGCTAAAACACATTTGGCTATAATCGCTACAATCGAAAATGAAGAATATCTGATTGATTTGGGGTTTGGCGGAAACAGTATTAGAGAACCTTTAAAACTGAGCGAAATTGGAAGTGAAATTCAGCATGGTTCTGATACTTTTAACTTGGTGAAAACAGAGGAAAATGAATTTTTGTTGCAAATTCTGATCGGAAAAGAATGGTCTAATTTGTATTCGTTTGATTTGACTCCACAAAGATGGATCGATTTTAAAACTGCCAATTATTACAATTACTCTCATCCGGACTCGGTTTTTACTCAAAAATTAATTGTGGTTTTACAAAATCCGTTGGGCAAAAAAATATTATCTAAAAATTCTTTAAAATCTGTGACAAACGGGATTGCTGAAATTATTTCTTTTGAAGATGATCAATTGGATACTATTTTGGAAACCGAATTTAATTTGAAGGTATAATTAAAGGACTGTTTTGAAGAGATATTCCTCATCAAATCCCATAATTCCACTACAATTCTAGCCCTGATAGCAGCGAAAATCATTTTTTGTGAAAGCCTGTTTTTTCTGGTTTTTTGCAGAGCAACTAGAGGAAGCTCCTGCAAAGACCTGGAAAAAAAGGATTTGGAGAAAAATATTGTAGCGAGCAGTCCCGATAGTTATCGGGAAGCCTCTTAAAATAATCTTAAATCTTCATCTGCTATTCATAAATCATAACTACCTTTGCACTGTCAAAAAATCATATTATGAACATACAACATATTCCACAAATTAAGCATACTGATAGTGGGAATTTCTTTTTATTGGCGGGACCTTGCGCTATTGAAGGAGAAGAAATGGCTCTCAGAATTGCTGAAAAATTAGTTGGTATTACCGACAAACTTCAGATTCCTTATGTATTTAAAGGATCATTTAAAAAAGCAAACCGTTCGAGAATTGATAGTTTTTCTGGAATTGGTGACGAAAAAGCATTAAAAATTTTAAGAAAAGTTTCAGAAACTTTTCATATTCCAACCGTAACCGATATTCATACTAATGAAGATGCTGATATGGCTGCGCAATATGTAGATGTTTTACAAATTCCGGCTTTTCTTGTACGCCAGACAGATCTTGTTGTGGCTGCAGCTAATACTGGAAAAGTGGTAAACCTGAAAAAAGGACAATTTATGAGTCCTGAAAGTATGAAACATGCTGTACAAAAAGTATTGGACTGTCATAATGAGAATGTTATGGTTACAGACCGTGGTACTATGTTTGGTTACCAGGACATGATTGTTGATTACAGAGGAATTCCTACTATGCAACAATATGCAACTACGGTTCTTGATGTAACGCACTCGTTACAACAGCCTAACCAAACTGCCGGTGTTACGGGCGGAAGACCAGATATGATTGAAACTGTTGCCAAAGCGGGTATTGCTGTGGGTGTTGACGGTATTTTTATCGAAACTCATTTTGACCCTGCTAATGCAAAAAGTGATGGTGCCAATATGCTGCATTTAGACTATTTTGAAGGTCTGATGACAAAATTGGTTGCTATCAGAAAAACAGTTAATTCATTCTAATAAACAATAATTGAAAAATAAATTTTTATTCTTGCCTTTCTTCCTAATGTGTTTTGCTGTAAACATGTTTGCTCAGGAAGAAATTGCAATACAAGAAAAATATGCAGCACACAATAAAGGAAAATTCTTTGTTATGTGGGGCGGAAACAGAGAAAGTTACTCTAAATCTGATGTAACTTTTAAAGGAAAAGACTATAATTTTACTGTTGATAATATGACCGCGCATGACAAACCGAAAGGATGGCATGTTGATTATATTAATCCGGTGAATATGACGATTCCGCAAACGAATTTAAGATTAGGTTATTTCTTTAGTGATCATTACAGTGTTACAATTGGTGTAGACCATATGAAATATGTAATGACACAGGATCAAACAGCTAATGTTACAGGATTTGTTGATTTACCAGAAGGTCAGGATGGTGCTGTTCACAATGGTATCTACAAAAACACACCGGTTAATTTTACAGACGAAACCTTCCTTACGTACGAACATACAGATGGTTTGAACTACATTAATACGGAAGTTTCAAGACATGATGACGTTTCTAAATGGCTTAACCTTCCTAATATTGATAAATTTCAGATTAATCTAACAGAAGGTATTGGCGGCGGAGTTTTATATCCTAAAACAAATACCAAACTTTTAGGAAAAGATCGTCATGATGATTTCCATGTTTCGGGTTATGGAGTTTCTGCAAAAGCGGGACTTAACTTAACTTTTTACAAGCATTTTTATATTCAGGGCGAGTTAAAAGGCGGTTACATTGACATGCATGATATTAAAACGACGGTAAGCAATGAAGATTCTGCTTCACAGCATTTCATGTACTTTCAAAGAATTATTGCCGTAGGAGGAATTTTTAGAATCTAATATTTCCTTAAAAACATATTTAAAAATAGTTGTCATTTTATTTGGCAACTATTTTTTTTATCTTTTACTTTGTTATTCAAAGTACTTTAAGAATAGATTTTATTATAGATAAAAATTGAAGTTGGTAATAGCAGAAATAAGTATATTTAAGATCAAAAACTAAAACATGAAAAAAATGAAATATATCTTTTTAGGAACTACATTTTTAATTAGTTTTTGCTGTGCTTTGTACGTAGCAACGTTGGTATTTCCTGATAACCCGTTTTCTGGAACAAAACCGCAAACCACGTTACTTGATAAAGTTCAGGATGGAGATATTATTTTTCAAACTTCAGAATCTAAACAATGTGAGGCAGTGAGAATTGCGACAAACTCGAAATTTTCGCATTGCGGAATTATCTTCTTTATCAACGACAGGAAATTTGTTTTTGAAGCTGTTCAGCCCGTAAAAATAACGCTGCTGGATGAATGGATAAAACATGGAAAAGAAAATAAATATGTTGTAAAGAGATTGAAAAATGCGGAAAAAGTTTTGACTGCAAATACTTTACAAAAGATGAAAGATTATGGACAGCAATTTAACGGTAAAGAATATGACGCCTATTTTGAATGGACGGATAATAGAATTTACTGTTCTGAGTTGGTCTGGAAAATATATAAAGCCGGAGCCGGTATCGAATTGTGTCCATTACAGGAATTAAAAGACTTTAATTTGAAAGATGAAAGAGTTCAAAAAATATTAAAGGAAAGATACGGAAATGATATTCCGCTTACTGAAAAAGTGGTCTCCCCCTCTAACCTTGCTGATTCTAATTTGTTAAAAACAGTAATCGATACTTATTAAAAACATACAAAGCTAATTCAAAACTCAATTAGCTTTTTTATTTCTTATTTTACTTTGAATTTCAAAGAACTTTTAAAATTACTTTATGAAAGATTATATTGTAGAGAAAATGTATGAATACTCCAGAAAACCATATCAAAAATATTTTAAGAAAAGTATTCCGTGGGAAATTGATAAGGATGTACTATTACAATATCCTAAAAATTCTCTGGGTTTTGAACTAGGGCATTTTCTAGACAGAAATCATTTTGATATTCAGCCAAAACTGGAAGATCACGACATTATTCATGTTTTAACAAACACAGGGATTTCGGTCGCTGATGAAATCGGAATGCAATATTATCTTTTAGGAAACGGTAAAAGAAGCTTGTATCTATTTATGGTTATTCTTTCGGGCACTCCTTTTTATTTGCACCATATCAATTATTTTTTTCAGCAATTTAAAAGGGGGAAACAGGCTCTTCCCTTCC
This sequence comes from Flavobacterium sp. MMLR14_040, assembly GCF_033657265.1. Lineage (NCBI taxonomy): Bacteria > Pseudomonadati > Bacteroidota > Flavobacteriia > Flavobacteriales > Flavobacteriaceae > Flavobacterium > Flavobacterium sp. MMLR14_040. The sequence goes on along the minus strand of NZ_JAWVWO010000024.1, from coordinate 61,940 downwards.
ATTATCTGGATTTTTCAAAAATGCTGTTAATCCCTGTTCAATCTATTCAAGAAACTTTTAAAATTTAATTTATGAAAACAACTGAAAAACCTTTTGAAGAAAATCAATCGACAGAATTAGCAATTGGCAGTTTTATTGTGAGTACTATTTTATTTGTACTTTATATTGTTAGCAACGGAAGTTCGAATGTTTTAATTATCGCTTTTCCGTTTGTTACTGCGGCAATACTTGCTAACACGATCATGTTATTTCATCTTATTGATAAGTTTATTGAACTCACTGAACACAGAAAAGACATAGCGGTTAAAATTTTAATTCTTTTGTCTAATATCCCTGTTACAATATTGTACTATTCGATCGTAATGAAAATTGTAATTATAAAAAAAAAGAAGCTATCTCAAACGAGACGGCTTCCTTTTCAACAAAAATGAAAAATGAATTATTGTAAAAAATAACCAAACGTTATTTGAAAAACTTTGTTTTTCATATTATTATCGATGAAATGATTTGCATCTCCGTCTTTAAATACATTAGAATAAGAAATATTATATCTTACATCAGTATAAAATTTATTTTTTAATTGATATCCCAAACCGAAGTTTACAGAAGTATCTATGCCGCTAGAATACTCTTTTAGATTAAAACTTTCTTGATTTTCATAACCCAAAAAGTTATCGTGATATTTATTATTTGCTTTCAATAATATTCCTATTTGAGGTCCGGCTTGCACACTTAATCCTTTTATTATGTAATATTTTAACATTACGGGAATATTTAAATAGTTCAGTTCAATAGTGCTTTTATAATGGGAATTTGTTACTTCTTCATCAGAAAAAGTAATTTTTGTTCCTTGTTGACTGTATAACAATTCAGGTTGAAGAGAAAAATTTTTCGCCATAGGAATTTCGACCATAATTCCTGCGGTAAATCCTGTTTTACCTGATGAATTCAATTCGCCTTCGTCAACAGTAAGGTCTGAGATATTTAAACCTGCCTTTACACCTGTTTTTACTTTGTCGGTTTGTCCCATAACTGTCACACCAAAAAAAAGTGCGCTCAAAATTAGTATGTATTTTTTCATAGTATTTCTTTGTTAAGAATGGTAACTCTCATAAATGAGAGCTACCTTATCTATCTGTAATTCTGTTACTTCTTAATGATTTTGGCTGTATATTTTTTGCCATTTATGATACAGTCTAAAACATAAACTCCCGACTTTAATTCGCTTACATTTATATTTGACGGAATATTTGCATACGTTTTATTCCACAGTACTTTACCATCCATTGCATAAATATTGATTTGTGTTTCTCCTTGTACATTATCTGCCAAAAAGATATTTACCGTATCAATTGCCGGATTAGGAAATAACCTAAAAGGATTCGTTATTTTTCCAACAAGCATTCCCCTTGAATCAAATGGTGTTGAAAGACTACTACATCCATTACCATTCGTTACCTGAAGGCTGTAATTTCCTTCCCAGATTGTAATTATAGATTTTTCGGTTGCATTTGGTATCGGTCTTTCATTTAAAAACCATTGGTACGAAACAGCGTCGGCCGATGCCGTTAATTTTTTATTCCCTACAACCTGAATCTCAGGCAATGTATTTTCAAGAATTGATATGCTAGTATTGAAAATTTTACCAATGCCATTTTCATTATAAACCGTTACATAATAATCTCCACTTTCTGTTATTGTAAGAGTTGGTTCTGTTGAGCCGTCAAACCATTCGTAAGATTTGTATTCTCCCGGAGACAAAACAACCTGAGGGCCGCATTGGTCTCCACTTTCCAATTCAGACTCGAACGTATCAAATTTTGCAGTAATGGTTTCTGTCAGTGTACAGCCATTTTTCATTACTAATGTTACCGTATAATCTCCTGCTTTATTGATTTCTATACCCTTAGAAACATCACCTGTATTCCACTTATAGGAAACTACTTGTAATTTATTAGCTCTAAAATTCGTTGCTGCATCGATGTACAAACTCTTACCTTCATATCCATGAATTACTGCGTTATCAAATATTTTGAAATCTCCTGCTACCTCTTGATAGATATAGTTTTTTATTTCATTGTTTTGTGGAATAAGGTCATTATCTAATTTTGCAATAACATTAAACACATGAGAATCACCGCTTATATCAAGTTTAGGCTGTTGTTTTAAAATATATTCTATGCTTTCACCTGCAGGAATTGCTGCTTCAATCACTTCTGAAATAGTTTCATTTGTATTGATATATTCCAGATTTAATTGAATTGCCTTTTCCTGAATTGGAATTTGTCCTTCATTGGTTAGCTTAACTTTAACTTCAGATCCGCCACAAACATCTTTTGGCGACAATATCTGTACAGATAAATCTAAAACAGGATCAGTGATTACTTTTAAATCATCTAAAACCATATAAGAATATCCGCCTTCTTTGACATGTCTAAATCGCAGCATTACAGATTTACCTGCATATTTACTTAAGTTTACTATTCCTTTTTGCCATTCAGTGTCTTTATAATTTCCTTGTTTAGAGACTCTCCATATTTCATTCCATCCACCTCCTGTGGTTTTAACATCTATGATAAAGGCATTATTATAATTACTTTCAAGTCCGTAATAAAATTCTAAAGCAGTTGTGTTTTCGGATAAGTTATACATCGGAGAGATTAATTCTCCATAAGCGGCATAACCTTCCAGCTGATTGTAAAGCATTTGCGCAGCAATATCGCCTGTATGATCTTTTTTAGGAAGAGCCAGATTTACATTATCCGGTTTAACAACTGCTCGCCATGGATAATTTTCATCACTTTGATTGGAAGCAAATCCTTTTGATCCAAATATCGATCCCGCTGCTATAGTAGAAAAAGTTTCAACATCTAAAACTGGTGCTTTTTCCAAAACCTGAAAGGCTCCTGTAAGGGTTTCTGCAAGTGCTTTTGGTTGTCCTTCTGCAATTACTTTTACAGTTATATCATAATTTCCTGCTGGTAACTGCGGTATACCGTCTACTGTATAAACAATAGTTTGATATCTCAATACCTGATCATTTCTTTCTAGCACAATTGGTTCTCCTACAGCTTGACTATTTTGACTAATTTGGTATTCAATAGTTGCTTTATTAACTGTACTATAAGATAAATTTTTTGCACTTATAAAAAATTGGTGTGATGGAGCATCTTCGTATACATTTTCTGCTACACTTAAATTGGAGAGCTGCAAATAATCTGCGGTATCTTTAATTTTAATATTATCTACTGCAAAACCATTGGCAAACAATCCGTTATCATCATGTACAAATGCTACAAGAACACAAGATTTTCCGGCATAAGGGGTTAAATCTACGTGATATTCTATCCAATTATTGATATAAGACATTTTAAATACCTCTTCCCAGGTTTTACCTCCGTCTGTACTTACTTTTACATATCCGTCTGAAAGTCTTTGCCCGTCTCCAAAACCATCAAATGATAAATGTGCTTCTTTATAATTGCTTAAATCAAACACTGGAGAAATCAACATATCGTTTGATGCGTCACAATTACATTTATCATCATTACTTGCCATAAAATGCTCATGACCTTGTAAAAACCAACCCGGAGAGCCTAACTCTTTACTTGTTCCGTATTTCCATCCTCCGCTATTATTGTTTTCAGATGTTCTCCATCCTTTGTATTGGGTCACATCTTCAAAATCCATTGTGTATGGAAGTTTGGATTCTTTCATATCTTTATTGTCCCAATTATCATAATAAAATACTACCGAATTATTTTCTGGCTTAACGTCCTGAGTTATATCTTCAGGAAAAACCGAAACTGTTACTGTATTTTCGCCAATACTTTTTAAATTAATATTTGAAACAGAATATGTTAGTGTATCTCTATATTTTGTAAATGCTAAGGCAACTTTTTCGGTATTAGAAAAAACTTCGTTTTTTTCCTTATCAAGAATTTTAACCGTTACGTTAACCTGCTCTTTAACGGTTGTAAAATTATTAATGATCTTTGCCCTAATGGTTATATTATCATTATTAACAGTACAACTTCCGGCGTCTAATTTTACATCTGCAATTTCTAAATCATAAGGTGCATTACTTACACGAATGTTATCTATAAAAGCACCTAAAAAGTTATTGGCATAACTATCTGTAACTACTCGAAAACGAATAGCAGCCTTTTTACCTGCAAGCTCATTTAAACGTATTCCGATTGGTTTTTTATCTGTAACATTATTAATTCCTGTAAACCATGGCCCAACTATTAAATCATTGTACTGTAAAGTTTCAGGATAACTAATACCAGTTGCTTTTTTCCAGTTTTGACCTTTATCTTCAGAATATTCAACAATTAATCCGTCATATCCTTTATAAAACAAATAAATCATATCAAACTCAACATAGGGAGAGGTAATATTTGTAAAATCAAATATTGGAGATTCTAATGTAAAATCAGAATTTGCTGGCATTCTTTCAGGAGTATTGTAATTTATACTACCCCATAAATATTTTGAATTAGTATCTCTAAATGAAATCGCGGAAGTTTGCTGCCATACAAATTTTTGATTCGTAAGTATTGATTTTGAATACCAACCACCTGGTGTTTTTTCGAAATCCTGAAAATATGGAAATTGAGTTACAACTCCATTATAAACCGAATTTGTAATACTGTTATTCGTAGTTATTGGATCTTGACTATAGGTTACAAAAGCTTCATAGTTATACAGACCAGCTGCTGACAAATCGATATTATCTAAAGGAATTGTCATTTCTGAATTGCCTTTAAACACAGTTTGCAATGTAATATCTTTCCAGATAGTTTCGCTTCCGGAAAGCGTATTTAAATATCCCACTTTTAACTGAGATCCTGCTGGTATATCCTGGCAGCCCAAATTATAAATAGTTACCGCTAATGGATGATTGGCTGATAAAACTTCGCCCGAATAAGATGGGAGATTTAATCCTGTAAGTTTAAGGTCAAAATCTTTTTGGGCAGGAGGAACCAGTAAATTTGAAACAAAAGAAACTCCGTTTTTGGATCCAAATTCTGTAACGGGATTAAAATCAAATTTAATTTCTACATAATTTACTGTAGTTAAACTTATTACATAAGGAAGATTCTCCTGAATTTTTATAACCGTTTCCTCCCCTATGCTAAGATCTTTATCAAAACTAATAATACTGTCATTAGTGTAAAAAACATTAAATCTACCACCAAAACCTTGTGTCATCAATCTTAATTTGTAATTTAAGGTCTCATTAGCTTTAATTACAGTAGATCCGGTATTTTTAATTTTAATATAAAAAGGCTCATCGCCTTTTAAAGGACCACACACGGAAGTAGGCTTTTCAACTGAAACAAGAGATATTTGTTTGTCTGCATAAGCAGCTCCAACACCAATAGCATTCCAAGCATTGGTAACTTGTTTGTACTCTTCAGAACCTAAACCGTATAAATCTTCCACAACCATTAAAGTTGCCTGACGCATATTACTAAAGTTTGAAGAGGGAGATAAATATTCTGTAAGCGTTATGTAGGCTATTTTCTCTACTTTAGCAAGGCCAATAGCTTTAACATCGTAACTGTTATTTAGGTCATTTACCCCTTGACCGCCTTCACTTAAAAGATAAAACCAATAATTTGTGATTCCGCTGTTAATGTGCACACCACCATTATCGTAACTTATATTTAATGGATTTACCCAATTTATTCCTCCATAAGTGTCAGGCTGACCCTGAGCTTTCGGATTAGACATACTTCTCATACTTCCGTGGGAATACAATTCATTTCCCAACATCCAAATGTTTTCTTTTTTATCTTTTCCAACATAAAATTCAACGGCTATACCAAATATATCACTGAAAGATTCATTCATAGCGCCTGATTCTCCCTGATAAATTAAACCCGCCGTGAAACGTGTTACACCATGTGTTAATTCATGAGCTGTAATTCCTAATCCAACATAAGGCGTATCGTAACCATCTCCAAATTGTGCCCATCCGCCTGTCCATGAAGCATTTTCGACATTATTGCCTAAATGTGCAAGACCAATAATTGTCATTCCTTTGTTGTCGATACTATTTCGATCAAATTTCTCGCCATAATATTCTATGGTTTTTTGCATACCCCAATGAATATCAATGGCAACTTCATCGTTATTTTTATTATGCAATTCATTCCAAATATTATCTTCATCAATAAAATCAGTAATTACTTCATCTGAAGCCTGATCATTGTGATTCAGGTTCATGGTATACATTGGTACATTATATTTTCCTTGCAAACCTTCTAATCTATAGCCATCAGCATATTGTTTGGTATTAAAAGTTACATCTCCGGCGTATCTTGATTTACCTCTTCCCAGCCTTTGGCCTTCGAAGCTGGCATCTCGATTTAGGTCGATAATAAGAATTATTTTTCCTGAGTTTGCATCTACATAAATAGTCTGGCTCGATTGCGGATTTGTTGCATAAATATCAAATTTCCATGCGAGGTAATATTCCTTTAATTCAGAAGAAAAATTAGGCCCAACATAAACCAATTCGCCTTGAGGTTTTGCACTTATATTTTTATCCAGCAAAGCACCTAATTTTTTACTTTCCCAAATATATTGTTTCGCATTTACTTTCCTAAGTGCATTTTCTAAAGCTGTTGCAGCATTTATTTTATAATTGCTGCTTACAGACAATTTTTTGGCAGTATAGCCAAATGCATCTATTTTGGTTTTATTTTCTCTAACCTTGTAAATTGCTCCTTCAACGGGAACAGAATTATGCAATTGCTGATAAGTAGCCAGGGTTCTTCCATGATTATCAGAGATTGATTTTAATTGCATTTTATCTGATGCAGACAAATCAAAAGCTTCTTTTTTAACTTCGAATATGTTTTTGGCAGTTAAACTTGAAGATTTAGCAAAAGATTTAACTTTCGTGCTCACAGTATCCTGTGCATTTGTTTTCTCTGTAACATTTAGCTTTTGTCCAAATAATTGCTGGCTTTGCTGCAGTTGTTTTGTTACCGATTCACTTTCTTCTTTAGAAAGTTCTTTACCGTTTATTTTTTCTTCTTCCTGAGTTTGAAGACTACCGGCATTGTTACTCTGAATAGAATTTGGATCATTACTTGTCTTATTAACTTGATCTTTTGTCTGATTTGGTGCTGGCTCATCTACAGCCATTTTCATACCATCCTTTTTTACGCTTTGAAAAGGAGACTGAGCCATTCCTACAGAACAGGCAAAGAAACTTAACAAAACAAACAAATACTTGATTTTGAGGTAAATTTGGTTCATTCTTCTAAATTTAAAATTAATATTATGGTTAGTTTGGTTATAATCACTTTAAATGGTATAGCAGCCATTCAAAGTGCTTTTCTTAAAATCATTTTGGAGTTTGATCTTCAGGATTTTCTTTTGTTATTTTTTCCAGAATCTTTAATAGGATTTCCTTTTTTGTTTTTGCCTCTTCCAAAAGCTGCTCTATACTTTTAGCTGGTACTTTTTTTTTCTTCTCGTTCATTCTAATTTATTTGCATCGATTTAGTAAATGTAGAATGGACACTATCTATTTTTTGAAAAAAGCACTATTACAAAAACACTCACAGGTAAAAAAATATCACTCAAAAAGCACTCAAAAAAAAATAACCCAAACAAAATCAGCTGATTAGTTTGGGTTATTTTTTTTAATTTATTACGCTTAAAATGTATTGAGATAAGTGGAGAGATTTACCTTTTCGTTGGTCAAATCAAATTTTTTCCGCAGTCTTGTTCTGGAATTTTCGATCCCTTTGAAGGATTGCCCCGTAATTTGAGAAATTTCTTTTGTTGTTAGATCCAGGTATAAAAGAGCACATAATCTTCGGTCTTTCGGAGTAAGGGAAGGATAATCATTCTTTAGTTTATCAAAAAAGGACTGATGAACCTGTTCAAAACTTATTTCAAATTCTTTCCAGATATCGGTATTTAAATTCTTTTCCAAACGCTTTAAAACTATATCAATAGCCTGCTGCATTTCTTTATTAATAGCTTTGAGTTTAATTTGTTTTAGATCAGTAAGGATTTCATTAATGCTGTCTGTACGATGTATTTCCGACATTGCCTTCCCTACCAAAACCATATTTTTAGCTTTCAGGTTTTCTTTTAACCCTTGCATTTTGGTATTTAATTTTTCTTTTTCCAGTTGATTTTTAATATTTCTGTTTCGGTATTTTATGAGTAAAATAATTAAAATCAAAATGCCAACCACCAATATTAATCCCACTACAGAATACTTAAATAGTTTTTTTTGTTCTGTAAGTGCTTTTATTTGTGTGCGAACTTTGTAATCCTGTTCCAATTTAATTCTTTCCAGATTTACTGCTTTTTCCTCAACATTAATGCTGTCGTTGATTGCATTGTATTTCTGGAAATAATGTACTGCATTTTTATAATCAGCCGTACTTATATACACCTCATAAAGCATTTTATTGAGTTTTAAACCCGAAAAGCTGTAAACATTATCTTTACCTAACTCTAATGCCTTTTTTGCATTTACAATTACAGCATCGTAGTTTTTCTCTTTTAATTTATATTGTGAAAAAGACTCATACACAAAAGCTTTTACAGTATTATCAATTGGTTTATCTACTAAAGTAAAAGCCTGGTCGAAATAATAATCAGCATTTTTTTTATCTTTTTTTAATGCATACGCTCGCGCTAAATTAGTAAAGACATAAATTTTTAAGGTATTATCTTTTATCGTTGCGTTTATGGCTTGAGCCTTTTGGTAATAAAATAAAGAAGAATCTGCATTTTTATCTAGATATAAAGTACCAATATTGTTTAAAATTTTTACGAGCTTAACACGATCATTCTTAGACTTTTGATAATGATATACGTTTAAGAAATATTTTAATGCTTTTTCTTTATTTTTCCCAAGTGAATAAATAATGGCGAGATTGTTTTCTAATTTTGATAATTCTTCAACATTATTTTTTTGCTTGTAAATGTCATGCGCTTTAAAATAATATTTCAAACCTACATCAAAAACTTCTTTTGAGGCATACATTTTTCCTGCCGTAACATACACATACGCCAGCGTGAGTTCTGAATTTTCTGTTTTTCTTGCTTCAGATTCGGCTAATTCAATATATTTTATAGCTCTGTCCCAGTCGGTTTTTTGTAGCCTTAAAGCAATTTTCCGACAGAGTTCTACTTTTTTCTGATGATCATTAATAGTATTTAGATCATCAATCAGCTCCTTTGTTGATTGTGAGTGAATAGTAAAGGATAGAATAAGGAAAAAGAAGGAAAATAATCGTGTCGTCATATTAATAACTCTAAAGAAGGATTCAAATTTAAACAAAAAAAATAGGATTAATAATACATAAAAAATTAAAAAAGATTGTCATGCTGTCCAGAATTTGAAATTATAACTGCTTTACGCGATTAATATTATATGCTAAGTAATCAATTATGAATTAAATTAAAAAAGCCGTCTCAAACGTATTTGAGACGGCTTTTTTTGTAAATATCTACTTGAAATTAATTAGCCTTCGGCATTTCAATTCCGGTTTGGTCTAATAAATAAAGTAAGCTTGTCATTGTTGCTGCTCCAAGTTCTAATTCTCTTTTATTAACAGCATCAAATTTGTCGTTTGCAGCGTGGTGATAATCGAAATAACGTTGAGAATCAGGTTTTAAACCAGCTTTAACAATCGCTTTCGATGTTAAATGGCTAATATCAGATCCTGCATGTCCAATTGTAAAACTATGAACTAAATAAGGCTCAAAAAAATCTCTAAATCCTTGTATTTTTTTTAGGTTCGCATCGTCTGCTTCAATTGAAAAACCTCTTGGTGAAAACCCGCCTGAATCACTTTCTAAAGCAAAAATATGGTTCTCATTTTTTTGTTTTGAAACTTCTTCGTATTTCGCTCCACCTTTTCCGCCATTCTCTTCATTCATAAATAAAACTACACGAATTGTATTTTTAGGTTTGTAGTTTAAATTTTTAAGAATGCGAACTACTTCCATACTTTGTACTACTCCTGCTCCATCATCCTGAGAACCATCAGCCAGATCCCAAGAATCTAAGTGACCGCCAACAACCAGAATGTTTTCCGGAGTTACTGTCCCTGTTAATTCTCCAATTACATTGTATGATAATGCATCTGGCAAAGTTTCACAAGATTGTTTGAAATAAAATTTTAAAGACGGATTGCTTTTTAAGGTTGCACTTAATAATTCAGCTCCGTTTGTACTAATCGCCGCTGTTGGAATATATTGCTCTTTTGGCAAATCACCATAACTTTGCGCGCCTGTATGAGGAAAATCATCTAAACGCAAATTCATCGAACGAACAATTGTTCCTACTGCTCCAAGTTTAGCCGCTTCTTTTGCACCAGCAAATCTTTGATCAACACAAGCTCCGTATGAAATGAAAGTTTCTATGTTTTCCGGATTCATTGGTCTGTTAAAAAACACAATTTTTCCTTTTACTTTATCTCCTAATTCGGCAAGTTCCTTAATTCCCTGAACTTCTACAACTTCTGCCGTAAGTCCTGTTTTTGCAGTTGCAACAGATCCTCCCAAAGCACAAATTGGCACAGCAGTTTTAACTTTTCCGTTTAGGATAAAAGCGCTTTCTTTTTCGCCACGAACCCAATGCGGAACCATAACTTCTTGTAAATACACTTTATCAAGTCCTAAGCTTTCAAGCTGAGATTTAGTATAATTAACAGCCAGCTGTGCGTTTTGAGATCCCGATAAACGAGCTCCAATATCGTTAGATAAATACTCTAACCAAGTGTAAGCTTTAGACTCGGTTAAGGCCTTTTTATAAAATAATTTAATGTTTTTTTCATCATTTGACTGGGCAAAAGATGTCAATCCGCTTAAAACTAATGCAGTTAAAAGAATTGTTTTTTTCATAGGTTTAATGGCTTTTTTCGGGTTACTTAATTTGCTTTTGATAGCCCTACAAAGGAACAAAATTCTTTTTATAACTCAGGGAGATTTTAGTGAACCTTTTATAAAAAATAGTTACAAAACTATTTTACTTCAATAAGCTTTGTTTTTGTACTAATCCCATTTTCGTTAAAAGCTTCAACCGTAAAATAATATTTTGTGCCTTTATCCAAACCTCTAAAATCATACGTGCTTTCATCATAAACCATAATGGTATTGTATAATTTATCCGGAGCAATTCCGTAATAAATATTGTATCCAATTGCATCCGTTTGTTTTTTCCAGGAAATCATTGCATTACGGGAATCTTTGGTATTTCTATTTACTTTAAAACCAGATACTGCTTTTGGTTTTGCTGCTAATCCGTTTCCAAAAACCCTGAAATCTGAAACGGCAAATAATCCCGAAGCATTATGAATGTTTTCCATTTTAATGTAACGAGCTTCAATTGGTTTTGTTAATTCAACATAATCATGCGGAGCATCTTTATCATTTTGAGATTTATCTACAACTAATGTCCAGTTTACAGCATCATCAGACATGAATATTTTATACTGATAATAAATATCCATCGCTTTATTGTATTGTGTTGCCTTATGATCGGCATAATTGATTTGCAACGCATTTATCTGCATTTTTCTTCCTAAATCAAGCTGTAACCATTCACCCGGATTACTTGTTTTTGCCGACCAATAGGTTTGAATATTTTCGTCTGTTAAATTATTAGCACCATAACAGAATTTTTCATAGACTTTTTTGCCTCCATTATCCATTCTGTGTGTTTCCACTTCCATACAATCTTCAGAAGAAGAAACGGTTACTGGTTTTTTATAAGATAAAAGCATCCACCCCGAAGAAGCTCCATTTTCGTGATTGCGTTGTTCCGTCGGAAGTTTTATTGGAAAATCTCCGTAAGAGGTGTTCGAATACATGACATCATCTTTATCAAATCCGGCAGGAAACATATCAATACGACGCTCAAAACGGTCTTTTATTGAGATTTTGCATGTTCCGGTATTCCAATAATTTCCATAAATATCTGCAAAAGTATTTCCGTGTCCGGCACCAATTACAAATCCTCCGGGTTTATATGACATCGGATTGTGTTTTTGATACACAAATGGCCCTAACGGACTATTACCCACATGAACTCCGTTTGCATATCCTTTAAATTCAGTTGCGGGAGCACCGTATTGCATGTAATATTTACCGTTGTGTTTGGTCATCCATGCACCCTCAATAAAATTACCCCAAGGTGCAGGTTCCATATCATTATTAGGTCCAAAACGTTCCCAACCGTGTGAAGCAGGATCTAAACTCACAACCGCTTTTGCCTGACCGTAAGGTTTTTGAATATCCTCAACTTCTGTCGCTGCGTACAATTGTGCATAATCTGCCTGATTTCCTTTTGGCAACCATGTTTTATAATCTACTTCTACACCTACAAGTGGTAATTTTCCGCTTGAACCGTAGTACATATATACTTTTTTATCATCATCCTGAAAAATAGCAGGATCCCAGGTTGGTAACATTGCTTTATCCACATGTCGCAACCATTTTCCTGACTTTGGATCGGCTGTTTTCCAAATCGGATGATCTTTTTTCCATGTTGAACCAACATAAAACAAAGTATCGTTTACCACCCACGCAGCAGGGGCACACTGGTCATCATCTCCGGGCTGTCTCTGAAAACTTCCGTATACAAATTTCCAGTCAGACATGTCCTTACTCCAAAAGAAACCTGCCTGATTTGTAGCAAATAAATAATATTCGCCTTTATAAGTAATGATAACAGGATCCGCACTTGAACGACGCGATTCAGGAATTCCGTTGTGCTTAAAAGTCGTGTAATTGTATCCAATATTTATTGGATTACAATAGGTTGAAGTCGGTTTATTAGGATCAAACCATTCTGTTTTTCCAGGAATGGAATTTTGCGCCGAGATATTAAATCCTATCAAAAGCAACAAAAGCGATATAGATGATAGTTTATGCATTTCTTTATTTTTATGTTATGAGTTATTCGTTATGAGTTATTTTTTAAAAGTATTCTTAACGCTTAAGTTCTAAATCTTTATTCTTTATTCTTTATTCTTTATTCTTTATTCTTTATTCTTTATTCTTTATTCTTTACTCTTTCCGTCAATAATTCCGGTTCATTGGTTGTGATATAATCGAATTTATTTTCGATAATCCAATCCATTATTTTAGGATCATTAACCGTCCAGACATTTAGTGTTATATTATTTTCTTTAGCTTCTTTGATCCATTCCGGATGTTTTTCAAAAACTGAATAATGAAAATCCACACCCGTTATATTGTCTAATTTGACTTCTTTTGGAGATTTATTTCCTTCCAGATATTGCAAAGAAGTTTTAGGGTCGATTTCTCTAATTTGTTTCAGAATGTCATAATCAAAACTGATATAGCCCGTAATTTTATCGGCTTTAAGCTTTTTGATCGTTTCAACTGTTTTTAGTGCTGTTTTCTTTCCCCTTTCTTTGCTTATTTCCGAAGGTTTTATTTCACAGACCAAAAATGTGTGGTTATTATTTTTTTTGCCTTCCGTGATATATTCATACAAAGTAGGCAGTTTCTCTCCGTTTGAAAGTTTGAATTTTATTAAGTCGGCATAATTCGTTTCTTCAATAAGAAGTTTGTTATAATGCGCGTCATGATTGATTACCAATGAATCATCGGCTGTTCGCCATACATCAAACTCTGAACCGGCCAATTTTAAATCAATCGCATGTCGAAGTGAAGCAATTGAATTTTCAGGAAGATTATTTGTTTTCCATGCTCCGCGATGCGCAACAATCGCATTTTTCTTTGCCGTGCAAGAAGACAAAACAACTATTGCAAACAGAAACAGGAATATTTTAGATATTTTAATGGTTTTCATTGGATAGAAAAATTAAATTATTTGAAAAATTTGAGTTTTTATTGATTTAAAAATCCGTACTAATTTTAATACATTTTAAGACTAAAAAACTATAAAAAAGCCCTCCGTATAACCAGTACGAAGGGCAATTTCTAATTAACAAACCAATTATTTAGTTAACTCAAAACTAACTTTCTTATCGGCATTTGAATTTCCACCAACGAAAACATCAAACTGTCCAGGTTCTGCTACGAATTGTAAATCAGAATTATAAAATTTTAAATCTTCAACAGTAATTTCAAAAGTTACTGTTTGTTTTTCCCCTTTTTTAAGGGTTATTTTTTGAAAGTTTTTCAATTCTCTAACTGGTCTTGTTACCGAACCAACTAAATCTCTGATATATAACTGAACGGTTTCTTTACCGTCATAATTTCCTGTATTTGCAACATCAACGGTAACTTTTAATTTTCCGCTGAAATTCATTTTATCAGATGAAATTTTCGGATTTGAATATTCGAAAGAAGTATAACTTAAACCAAATCCAAATGGAAATAATGGCTCGTTTCTTTCATCGATATAATTTGATCTGAATTTTTCAAATTTTCCTTCTGTATTAGAAAGTGGTCTTCCCGTATTTTTGTGTGCGTAATAAATTGGCACTTGTCCTACGCTTCTAGGGAAAGTTGTTGTCAATTTTCCGGAAGGATTTACATCTCCAAATAAAACATCGGCAATAGCGTAACCTGCTTCTGTACCGGCGAACCATGCATTTAAAATTGCCGGAACTGTTTTTTCCTCGTCTGTTATAACTAACGGACGACCATCAAACAATACCAAAACAACTGGTTTTCCTGTTTTTAATAACGCGTTTAATAAATCTTTTTGCGCTTGTGGAATTTCTAAATTAGTACGGCTGCTTGATTCTCCGCTCATTTCAGCAGATTCTCCCAGTGCCGCCACAATTACATCTGACTGATTGGCAACTTTTAAAGCTTCAGCTAATAATTCTTCTTTCGAACGTGCATCACGATGTAAGGTTTTACCAAACATTGTAGCATTTGTTTCAAAAGTTTCATCATAATCTAAATTGCTTCCTTTTGCATATAACACTTTCGTTGATGCTCCTGCAACCTCTTTAATTCCAGCTAATAATGAAACTGCATTTTCCATTTTTGTAGCTACACTCCAGGTTCCCGGCATGTTTTCTTTTGCATCTGCCAATGGTCCGATAAGTGCAATAGTTCCAGATTTTTTAAGAGGTAAAACCTGATTTTGATTTTTTAATAAAACCAATGACTGAGCAGAAATTGATCTTGCTTCTTTTCTGCTGCTTGCAGTAAAAATCTCTGTTTTAGCTCTTTTTTCATCGCAATATTTATAAGGATCTTCAAATAATCCTAAGTCATATTTTGCTTCTAAAATAAGTCTTACCGCATTGTCAATTTGTGAAATAGTAACTCTGTTTTCATCTAATGATTTTTTCAAAGTGGTTAAGAAACCTTCTCCAACCATATCCATTTCAACACCGGCATTTAAAGATAAAGCTGATACATCTTGTAGATTTCCCATACCGTGTTCGATCATTTCAGGAATTCCTGTAAAATCTGTTACAACGAAACCTTTAAAACCCCATTGTTTTCTCAAAACATCGGTCATTAACCATTTGTTTCCCGTTGCAGGAATTCCGTCAACTTCATTAAAAGAAGCCATAACCGATCCAACACCAGCATCAACAGCTGCTTTGTATGGAGGGAAATAATCGTTAAACATTCTGATATGACTCATATCAACTGTATTGTAATCACGTCCTGCTTCTGGAGCTCCGTATAAAGCGAAGTGTTTTACACAAGCCAAAATCGAATTGTTTTTCGAAAGATCGCGTTGTTGGTAACCGTTTACCATCGCTTTTGCGATTTGGCTTCCTAAATAAGGATCTTCACCTGAACCTTCAGAAACTCTTCCCCAGCGAGGATCACGTGATATGTCAACCATTGGTGAAAACGTCCAGTTAATTCCGTCTGCACTTGCTTCCTGAGCAGCAATCTGGGCACTTCTTTCGATCAAATTCATATCCCATGTACAAGATAATCCTAACGGAATTGGGAATGTAGTTTCGTAACCGTGAATAACATCCATACCAAAAAGTAACGGAATTTTCAAGCGGCTTTTTTCGACAGCAATTTTTTGAACTTCTTTAATTTTTTGTACCGATTTGATATTGAATAAACCTCCAACTTTTCCCTCGGCAATATTTTTTGCAACATTAGAACTATTAGCTTGTCCTGTAGTAATATCACCAGATGTAGGTAAATTTAACTGCCCTAGTTTTTCGTCTAAAGTCATTTTTGAAATTAACTCGGCTACAAACTCAGATTTCGGTTTCATTTTTACTGCATTTTTAGTGTTCTTTTTTTGGGCGTAACCCAAAACAGCACATCCTAAAAATAGTAAGACTAATTTCTTTTTCATTCTATTGTTTTTATTTATTTGTATTTGTTTTCATCTGTTTAAACATCCAGTGATAAATTTCCGGATTGTCATAAACTCTTGTCCAGCTATCGTGACCGGCATCATCAAAAATGGTCAGCTGAACATCTTTTGCATTGCATTTTTTTAATTCTTTGTAAATCGCAATTGCATAATCTACTTTTACCACATCATCCACTAATCCGTGATAAATTCTGGTTGGAATATTGGCTATTTTACAAGCACTTTCTAATTCAATTAAATCAACAAAACCAGAAATAGGAACTATTGCTGCAAACATATCCGGATACGAAAGTGCCAAATTCCACGCTGCCCAGCCTCCGGAACTTAAACCTGTAACATAAATTCTGTCAGGATCTATTTTGTTTTCTTTCTGAATTTTTAAAATCAATTCATAAATAGATTCAATACTCCATTTTTCACCTTCCTTACATTGCGGAGCCAAAACATAGGCATCTAATTGATGTGTTTTTAAATATTTTAAAGGCCCATGAATTTTTACTTTTTCAATGTCAGTTCCTTTTTCTCCATCACCTGAAATAAAAACTATTAAAGGTTTTTTCTCCTTTGTATTGGCGGGTTTATGTAAAACGTAACCTAATTCATAATTGGCCACCACAACCGTTTTTAGTTTTCCGTTCGTGTCAGTTTGTGCAAAACTTGCCACAGAAAAAAGAAACATCACTAATGCTAAACTATTTTTAATTTTAAATACCATTAAAAACCGTATTTACCTGATTTAAATCCAAGTTTTACTAAACCTTGTTTTACTTCGGGAGCATTCATAAATAATTTCCATAATAATCCAGTTCTGTAATTTTCGATCATCACAACTTCTGGTCCCTGATCGATTGCTAAATATCGTTTTGCAACCCAGTTATTATTCTGTAAACTCAAAGCATCATAAAAACCGGCATTTCCCCAGGTTTCTTTTTTATGATTATCGTATAAATTACGAATTACAGCCATTGATTCTTTTGGCGTATAAACAATCGAGCTTATAGCAGCAGTTGGCGACATCACGCCCTGATCATTGCTCGGCATATGTGCATTATACCCAATTGAACCATCAGGATTTCTTGAATACGAAGCGCTTAATCCCCAATAATCAGCACTATATCCTTTCTTAGGATTCTCTACACAATATTCATAATTGATTTTGGTTTGATTGACATTCAAATCCCAGTAATTAGCATATTTATCGCTCAATTGAGTTGGATCAAGTCCGACATAAGAATAATGCGCCCAGAATAACGGACCTCCAAATTCTTCTGCTCCGTTATGTTTTAAAATTAACGGAAGATTGTATTTTGTTTTTGATGAAACAATTCCTCCGCTTCTTGCCCAGCCTTCGTGGTATACTTTTGCATCAATTGCATGTGTTGGAGAAGAAGCTGCCATTACGTAAGTAATTAAACATTCATTGTATCCTTCTAATGCAAAATTCATTTGCCATGCATATGTTGGTGACCAGTGCCAGTATAGAACATTTTTGTTGTTTGTGTACCAGTTCCACTCCACTCCTTTCCAAAGTGCGTCATATTTTTGAGCTACTGCTTTTTCTTTTTCAGAACCGTCTTTTAGATATTCGCGAACCGTAATCATTCCCGCAACCAAAAATGAAGTTTCAACTAAGTCTCCACCATTATCCTTGGTTCCAAAAGGCTTTACTTTTCCTGTATTTCCGTCTATCCAATGTGACCATGCTCCATGAAAACGATCGGCTTTGCCTAAAAAATCTGCAATTTTGTTTAATCTTTCAACACCTTGATCTTTGGTAATATAACCTTCAGACATTCCAGAAACAAGCGCCATCAATCCAAAACCAGAACCTCCTGTTGTTACAATATTCGAATCATTTTCAGGATAAACTCCATCCGGATGATAACGTTCTCTGGCTAACCCAGAGTTTGGTTCAGCATAATCCCAGAAATATTTAAAGGTTTGTTTTTGAACAGCATCTAAAAGTTGTTCATCTGTTAATTTTACAGTTGCAGTATTTTCTCCTTCATTTTCTTTTGATTTTTCGGAATTTGATCCGCAACCAAAAAAGCTAAAAACTAATAATAAAACTGAAATTCTAATCATTATGAAAAAATTATGGGAATTTGTAAATAATCACTTCCTTCCAGAAACCAGAAGGAAGTGATATTTAGAATATTAATTGTAACCAGGATTTTGAGAAGACATTCCTTCTGATATTAGAATGAAAGATGCCGGAATTGGGAATACCTCATTTTTACCGACTGTAAATACTTTTCCATCTGCAGCAAAAGCATCTTTTGCCTGACCAGTTCTAACTAAATCAAAGAATCTGTCAAATTCAAAAGCTAACTCAACTCTTCTTTCTTTATATATTGCAGTTCTAACTGCTGCCTGAGAAGTTGCCGGAGTATCACCTAAACCAGCCCTGTGTCTGATTATATTTAACAATGGAATTGCTTCTGAAGTTTGCCCTAATTCATTTAAAGCTTCCGCTTTCATTAATAACACTTCAGCGTATCTTAAATATTTAATATTAGCATCTGTTTCCCATGCACTTGTATATGCAGAAGAATATGCTTTATAATTATATCTCGGATTAGGATCGTCCTCACTAATTACAGGAATTACTCTTCCGTCGTATAAAGTAGTACCTCTAAAAATAATTGTTGCATCTTTTCTAACATCTCCAGCTTCATAAGCATTTACTAAACTTTGAGAAGGCTGATTGAATCCCCATCCCCATGCATCACGAACACCTTGAGTATTAGAATATCCCTGAATTCCACGGGCTGGTACTGCACCATTACCGTTTATTTCAAAAATAGATTCTCCATCATTTTCTCCTTCTAATCTGAACATTTTAGCATAATCAGGAGAAATAATATATCCGGTAACCTGATTACAGTTGTCAACAACATTTTGCCATTTTTTCTGATATAAACTTACTTTTGCTAATAAAGCATAAGCTGCACCTTTTGAAGCTCTTGCTTTTTCAGCATCAGCATATTGAGATTTATTTGGTAAAACTGCTGCAGCCTCCGTTAAATCTTTTTCAATAAAAGCATAAACTTCAGCAGTTGTTTTACGAGTTAACTGCATTGCTTTATCTTCTGCTGATAATGGAATACTCGAAACGTGATCTACAATTGGAACTCCTCCATAACATTTTACTAGAGTAAAATACATAAAAGCTCTTAAAAATTTTGCCTCAGCCATTAATCTTTCTCTTAATGCAGGATCAGCTTTGTCTAATTTAGGTAGAATTGCTAATGCCTGATTACATCTGTTGATTCCGTCATAGTTTGCATTAAAAGTACTTTCAGCAGATGGATTTGACGCATTATAAGTTAAGGCGTCCAAAACATCTTTATCAGTACCTGTATCACTTGGAGTTGAACCTTTATCAGCATCATCAGATGTAATACTGGCTAATCCAATCCATCCGAATGAACTCATATCCCAATCTAAAAACTTACTGTAAATTGAGGTAACAAAGGTTTTTGCACCGTTGTCATTGTTAAACAACTCGATATCATTTGTCGAAATAGTCTCAGTTTGTTTAACATCTAAGTAATCATCTGCACATCCTGTAAAAGTAAATGCTGATAACACGAAGAGTGATATATATATCTTTTTCATAATATTAAAATTTTAAATTAGCGCCAATTACAAATGATCTTAATGTTGGGTAAGCATCCAATTCAACACCTTGTGTTCCGTAAGGATTACCATCTCCATTTAACTCAGGTGAAAAACCAGAAAATTTTTGTGTAATAAACGGGTTAATAGCATTAAAATAAATTCGACAAGAACTAATAAATTGATCTTCTTTAAGAGGAAGTTTGTAACCTACAGTGATATTGTTGATTCTAAAAAAATCTGCAGATTCCATGTAGTAAGTTGAAGCAACAGGAACAATATTAAATGGTGCTGGATTTGGCGATGTTGCATTTGTTGCCGTCCAATAATCATTTGTCATAGAAGCTTCGATATTTTCGCCTCCAAAACGCTGTGCCTTTTTACCATTATATACTTTTGCTCCTCCAGTTCCATATCCATCAACTGAGAAATCAATGTTTTTGTAGACTAATCCTAAAGAGACCCCGTAGTTTGCTTTTGGCAAAATTGAACCTACATATTTTTTATCAGTTGTTGCAGATAAAGCATCCTGAGTTACTTTAGCGCCAGCAGCGTTGTAATAAAGCATGTTTCCATTTGCCGGATCTACACCTGCATATTCATAAAGATAAAAACTACCTAATGGCTGACCAATTGAGTTGTTATATAACAATTTAGTATCCTGACCATTTCCTAAATTACCTCCAATAACCTGAGATAATGAAACATCTTTTAAGCTTGTAAGTTCATTTTTGTTGTGTGAGAAGTTACCTCCAACCCAGTAGCTTAAATCATCATTAATTTTATCATCCCAACGTAAAGCAATTTCATAACCTTTGTTTGAAACTTCACCAACGTGAGAAGGAGAAGCTGTGGTAATTCCAGAAGTTGGATAAGGTTTTACATATAAAATTACGTTATCTGTATTTTTGTCATAAACGTCAAATGATCCTTTTAATCTGTTGCCTAAAAATTCGAAGTCTACACCAGCAGAAGCCTCTTCAGTAATTTCCCATGTTAAAGACGGGTCAATTTGAGAAGTTATACTTGATCCTTCATATAAAATAGAACCTCCTAAATAACTATTTAATCCAGAATTATAACTTTGACTGTTTAATGGTACATTTTGGTTACCCAATTTACCCCAGCTACCTCTTAATTTGATTAAGTCCACTCCTTTAATATCTGACAGGAAACTTTCTTTAGTCATAATCCATCCAAGACCAACAGATGGGAAAGTTCCCCAACGGTAATCTTTTGCAAAGTTTGAAGACCCATCACGTCTAATAGTTCCGGTTACTAAGTATCTGTCCATTAATTTGTATTGGAAACGTCCAAAATAAGATGCTAATTTACTCTCATTAAATACGATATCTTGTAAATTTGTAACAGTACCAGAATAATCTACACCTTTTGCATCTGTTGCATTATATAAAGACCAATAGTTAGAATCAGGACTCACATTTTTTCTGGTGATTACTAACTTTTCTCTTGGACCTTTAACAGAAGTTTCAATACCTGCTGTTAATTCAACATCGTGAACTTGAGCAAATACTTTATTATAAGTCAAGTAGTTAGACAAGTTCCAGTTAAAATACTGCTCTCTTCCTCTAGTTAATAAATTGATAGGATCAGTACTTGAATAATCAGCATCTTTACGAGTTGGATTAGCTGCTAACCAAACATTTTTAGTATCCTCAAAATTATAATTTTTCCAGGTATAGTATTCACCATTAAACTGTGAAGTAAATTTTAAACCTTCTAAGATTTCATAATCCAATTTCAAACCACCCTGAAGTGTAATACTTCTCTGTTCTTCATTGTAAAAATCTAATTGTGATACAGGATTTCCAACATTGTTAAATGAAGTTCCTGTTGGGCTTGCCACTCCGCTTGCATCTGCAAAAGGCGCACCATACTGACCATTAGCAAAACGCACCGGAACAATTGATGATTGTTTGTATGCATTTGTAAATGCACTTAACGGTTTTGGTGTAGAATTGGCTGATGTAAAGCTAAAGTTCTGATTTATAGTGATTTTTTTAGAAAGCTTAAATTCATTGTTATTTCTAAAATTTGTACGGCTGTAATCTAATCCGTTAAGAATCGCTTTTTCCTGATAGTTACCTGCACTAAAAAAATATTTAACAGTTTCTGAACCTCCTGAAATAGAAATATTATTTTGAGTGTAAGTACCAGTTCTAGTAATTTCATCAAACCAATTTGTATTAACAGGCTGATTTGTAGAGAATCTGTTCGTCCCTAAAGAAGCATTAGAATAGCTTGCATATTGATTAGCATCCGCCATTTTTACTTTCTTAAGCGGTGTTCTAATACCACCAAAACTTTCAATTTCTACAGAAACTTTATCTCCTCCTTTACCTTTTTTAGTAGTAATAATGATAACCCCATTTGCAGCTCTGGTACCATAAATAGCAAGAGACGAAGCATCTTTTAGAATTTCATAAGAAGTAATATCATTTGTATTGATATTATTGATGTTTTCCGTTGGCATACCATCAACAATATACAGAGGATTTCTTCCTCCTAATGCAGTACCCAAACCTCTAATAACTACAGAAGGTGTACTTCCAGGAGCATCTGAAGAAGTTACCTGAACCCCAGCTGCTTTACCCTGGATAGCCTGAGAAGCATTTAAAACCTTTGTTCTTGTAACATCTTCTGCTTTTAATGAAGTAATTGCCGAAGTATTATCAATTTTCTTTCTTGTACCGTATCCAATTACTACAACTTCTTTCAAGGCAGTATCACCTGATTCTTTTAATGTAATTGACATTGGTTCTGCTGTTGCGGGTACAGATACAGCGTCGAAACCCAGCATTGAGATTTTTATAATCTCACCCACTTTAGCATTTATTGTAAAATTTCCGTCGAAATCAGCATCAGCAGAAGTTCGTGAATTGGGAGCGCTAATAACTGCTCCGGGAATTCCCATTCCGCTACTGTCTACTACTTTTCCTTTAATTGCTTGTCCAGACATATAAGCCGGAAGAAGCAAGAATGCTAAAAAGCTAAAAATAAAATTTTTCATACAGTTCGTAATCGTTTAAGTTAGTAGAGCCAAATTAAACAATTACAACGTTGTAGTACATCAAATACCACTACTACATAGCTACATCATTGTGTTAAAACATTTATGTATACTATTAATTTTCAGTATTTTAAATGTTAAATTATTTTCCTTAAGATTACCTTATGATGTAGTAATGATGTATTGTAATTCTATAAAAAATGATGTAGAAAAATATAAAATATGTAAAAAATAAATGCGAATCTTACAGACTTAATAAAAACTTTGACAGATTTTCTTCCTGAGCCAGATTTAATTTCTTTCTTAGGCGATATCTGTGTAATTCTACACCTCTGAAAGAGATATTCATCATCGGTGCAATTTCTTTGGATGAAAGATTCATTTTAAGATAAACACACAATTTTATGTCTTTTGGAGTTAGATTTGGAAACTTCTTTGAAAGATTTATAATGAACTCGTTGTGGATTTGGTTCAGATTGGTTTCAAAAATTTCCCATTCGTGTTTATTGACTTCATTTATCTTAATCGCTTTTTTAATTTCACTTTTAAGTTTGTTAAAATCTTTTTCAGAATCCAAAATGCTTTGAATATTTTCAATCATCTCACTTTGTTTGGCTATAGACAATGATTTTCCAGCAACTTCGGATGATTTTGTTTGTAGTTCCAATTCTAAAATGTGTTTTTCATACTCCTGAATATTTAATTCGTTTTCAGCCTTCAACTCCATTTCAAGAATTTCTCTTTGATGTTTTAATTCCTCCGCCTGCAATTTTAATTTTTGCATATAACGCAGTTTATTCCATTTGTAATAGAAAAATAAAACCGCTCCAATTATTAAAAGATATAGTAAGATCATCCAAAAAGAAAAGTACCAGGGCTGAGCTACCTTAAATTCCAAACCTGAAACTTTGTCATAATTAGCGCCATCATGTTTATAGATTACTATTGAATGATAGCCGCTGCTCAAATTATTCAGCAAAATCAATCCATCTGAAATTGAATTAAAATCTTTGCTATTATTTAATTTATAAAACAAATTTGGTTTACTGGCTCCATAGATTCCAGATATAACATTAATTTTCAGCTCGGTGTTATATTTAATTTTAGAATCATCCGGAATTAAATTTCCATCATTAAAAGCTTCAACTTTTATCTGTGTATTTTGCTTATTTTCATATTTCAACTGAAGAGAAATAAAACCATCATCAAGATTTAATAAATAATGATTCTTGTTTTTAAAAATCCTGAGGTTATCATTGATTAATTTTCCTTTATAATATTTCTCCTGAATAATATTCCATACAAATTTATTTCCCTTAACATATATATGGTATAAAATTCCCTCCTGAAGTACCATAAAATGATCTTCATCTATACCAATCACATCAGAAACGTTCTTGAAATTTTCATTAAACAATTCGTTTTCTTCAAGCTTGTTGGTAATCGAATTATACGTATACCATGAATTGTTGATTAAGAAAAGTATTTCATTTCTAAATTCAAAAATCTTAACTCCAAAGTCATTCTTGATTTTACTTTGCTGGGTTACATTCTCAATTTTCTTAGTTTTATAGTTATCGTCGTATAAAACACGATACAAACCACGATAATTATCTGCGGCCCAAATTTCATTCTTTTTATTTTGGGCAACGTATTTAATTGGTTTAGTAAGATCGTTGATTATTTTATATTTAGTAAGGTCTAAGGGATTATCATAAACCAAAACGCCACTGTAAGTCGATTGAAAATAAGTATCATTAATACTGCTTTTCGATAAATTCCAACCACCGCTTACATTATTTATTTTGGTTAAAAAACCATTCTCATAAGAAAATGTTCCGTCATTGTGACCAATAATATACTGATCATTTATTTTGGTAATATTCCAGGCTTGTCCCTGAGTATTAGGAATCATTTTAAAATTATCTGCACCAAATTCAAAAACACCATGATTTGAAGCAATTAAATAACCTTTATTTGTAGTTGCAACAGAATAAATTGATCCTAACATTCCTGAATTGTCATAAAAAAAGGAAATTGGAGAATTTACTTCAACATGCGCGATTCCGTTATCTAATCCCAGCCACAGATCATTTTCTTTATCAAAGCCGATACTTAAAATAGAATTATTCATCAAAACATTGCTCCTGTCAATATTTTTATAAGTGTTTGTATTAAAATCATAAATAAAAACACCCCTATTTCCGGTTCCAATAACGAGTTTGTTTGTTTTTATAAATTTAGCAACATTAATTGTGGCTGCTTTTAATGTTTCATTCAATGGATTATTCCAAGCCCTTAATCCGTTATTTTCAATAATAAAAATTCCTTTTTTCTGAGTAAAAATATAAAATTTGTCATTATATTTTTCAATTGCATGTACAACTGTATTTTTTAAAACATTCCAGCCTTTTGGATTGGAAATTTTTGAGCCATCCATCCTAAAAAGACCTTTTTCAACAGAAGCAACGTAAACATTCTTATTAATTACAAAACAATAAGAAATTAGAAATGGAAATTTAATTTTTTGAATATGCTTTCCGTTATAAATAAAAACATCATTAAATGACTGGAAGTAAATAGAACCATTAAATCTGAAAATTTTCCAGATTTCTTCGTTATCTTTTTCATCAAACAAACGCAGATTTTTGGTAATCGAAACATATCGCATTTTACCGTCTTTCCTGTACCAATAACCAAATTCTTTGTATGAACCGGAATAAATCTTATCGCCTTCGATCATAATCGAACGAATAATGGTTTTATTTGGCAATGTATATTTTTCCCACATTACACCATCATATCGCAATAAGTAGTGATTATTAGCAAAATACATCGCATTATCTTTTCCCTGAGCAACATTCCAAATTTGATTATCACCCTGGTAATCTGATTTATTATAATTTTCAACGAAAGGAAGTAATTCTTGTGCTTGAATTTGAGAAGCGATGAAAAAGAAGAAAAATAATTTTAGAAGTATCGATTTCAAAATATTCGGATTTATATTCAAAGATAATGACAAATATTTAATTTCTATAATGTAAAAAGCTCCTCGACTGAGAAGCTTTTTACTTATAAATGTGTTTTAAATTTTAGTTATGAAGCAATTTATAAACCTGATTGGCAATTTCATATTCTTCATCGGTTGGTATAACCAAAACTTTTGTTTTTGAATTTGGCTTACTAATTTCTCTGATCGATTTCGAACGGACCTGATTTTTTTCTTCATCTAATTCAATTCCAAAATAGTCCATATCAGTACAAACCAATTTTCGCATATAAGATGAATTTTCACCAATTCCGGCAGTAAAAATAATAGCATCCAGACCATTTAAAGCTGCGGTATATGAACCGATATATTTTCTAATTCTGTAAGCATTCATTAATAAAGCCAATTGACAGTCTTTATTTCCTTTTTCAGCTTCCCCTTCAATATCACGTAAATCGCTGTAACCTGTAAGTCCGAGCATTCCGCTTTGTTTTAATAAAATTGCATTTACTTCATCTGCAGTATAATTTAAATTTTTAGTCAGATAAAAAATAACCGATTGATCGATATCTCCGGCGCGGGTTCCCATAATCAAACCATTTGCAGGAGAAAATCCCATGGTATGATCGATGCTTTTTCCGTCTTTAATCGCTGTCATACTACAGCCGTTTCCTAAGTGAATTGTGATTATTTTCGAATTATTTTCTAAATAACCTATCGCTTTTTCGGATACATATTTGTGACTTGTTCCGTGAAAACCATAAACACGAACTTTATTTTCTGTTAAAAGATAATTTGGAATCGCATATTTGTAAGCTTCAACCGGAATTGTCTGATGGAAAGCGGTATCAAAAACGGCGACTTGTTTTGCATCCGAAAAAATTTCTTCAGCAACAGTAATTCCAACCAAATGTGCCGGATTATGCAAAGGCGCTAATTCTGAAAGTTCTTTTATTTTTTCTTTAACTTCTTCTGTTATAATTGTTGTATCAGAGAAATAACTTCCCCCATGTACCACACGATGTCCAACTGCGCCAATTTCTGAAGTCGATTTTATAACTCCTTTTTCAGGATCTAAAAGCATATCGGCAACTTTTTGCAAACCTACTTTATGGTTCGCAATTGGAAGCAATTCTTCTAATGAATCTGAAGCTGTTTTGAACGTAACATTTGAAGTTTCCAGACCAATTCTATCAATCATACCGCTACAAATTACTTCGTTTGTTGGCATAATCATTAATTGGTATTTTATTGATGAACTTCCTGAGTTTATAATTAATATTTTCATTTTTTATGTTTTTGCCACGAAGGCACTAAGTCACTAAGTTTTTTTTACTAAAAGGCTTAAGCCTATATTTTTTTAAGAACGTGAATTTGAACGCGGATGACACAGATTGCTAAAGCAAAACGCGGATAGAAACGGATTTTTTTAGTTTTTGCCACGAGGAGTTAAGCCCACTCTGTTATATTTATGTTTTAGACACAAAGTTCAAAATTTTTAATTTTTAATTCCAGATTTTTAATTAATTAAAGTCCTTGCGCCTGAATTGCTGTAATTACAACGGTATTTATAATATCGTCTACAGTACAGCCACGGCTTAAATCGTTTACGGGCTTGTTTAAACCTTGTAACATTGGTCCGATGGCTAATGCTCCCGTTTCTCTTTGCACGGCTTTATAGGTGTTATTTCCTGTATTTAAATCAGGGAAAATAAGTACGCTCGCCTGCCCTGCCACTTCAGAATCCGGCATTTTGCTTTTTCCTACGGCGCGATCGACTGCGGCATCATATTGAATTGGTCCTTCAATTTTTAAATCCGGACGTTTTTGTTTTACAATCTCAGTTGCGGCTCTTACTTTCTCTACCTCATCCCCTTTTCCTGATGAACCGGAAGAATAAGAAAGCATGGCAATTTTAGGCTCAATTCCGAAAGCTGAGCTCGATTCTGCCGAAGAAATTGCAATTTCTGCCAATTGTTCTGCGGTTGGATTTGGATTAATAGCACAATCTCCAAAAACAGAAACCCGATCTTCCAGACACATAAAAAATACGGATGAAACTACAGATGAATTTGGTTTTGTTTTAATGAATTGTAATGCCGGCAAAATAGTATGTTGTGTGGTATGCGCGGCTCCGGAAACCATTCCGTCAGCATGACCTTTATAGACCATCATGGTTCCGAAATACGAAACATCTTCCATTAAATCTCTTGCCATTGTAATACTTACATTTTTGGCTTTTCGAAGCTCATAATAAGTATTGGCGTAATCTTCATAATTTTTTGATTCGCTCGGATTTATAATATTTACTTTCGAAAAATCAAATGTGATTCCGAGTTCTGTAACCTTACTTTCAATTTGTTTTTTATCTCCAATAATCGAAATATCAACTACATCCATATCTAATAATCTAGAAGCAGCCATGATAATTCGGTCATCATTTCCTTCTGGCAAAACAATATGCTTACGATGCTGTTTGGCTCTTTTCACCATATTGTACTGAAACATTTTTGGTGTCATTCCTTCCGGTACAAAAGTGATTAATCTTTCAGATAACGCTTCATTATCAACATATTTTTCGAATGTTGTAATGGAGGTTTCGATTTTGTGGGTGTTGTTGGCATAAATTTCAGATTTTATCGCACCAATTCGGTTTGTAATATGATACGTTCCGCCATCAACAGCAATAATCGGGACAATAGCAGAAAGTCCTTCAATAAGCTTTAAAATACTTTCCTCGGGAACAATATTTCCTGTTAGAATAATTCCTGAAATAGTTGGATAATTTGCTGATTCATTGGCTTGTAAAGCACCTAAAATAATATCAGAACGATCTCCCGGAGTAATTACAAGTGCATTATTATGCAAATGCACTAAATAATTGTGCAATTGCATGGCTCCTACACTGAAGTGTCCGATTTCATTGTTCAGATAATTTTCTCCAAATAAAACTTTGGCATCCAGCTCATTGACAATTTCCTGCATTGTCGGATTATTCAAACTTGAAATAAGCGGAATTGTATTGATCAAAACATTCGCTGGTAAACTTTTCTGTAGACTTTTTGTAACCAGCTCTATATTTTCCGGTTGAACTTTATTGGCAAAAACCGATAGAACCTCAACTTCTTTTATTTTGAAAGAATCATAAACCAAGTATAAACTATCAACAAGTTCTTCTAATGTTTTACCAACTCCTGAACCGATAATTATGGTAGGAATTCCGAGATTTTTTGCAATTAAAACATTCAAATCCAGTTCGATTGAAGTTCCTTCTCCCGTAAAGCTAGTTCCTTCCACAAGAACAAAATCAAAACGTTCTTCCAGCTTTTTATATTTCTCGATAATAAGATCCAGAACCTCACCTATTTTTCCTTTATTTTTCTTCTTTATAAGTTTGCTTTTTGTAATGGCATATGCCTCTTCAAACTTAATATCAAGGTTAAAATATGAGAGAACAGTTTCGATATGATTGTCTTGTTCTCCATCGACGAAATCTTCAATTATAGGCCTAAAATAACCCACTTTAGCCGTTTTACCAATCAAAATACTCATTAAACCGAGTGTAATAATCGATTTTCCGCTATTTTGATCGCTCGTCGCTATATATATTGCTTTACTCATAGTTATTTATATTGATTCTAAACAAAGGTAATCTAAATGAAATTTTTTCAACTGAAACAAACGTTAAAACCAACGTCTTTTTTTGAAATAAATAATAAGGGCAATGACTAATAAAAACATGCCTCCCATGACCATAAAATAACCATTTCTGGCACGTAATTCCGGCATATAATCAAAGTTCATTCCGTATACTCCCACAATAAAAGTGAGTGGAATAAAGATTGCTGAAATAATTGTCAGCGTTTTCATGATCTCATTCATTTTTCGGCTTTGTTCCGAAAAATAAAAGTTTGATGCGCTTTCTAATGAACTCATATCGGACTCAATTTGTTCTAAAAGTTCTAAACTTTTTTGATGAAGCCTGATAAAAAAATTAAAGGTATCTTTCTGAATGAGTTTATTTTCATCATCATCTTTAATTGTTTTCAAATAATACAATGAATCCCGAAGCGGCACAATGGCACGTTTTAGAAAATTGAAATTATCACGATGATTTTCAATCTTTTCCAGAATAATCGGGTCTGCACCTTTTTTGGTCAAATTGATTAAATCTTCAATTTTATCCTCTTCATCTTCAATTGTAATGTAAAAATTTTCCATTACAGCGTCCAGCAGTAAGTACAATAGATAATCGACTTTTTTTGTGCGAACAATTCCCGCATGTGTGCGAAGACGTTCCCTAATATGAGTGAAAAAGTCGCTACGCTTTTCCTGAAATGAAATTAAAACCCCATCTTTTAGAATAAAACTAAGCTGTTCAACGCTTATATTATCTGAATATTCAGATGGCAAAAGCGATTTTATATTAAAAAACAAAATATCCTCCTGCTCTTGTAATTTGGTTCTTTTAGTGGTATTTAAAATATCTGCCAGCAAAAAATCATCAACTTTAAAATGCGCTCCAATCGTTTTTATCAGATTAATATCATTTAATCCATGGATATTCAGCCAGTTATTCTTAGAGTAATCTATACATGTATTTAAAGCCAGAATAGTAAATTTATCGTATTCAATAACGTCTTCATTATCATATACAAAAAGCTGCATCTCAGATTCATGATCTTTATGAGAGCCTGTATACTCTAAAGTAATATGTTGAAGCTTGCGCCCTTTCTTGTATTTTATCTTTCTCATTCAAAAAATCAATTATATAGTAATATTACAAAAAAGAATCCGGATGGGAAATGACATTTGTCATTTTGTGAATTACCTAACAATCTATACTTATTAGACGCACTGCAGTGCGTCTCTACCATACACTACGTTCATTTATGGCCACAAAAAAACCGGACTATCACTAGTCCGGTTTTCATTATTGTTAAAGAAGAATTATTTGACTTCTTCGAATTCAACGTCTTCAACATTGTCACCTTGCGATTGCTCTTGTTGTGGAGCTGCTTGTTGACCTTGATCTCCTTGAGCATACATAGCTTCTGTAGCTGTTTTCCAAGCTGCATTGATGTTGTCAAGAGCCGTTTGAATAGCTGGAATGTCTTGAGATTGGTGAGCCATTCTCAATTCAGTTAAAGCGTACTCTACAGCAACTTTATGATCGTCAGCAAGTTTACTTCCTAACTCTTTCAATTGACTTTCTGTTTGGAAAATCATGCTGTCAGCTTCGTTTAATTTCTCAGCTCTTTCTTTAGCTATTTTATCAGCGTCAGCGTTAGCTTCAGCATCTTTTTTCATTTTTTCGATTTCTTCAGCTGTTAATCCAGAAGAAGCTTCGATACGGATATCGTGAGATTTTCCTGTTCCTTTATCAGTTGCAGAAACTTTGATGATACCATTTGCATCGATATCAAAAGTAACCTCGATTTGAGGAACTCCTCTTGGTGCTGGTGGAATACCATCTAAGTGGAAACGACCGATAGTTTTGTTATCAGCAGCCATAGCTCTTTCTCCTTGTAATACGTGGATTTCAACAGATGGTTGAGAATCAGCAGCAGTAGAGAATACTTGAGATTTTTTAGTTGGAATAGTTGTGTTAGACTCGATTAATTTAGTCAATACACCACCCATAGTTTCGATACCTAAAGAAAGAGGTGTTACGTCAAGTAACAATACATCTTTTACATCTCCAGATAAAACTCCACCTTGAATAGCAGCTCCAATAGCAACAACCTCATCAGGGTTAACTCCTTTAGATGCTTTTTTACCAAAGAATTTCTCCACTTCGTCAGCGATTCTTGGCATACGAGTAGAACCTCCAACAAGGATTACTTCGTCGATATCAGATGTAGATAAACCTGCATCTTTTAATGCTTTAGCAACTGGCTCCATAGAACGTTTTACTAAAGTATCAGATAATTGCTCAAATTTAGCTCTAGACAATTTTTTCACTAAGTGTTTTGGTCCAGAAGCAGTAGCAGTTACGTAAGGTAAGTTGATTTCAGTTTCTGCAGAAGATGATAATTCAATCTTAGCTTTCTCTGCAGCTTCTTTCAAACGTTGCAATGACATTGGATCTAAACGTAAATCAATACCTTCTTCAGATTTGAATTCGTCAGCTAACCAGTCAATAATAACCTGGTCAAAATCATCTCCACCTAAGTGAGTATCACCATTTGTAGACAATACTTCAAATACACCGTCTCCTAATTCAAGAACAGAGATATCAAAAGTACCTCCACCTAAATCGTAAACAGCAATTTTTTGATCAGTTCCTTTTTTATCTAATCCGTAAGCAAGTGCAGCAGCAGTTGGCTCGTTGATGATACGCATAACTTTAAGACCAGCAATTTCTCCAGCTTCTTTAGTAGCTTGACGTTGTGCATCGTTAAAGTAAGCAGGAACAGTAATAACTGCTTCAGTTACAGTTTGACCTAAATAGTCTTCAGCAGTTTTTTTCATTTTTTGAAGTGTCATTGCTGACAATTCTTGCGCAGTGTATAAACGACCGTCAATATCCACACGTGGCGTATTGTTGTCACCTTTTACAACACTGTAAGGAACTCTTTTTGCCTCTTCCTGAGTTTCAGCAAAAGTGTGTCCCATAAAACGTTTAATAGAAGCAATCGTTTTTGTAGGATTCGTTACCGCTTGTCTTTTTGCAGGATCACCTACTTTAATTTCTCCACCTTCAACAAAAGCGATGATAGATGGCGTTGTTCTTTTTCCTTCTGCGTTAGGAATAACAACTGCTTCGTTACCTTCCATTACAGAAACACAAGAGTTCGTCGTACCTAAGTCAATTCCGATTATTTTACCCATTTTTTATATATTTAATTTTGATATACATTTTATAACTCAGGTGGCATAAGTCAATCTTTGTGCCAATATAAAAAACCAAAGTAAATTGTCAGTTTCATGTCGGCGCAATAAAATTCATCTGACAACATGACATTTTTAAAACCTGACAATCATGGCATATCAGTACTTTACGTGTCATTATCAGGAGCTGTTTCCTGCTGTCCGCTGTATCTTTTGTGCCGAACCCCGGCACAAAAGGATGCCGCTCCCATCAGGGCTAGGGCATCCTGTTTCATAAGAAAATCATTTTCTTCTGACAGTTTAATATCTTTCCAATATTTTCAATTAAATCCCGAAATACTTACATTAGCATTTTTCTAAAATATAAAAATGGAAAACTACAGCATTATTATTTTTATACTCGCCATTGTAATTGGTCTCTCTGCATTTGCAGATAAAGTAAAATTACACTACCCAATTCTTTTAGTAATTGCCGGAATCGCAATTGGCTTTATCCCTTCAATGGGCGAAATCGAAATCAATCCAGAAATTATCTTTCTGATATTTCTTCCGCCACTTTTGTATGATGCTTCTTTTAATATTTCTCCAAAACATTTTAAAACAAACCTGGGTACAATAAGCAATTTGGCAATACCATTGGTTTTCCTAACCACATTTTGGATCGCAGTCGTCTCACATTACATGATTCCCGGCATGAGCTGGCCACTATCTTTTGTACTTGGCGCCATACTTTCTGCCACCGATGCCGTTGCAGCAGTAAGCATAACAAAAGGTTTAGGAATACCCGAAAAAACCATTACAATACTCGAAGGAGAAAGTCTTATTAATGATGCCTCAGCCTTAGTTGCATACCGTTTTGCCGTGGCAGCCGCAATGGGTTCTGCATTTATAATCTGGAAAGCCACACTTAACTTTATATTATTATTAGGCGGAGGTTTTTTAGTTGGTTTTGTTATGGCAAAAATTTTATCGGTCATTCTTACCAAAGTCCATAAAAACACCAATGCGACCATTGGTTTTATGCTTTTAATGCCATTTGTAACGTATTTAATTGCAGAACATCTTCACGTTTCGGGAGTAATTGCTGTTGTCGTATTAGGTTTGGCAATATCCCGCTTCAGTAATAAAATTTTTCCTCAAAACTTAAAAAACAGTTCAAAAAGCCTTTGGGACATTATTATTTTCCTCCTAAACGGATTAATCTTTATCCTAATCGGACTAAATTTTAGATATATCCTAAAAGATATTGATAACGATATGATTTTACCATACATTGGTTATGCAGCCGTTATAACAGCTGTAGCATTATTGACCAGAATGATAAGGATATTTCTTCAAAAAATTAATCTTCAAAAAGCTTTTCAAAACAATGATAAAAAAAGACGAAAAGTAAGCGAACACGCCCTACTGGATTCTAAAAATAGTTTCATTATCAGCTGGTCCGGAATGCGCGGAATTGTTTCTCTTGCAATCGCTTTAGGTTTGCCGAAATTCCTTGAAGACGGAACTCCTTTTCCCCAACGAAATGCCATAATATTTATTTCTGTAGCCGTTGTTCTTTTAACGCTTATTGGGCAAGGACTGACACTTCCGTGGATTGTGAAAAAGCTGAATTTAAAAGAAGAAGAGCAAAAAGAATAACAATTTGCAAATAACATATAATACAATTTTAGCTACATTAGCGTTCCATAAACTAAACCAAAACCTAATGAAAAAACTAATTGTATTTGCATTTTCTTTTCTAATCTATTCAAATTCATATTGCCAAAAAACCGAATTAAGAGTGTCGCTGGATTCAGGACTTTCTTCTTTTAGTGGAGAAAGCGCAGAATCTTCTTCGTCTATAAACTTTAATAACAACTCAGGTTCAGGATATACAAACAATCCTTATGGCTCAAAAAATGTACTTTCTTATGGCGTTTCTGTAAATTTAAAAAGAGTAACCAAAGCTAACTTTGTATATGGAATTGGTTTAGGGTACGAAAACATAGGAAGCAAAACTTCTATAAACTCTATATCTCTGTATAATGAAGTAAATAGTTATAACGTTCCTGCTTCCGGAAAAACAATAATGAGCATCAATACTATAAATGCAAATCCTTTTATAGGATATCGTTTTAATGCATCAAAATTACCAATAGATTTAGTAGCTGGTTTTGATTTTGCCAGCATTTTAAACACTAAAGAATGCGGAGACGCTACTGATGAAGACGGAAATAACTATACAACCTCTGTAGACAGAAAAACAATAAGTACCGATTTTCGCCCGAGGATTCAGGTATCGACAGATTATAAAAAATTTGGTGTTTATCTGGGCTATTCTTTCGGATTGCTAAATTATATGGACGGATATGTTGGAGGTACAAATGATGCATATTCTAAAATTTTCAGATTTGGAATAACATATCAGGTTTTCTAAGAAATAATTTTACAAACAAGAAAATAAGTATAATGGATCAGGAATTAGAAAGCCAATTTAACGAATTTGAAAAACCTCCTGTCATCAGAAGAAAACTTTTACCATGGTGGATTAAAACCTTTTGCTGGATTTTTATGCTTTTGGGTATTTGTGCAATAAGTTCGCTCATTGGTAATTTATTTATGTCAAATATTGACTTATCCCTTTATGGTTTTTCAAGCAACAATGCGTATACTGGCACTGGACTTTTCATTATTGCAATTGCAGCATTTAAAGGTTTTGCCGCTTATTCTCTTTGGTTTGAAAAACCAAATGCAATCTCAATTGGCAAAATCGATGCCATTTGTGGAGTTGTAATTTGTATCGCTTCAATGTTTATACTTCCCTTTACAACCGGAGACGGTCATATTCAAATTCGAATTGAAATTTTTCTTCTTATCCCGTATTATCTAAAATTAAATAAGATAGAATATGAATGGGATAATTTAGAAACCATTTGATTTTTATTCTAAATAAATCAGTCTTTTTAAACAAAATAAATCTTTCTAATAATGGAAAACAGCATTGCAATTTATGGCGCTTACGGGCATACCGGGAAATTTATTACAGCTGAACTTCAAAGGCAAGGCTACAAATTAATTCTTTCCGGAAGAGATTATGAAAAGTTATTATATCTACAGCAACAATATCCGGATTCAGCGATAAAAGCAGCAGATATTAGTGATTCAAAATCATTAGACGAAGCCTTTTCGGGAACAAAAATTATTATAAACTGCGCCGGTCCTTTTTTAGACACTGCAGAACCTATCATTCAATCGGCTTTGCGATTAGGAATTCATTATATAGATTTAAGCGCCGAACAAAAAGCCGTTTTAGATGTATTTGAAAAGTTTTCGGAAAAAGCAAAATCAAGCGAAATTTCAGTAATTCCTGCCGTTGCTTTTTACGGCGGATTGGCCGATTTATTAAGCACTGCCATAACTCAGGATTGGGACACAATTGATGAGATAAATGTTTACATTGGCCTGGATTCATGGCATCCTACAAAAGGAACTCGATTAACGGGAGATAGAAATCATTATACAAGATTAACCTTAAAAGACAATCGTTTACAGGAACTCCAGCCGAGTGCTCCAATACAATGGGATTTTAAAAATCCAATCGGAATTAAAGATGTTGTGGCTTTGCCTCTTTCAGAAATTATTACGATCTCGCGTCATTTAAAAGTAAATTCCATTAATACTTTCCTGAGTCAAAACTCATTAGATGATCTTCGAAATGCAGAAACTCCAGAACCAAAACCAACCGATGAAAAGAACAGATCATCTCAGCTTTTTTGTTTAGAAGTTGTCGCAATAAAAGAAAATACAAAAAGAACTATTTTGGCTCAAGGCCAAGATATATATGCCGTTACATCGCCTTTGGTTGTTGAAACTGTGAACAGAATATTATCAGGAAAATTGAAGAAAACCGGTGTAACAACTATTGGTGAAGTATTTGACGCCTCTGATTTTTTACAATCATTAAATGAAGATGACATAACAATTTCTGTCATTGAAGAATCAAAATTAAAATAACTTATAATGCCCAAATTTATATTTCCGTTTGCCCTTCTTTTTTCAGTAATGCTTTCTGCCCAAAACAATTTCACCAAAGAAATTACAAAAGTAAAAGGTGATTTAAATAAAGATGGTTTAATTGATTACGTTCAGGTTTTACAAGATACTGTAAGTGAAACAGCGCCATACAAACTCGAAATTTATTTTGCAGAAACTAATGGTACTTTCAAAAAAATAATTTCTACAATCAAAGCAATAGATCCACAATTTCCAGAAGGGAGAAACGGTTATTACAATGGTAATTCTTTTTATGAAATAACCATTATAAAAGGAGTTTTAAGCATTCATAACGAACTTATCCGGGGGAATTTTGAACACAAATTCAGATATCAAAACGGGAATTTTGAGTTAATCGGTTTCTCCCAGGTATATTCTGACGGTCAGGGAACAATGGGAATCGTTGATTTTAATCTTTCAACCGGAGTCAGAATAAAAACAACAGAACCTTACGGCGAAGATGATTTTCCGAAAACAAAAAAACAAACGAAAATGATGATTCGGCCTTTGCCAAAACTACAGGATTTCACACCTTTTAAAACAGAGTATTTTTAAGATTTAACTTTTCAAAAAAGTTGCCTTTGCTTTTTTATTTGTAATTTCGATTTTCATAAAATTAAAATAAAAAATGGCTTCATTTACCAAACAAATATCTTTTCGCTGGTCAGATCTTGACCCTAATTTTCACGTTCGTCACAGTGCTTATTACGATTTTGGCGCACAGCATCGTATCGAAATCCTGGAAGAATTAGGCTTAACTTTAAAAGTAATGCAAACGCAGGGTTTTGGTCCTGTTTTGTTTAGAGAAGAATGTGTTTTTAGAAAAGAATTAAAACTTTCAGACAAAATATTCATTCATACTAAAACATCAAAAATGAAAGCTGATGCTTCGCGCTGGTCTATCATTCACGAATTTAGAAAAGAAGACGATACACTTTGTGCCGTAATTACCGTAGATGGCGCCTGGATGGATACGAAATTGCGTAAATTAGCTTCTCCAACGCCGGAAATTGCTATCGAAGCTTTAAGTATTTTCCCGAAAAGTGATGATTTTGTTGGGCTTTAAATTAAAATCTGATTTTTATAAATTACAAAACCGTTACAAATCAATGTAACGGTTTTTTTTATTAGAAATCTTTGAATATAATTTATTTAAACACATAGAAACATAGATTTTAAAAACCTAAAAAGGCGTTTTACTTATCTAAACAAACATAGCTGACTATGTGTGAGAAACTCGTTTCTTTTTGTATTCTTTTTTGACAACACAAAACTATGTTTCTATGTGTTTAGAAAGTTATTCTGCTAAAATTTTAAAAGTTCTGTTTAAATCTTCCAAAGAAATATTCAAAACATATATTCCTGCTATTTTTCTATTCGAAATATTTAAAGCAAAAAGCCCGTTTCCATCAGAAGTAATTTTTTCTTTCAGAATAATTTTGCCTGTCATATCGCTCAAAGTTGCCGTTGCATAAGACGATGCATGATCCGGAATATTAATAAAAATTTGATCTTTTACGGGATTTGGATATACAATTCCTGCATTTTTATGCTGGCTAAATTTTTCGGTACTTAAAAATTCCTGATTAAATAATCCCAATACTTCAGTTGCATTTAAAGGATAATTGAATACCTGAAGCTCATCAAATTTCCCTTTATACGGTGCAGGCGCAGTTCCTGATGCGAGTTCCAATTCTCCGATATTGCCAATTATTAAACCCGTTTCTTCAGAAATTCCGGTTACGGCAGATTCATCCAGTTCAGCCGAGAATACGCCATTGGTATAAATTCTCATTTTATGAGCAAGAACATCTCTCATAATAACAACATTTACCCAATCGTCTGTAAAATATTTGGCGGCGGCTGTTGTTACTTCTTTTTTCGTTTTATCATCATCAATGGCAAAACGCAAGAGTCCGCCCTTGATTTCTATATTATATCTTCTTCCGGTTGCTCCTGTTGTTGTGTTTTTGGTAAACGAACCTTTACACAAAACATAAATACTAGTGGTTGAAGAACCTGGCAATAAAACCGGAGCCGCTTTCATCCAAAATGAAATTGTAAACGAACTTTTATCAAACAACAAATGATCCTGATTTGGAATCTTCACCATAATTTTATCATTTGCAGATGTTGCAAAATCAATCGCATTATTTGCTTTTCCGGCTACTCTTACATTGGCATTATCAAAAGCAATATCCAAAGCCCCATGATTGGCATAAGATGTAATATCTGTAATTTGTTCTCCCTGAGAAGCAGTTTCTTTAAACGGCCAATGCCCAACAAGACTTGGTGTAAGCGCACGGAAACTCCATACATCTCCCGTTGTTGTTCCTTTTTCATTGATGGCATCAATTCTCCAATAATAATTTACTGCCGAACTTAAACCCGTAACCTGATAAAGTGGATTTGCAGTATAAGCAACATCGCCTAATTTGGTTAAGTTTAAAGGATCTGTACCAAAATATACAGCATAGTTTACTGTATTAGAACTCCCGCTCCATTTCAAAGTTAAGTTACCGCCCGACAATTCAGCATTAATAAATCCCGAATCCGGGCTTGGAGCTGTTGCCTTAGTTGGTGGTAACGGAATTGGCGGTGTAGTTAAAGATGTAGTTTCATAAACCGATGATTCAGTACTATTTGTTGCTTTAACACGATAATAATATTGTGTATTTGGTGCTAAACCGGTATCGTTATAACTTGTAATATTAGCGCCTAATGTCGCAATTACTATAAAATCAGTGCCATTTACAGAACGTTCTACAATATAATTATTTTCATTAGTGGCGCTATCAGTCCAGTTAATGTTTAAAGAACTCGATGCGGGATTTTCGATAGAAACCAGATCTGTAAAATTTATATTTGATGGCGGAATTACAAAATCGGGAGGCGTTTCATTCGTTAATCCATTAATATAAACCTCAATATTCAGATAAGGCGCGTGCGATGTACTAACAGATAAAGCATCGGCAAGGTTTTTATTCAATCCATTTGCATCTTCCCAGGCATCCGGCATTCCGTCATTGTCTGTATCCAAAGGAGCCGGAGCGCCGTAAACATGACCTGCACCACCGTTTATAAATCCAAATTGAGTAGCCAAATCTGTTTGAACATAAACATAAGTTGCCGTTGTTCCTTTCGACATCAAATCAGAAATCATCAAATTATCAACCTGATCACGTCTTGGATAAGAAGCTCCAACATCTGAAACTATTTTATTATAAGCATCCTGAGCACTTAAAGTAGTGTTCTTCATTGGATAATCATATGGAGTTGATAATATCGTAGAAATATCTCCTGTAGGATATCCGGTTAAATCTGCGGGAACCAAAGTCCCGTTTAAAACTCCATCTTTAT
The DNA here is from genome assembly GCF_033657265.1 of Flavobacterium sp. MMLR14_040. NCBI lineage: Bacteria > Pseudomonadati > Bacteroidota > Flavobacteriia > Flavobacteriales > Flavobacteriaceae > Flavobacterium > Flavobacterium sp. MMLR14_040. The sequence goes on along the minus strand of NZ_JAWVWO010000024.1, from coordinate 21,767 downwards.
TGTTATCAAAGTAATTTCCTGATCCGTACAAGGAGAAATTATCGTTTCCGCGGTTAAAAGGCGTTGAAATAGTTGTACTGGTATTGGGTCCGCCAATAAAATAATTATTAATGATATTTACATCAGAACTTCCTGCAGAATCACCACCCATAATGTATGCATCGCCAGATTCTGTGTGTCCGTAGGTATTACCGTAATTTCCCCAATTGTAAACCACATTGTTTACAAACTCATTAATTCCCTTAATTTTATTATTACGTGTCTTATTGCAGATATATAAATTTCCAATCAAACTTATTTTTCCGCCGGAAGGCTGTATCAATCCGCCCGCCGAATGATTATGGCGATGCAATCCCTGCCCAATAATAGAATTCTGAATTGTAATATTATCAGGACTTACACCTTTACTATCCCAGTTTATAGAAAAAACTTCATCTGTTCCCCAGGTAAAAGTCATGTGATCAAAAATCATATTGGCACCATTTGCAAGTCCCGATGCATCCTGATTTTGGGCAGTTCCGCCATACCGAATTCTAAGGTATCTGGCAATCGTATTATTGGCTCCTGTAAAAGTTACTCTTGGTCCCAAAAACACAATTCCCTCGCCTGTTGCAGTTTGTCCTGCAATCGTCGTATTACTTGCTACAACAACCTGAGTTTGCAAGTTTACAATACCTCCAACCTTAAATATCACAAATCGTCCTTCCTGACTAACGGCATCGCGAAACGAACCCGGGCCGCTGTCGTTTAAATTGGTTACCAAATAAATTTGAGGATTTGCAGCCCCTCTTGCCCCTGTTGTAAATCGTCCAAAACCAGTGGCTTCAGGAAAAGCTAATGTTTGAGCCTGAAGATTAACAAAACTGTTAATAAATCCGTAGATCATAAATAATTTAAGTAAAAACTTAAATGGTAGGTTACTTTTTTTCATAAATTTTGGTTATATGTTAGTATAACTAAATTTACTTATAAGCTCAAAAGAGACCATCCTGTCCTATCCTGCTTTATCACATTAGCTATCAATTAATTATAATTTTAAAATCAGCAAAAAATGTTCTTTCTCAGCAAAAGTCTAGCAATACTTTATAAAACAATTACGCTAATAGCTGGAAAACTTCGTAAATTAGCTTTTCTAACTTTTTAGGATTTTCACAAAACTTAAAGCGCATGATCGATTTTACAAAAGACTTTAAAATAGCTTTTACCATTGCAATAATTGCACTTACAACTATTATTTTAGGTGCTATTACAGAAAAAGCATTGCGTTATTTTTTGTACCGAAAATTATCTGATAAAGAATATGATGCCACAGGATTAAAGTTTTTAAAACATTTAATTATAACCGTAATTTATATTTTAGGATTTGCTTTTGCTTTAATTCAAATTCCTGAATTTAAAATCATTGGGCATTCTTTTCTGGCCGGAGCGGGAATGATTTCATTAGTCGCCGGACTTGCTTCTCAACAAGCTTTGAGCAATATTGTAAGTGGTGTTTTTCTGGTAATTTTCAAGCCTTTCCGAATCAACGATAAAATCACCATCAACAATTTTGTTGGCACGGTTGAAGATATAAACCTGAGACAAGTCGTTTTGAAAGATGCCGAAAACAACCGAATCATTATTCCCAATTCCGTCATTAGCAATCAGATTATTGTAAATACCAATATGCACGATACGAAATGCTGTAAAATCATCGAAATTGGTATCGGTTACGAATCAGATATTGACAAAGCATTGGAAATCATGAAAGATGAAATTGCAAAACATCCTCTTTTTATCGATACCAGAACAGCCGAAAACAAGAAACAAAATACACCTTTGGTTGTAGCGCGCGTTGTGGCTCTTGCAGATTCGAGCGTTACCTTAAAAGCATGGGCCTGGGCAAAAAATTCTACAGATGGTTTTGTCATGTATTGCGATTTATTGCAAAGTATTAAAAAACGTTTTGATGAATCTGATATTGATATACCGTATCCGCAACGGGTTGTAACACTTAAAAACAACGATATAAAAACATCATAAAAGCGAATTAGTTTATGAAATCTTCTGAAATTGTTCCGATAAAAACCTTACCTCTTTTTTCTATTCTTGATGATTTGTTAATTCAGCTTTTAAAATCATTAACCGAAGATGAATGGAATGCCAGAACTGTTGCAAAAAAATGGATCGTAAAAGATATTGCTTCCCATTTACTTGACGGAAACCTGAGAGGTTTATCTTTTTCAAGAGATCATTATTTTGGAGAAAAGCCTGAAAATATTAATTCATACCGTGATCTGGTCGACTTTTTAAATCAGCTCAATATGACCTGGACAAACGCTACAAAACGACTTAGTCCGAATGTTATAATTGAATTATTAGAAAGTACCGGAAAACAATATGCAGCACATTTACAAACATTAGATCCTTTTGAAGATGCCATTTTTTCAGTAGATTGGGCTGGCGAAGAAACTTCATTAAACTGGTTTCATATTGCCCGGGAATACACCGAAAAATTCCTGCATCAACAACAAATTCGAAATGCTGTTGGCAAACAGGCACTTTTTACCAAAGAATTATTCTATCCTTTTATCAGCACTTTCATGTATGCTTTACCCCACACTTATCGGGATGTTTCGGCACAAAAAGGCACAATCGTAACTTTGATTGTAAAGACTGAAATTGGAGGTCAATGGAGTATTATTAAAAAAGAAAAACAATGGGAATTTATTGAATTCTTTGAAGAAAAGCCAACTTCAATTATTAAAATAAATCCGGACGACGCCTGGCTTTTGTTCTCAAAAGGAATAACACCGGATGATGCAAAACAAAAAGTAGAAATTATTGGTAATCAAGAATTAGGCGAAGTTGCCTTAAACATTATTGCAGTTATGGCATAGCGTCTGGAAATAAGCATAAAAACAAACAAAAATTACACGAATTGTCATTAATTTTATTTGTGAAATAAATTTAAGAAACTAAGGTAACTATTATAATTTGTGCAAATTCGTGCAATTTGTGTTTAAATTCATTTATAATATTTTTGTCCAGAAGGTCGGTTATGGGATAATGCAAAATTGTTATTTTCTGATAACTTTAAGATTTTAAGTTTTGCTTTTAAAATGGTAAACTTTAATTTTATAGTTAATGCAAACCAATACTAAACTGAAATGAAAAATCTGAAATTTATAATTCTTCTCCTTCCCTTTCTTTGTTTTTCGCAGCAAGAAAATATAAAAGCACTCGACATTAATTTAACCAATTACGAATATCCTTTTCCTGTTCAGTTTTTAGAATTGAGCAATCAGCGCCAGCTTTTAAAAATGGCGTATATGGATATTAAACCCGATAATTACAACAACAAAAATATCGTTTTACTACACGGCAAAAACTTCAACGGAGCTTATTGGGAAACAACTATAAAAGCCCTGACAAAAGAAGGTTTTCGCGTAATTGTTCCGGATCAGATTGGTTTTGGAAAATCAACAAAACCCGAAACTTATCAATACAGCTTTCAGCAATTTGCTCAAAACACCAAAAAATTATTAGATCATTTGGGAATTAAGAAAACAACTATTCTAGGGCATTCAATGGGCGGAATGTTAGCCACAAGATTTACTTTGATGTATCCTGAAACCGCTGAAAAATTAGTTTTAGAAAACCCGATTGGTCTTGAAGACTGGAAACTTGTTGTTCCTTATCAAACCATAGATTCATGGTACGAAAGCGAACTAAAACAAAATTACGAAGCCATAAAAAAATACCAAATGGCGAATTATTATGATGGAAAATGGAATGCAGATTTCCAGAAATGGGCAGAACTAAGCGCGGGCTGGACATCGGCACCCAATTATGACCGGGTAGCTTGGAATTCGGCATTGATGTACGATATGATTTTTACACAGCCTGTTGTTTACGAATTTAAAAACATCAAAAGTGCCACTTTACTAATCATCGGAACAAGAGATAAAACCGCAATAGGAAAACAATTTGTATCGGAAGAAGTTAGAAAAACAATGGGGAATTATGCCGAATTAGGTAAAAAAACGCAAAAGGCAATTCCGAATTCAAAATTAGTTGAAGTTCCAAATACAGGACATTTACCACATATTGAATCTTTCGATCAATTTATAAAACCATTAATTGTATTTTTGAAACAATAATCTTTTCGCTACGAACGATTTTTTCGCCACGAATTACACGGATTTGCACCAATTTTTATACGCAAACTCTTCAATATGAATTCGTAAAAATTAGTGTAATTCGTAGCAAACTTTTTAACTTAAAAACTAAAATATCATGTTTACAATCGAACAAATAAAAGAAGCACATGCCAAAGTAAAAAGCGGAGCCGATTTTCCAAACTATATACAAGACTTAATTATTCTGGGTGTTCTAGGCTACGATACATTCGTAAATGACGGTCATGTTGAATATTACGGCGTTAACAACTACAATGTTAGTGCTGACGAAAAATATCCTGAAATTAAAGTTGAAGCCTTTGCTAATAAAGAACGTTTTATCGAATTTTTGGTAATGCACCAGAACGGTGAAACAGATTATCTTACTTTTTGTAATCACGCAGCACAATGCGGAATTGCAAAATGGAGAGTGGATATTATCGCCATGACCTGTACTTATTTTGATAAGGCCGAAAATGAAATATTAATCGAAAAAATCCCTGATTAATAAAACAACGGTAATTTTTATTTGAACAATACCAGAAAACAAACTATACCAAATGAAACTTTCGCCCCTTATAAATCCCGAAGAACTTTTAAATTTAAAAGATTCATCTGAAGTTGTTTTAATTGATGCACGAGCCGGCGCAAATGCCGAAGAAAATTATAGAAACGAACATTTAAAAGGTGCTCGCTATATTGATTTGAATAAAGATTTGGCAGCTGTACAAAAAAATCCTGCAAATGGCGGAAGACATCCTTTGCCATCATTGGAAAATTTTGCAGAAGTACTTTCAAAACTGGGAATTTCACCTCAAAGTCATATTATTATTTATGATGACAAAAACGGATCGAATGCCGCTGCAAGATTTTGGTGGATGCTAAAATCAATCGGACATAAAAAAGTTCAGGTTATAAATGGAGGTTTGCAGGCTGCAATAAAAGCTGGTTTTGAGACAAGTTCTGAAATTGAAACTTTTAAAACAACTGAAAAGTATCCTATTTCGAAATGGAATTTGGCTTTTGCCGATATAGAAGAAGTCGAAAAAGCCCGAAATAACAGTCAAAATATCGTAATCGATGTAAGAGATAAAAATCGTTTTGATGGTTTAACAGAACCGCTGGATTTAATTGCAGGACATATTCCCGGTGCCATAAATGTTCCATTTAGCGAAAATTTAGATGAAAATGGTTTTTATAAATCATCTGAAGTTTTGGCTGAAAAATATACTGAAATTTTAGGCGACATAAAACCCGAAAATGTAATTATACATTGCGGTTCAGGAGTTACTGCCTGCCATACATTGTTAGCAATGAATTATGCGGGAATTGAAATTCCAAAACTATATGTGGGTTCCTGGAGCGAATGGTCGAGAAACGATCGCGACATGTTTACACAAGAAACAAAATAAACCGTGAAGTAAAATTCATAATTATTAGCCATAGATTAAAGAATTAAAATGATTTTAAAAATCCGTGCTAATCTTTTTAATCTGTGGCAAAAAAAATAACTAACAAAATGCAACATTGGGATATACTTTTATCAAATCTGGTAAATAAAAAAGCCTTTATAGAAACAATACTTTCAGGCGAAGCAAAAGGAGAATTAGCCGTTTTTAACAACCAAAAAGGAATCTTGTTTTCTGATATTGCGATCGAGAAATTTATCGAAAAAGAATACCAATACGATTCTGTTGAAGCTTCTCCGGAATCACACAGACAATTGCGCACTTTTTCTTCAGGAGAACGCAAAAAAGAATTCTTAAAATACTGCATCAATCAAAAACCTGATTTTATTATTTTCGACAACCCGTTTGATCATTTAGATCAGGCTTCGCGCGTAATTTTGGCAGAATCGTTAAAAGATTTAGCAAATGTTATTGCCATTATTCAAATTGTAAATCGTGTTACAGACGTATTAAATTTTGTCCCGAATAAAGCCCAGATTAAAGACAATACATTTGAACTGCATCCTATTTCAAAAACCGAAAGCCACTTTAAAACCTTAAATACAGCTGCAATTCCAAAAGCCATAGAAACGCATTCCTTCCACGAAAGTGTATTAATAAAATTAGAAAATGTTTCTGTAAGTTATGACGAACGAAAAATAGTCGACAATATTTCATGGACCATAAAACAAGGCGAATTTTGGCAATTAATTGGTCCGAATGGTTCGGGGAAAAGCACTATTTTATCCTTAATTACAGGCGATAATCCGAAAGGTTTTGGTCAGGATTTATTTTTATTTGGAAGAAAAAAAGGAAGCGGCGAAAGCGTTTGGGACATCAAAAAACAAATCGGAATCTTCGCAACTTCAATGACCGATTTATTTCAAAAAAGCCACACTTTAGAAGAAATGATTCTCTCCGGATTCTTCGATTCTATAGGACTTTACATTGAGCCAACCACACATCAAAAACAAATTGTTTCGCAATGGCTTGAAGTAATTGAAATGACACATTTAAGAAAAAAACGTTTCATCGATCTTTCCATCGGGCAGCAAAGAGTTGCATTAATTGTTCGCGCCGTTTTAAAACATCCGCCATTATTAATTCTCGACGAACCTGTAGAAGGTCTGGATGATGAAAATGTAGAATTAGTAATCCAACTCATTAATACTATAAAACAAGAAACAAATGTGAGTATTTTATATGTTTCACATCGCATAGAACAAGGCCTAGCTCCTACTTCTGTTTTTGAACTTATTCCAACTCCAACCGGATCAATTGGAAAAATAAAATACCATTCAGAATTGAATTAAAAACACATAAATGAATTTTAAACACCTCATACTAATAACAACAGTGTTATTAATTTTTTCCTGCGCAGCAATTTCAACTAGAGAAAAAGAATATAAAATAACAAATACCTCAAAACTTAAATCAGAATGGAATTTTAATTCCAAAGAATGGATTCTTGCAAGTGATACTTTAACAGGAACCGGAGGGCCAATGCATTGGGGCGTTATAGAATCTAAAAAACAACTTCCTGAAAACTATGAAATCAGTTTTAAAGTAAACATGACAAAAGAATCTTTATTTGAAGTCATGTTAAACATCGATAAAGAAAATTACATCAGAACTTATCTCTATCAAATCGATCAAAATATCGTAATCGGTAAAGGCACTTACAAAAAAGGAAGCGATGAATACAACAAACGAGGTGGACCAACTTTATTTAAAAAAGCATTAAAATTAGAAAACAATAAATGGTACGCTGTAAAAATAAAAGTGATAAATAATCAATTATTCTATTCCGTTGATAACGAAACCACACTAGAATGCTCTCTCGAAAAAAGCAATTTGAGCCAAAAAGGAAAACTGGGATTTATAACAAACGGAGAAGCTAAAATAATTGATTTGAGGATTAAAACGATTCAATAAACAATAAATTAAAACACAAATTCCACTAATTTACACAGATTAATTTTCGTGTAAGTTAGTGGAATTCGTGTTTATATAAAATTATCTAATTGCCTAATTGACAAATTATCTAATTAATTCTCCTCGTCTTCAATATTATGCGACTTTCCGTAGTTGCGCCATTTCTCAATACAATCCTGAAAATCCTGAGGTAATTCAGTATCAAAACGCATCATTTCGCCCGTATTTGGATGCACAAAACCAAGTGTTTTAGCATGCAAAGCCTGACGTGGCAACGCTTTAAAACAATTCTCTATAAACTGTTTGTATTTTGTAAACGTAGTTCCTTTCAAAATCAAATGACCACCATAACGCTCGTCATTAAATAACGGGTGCCCGATATGTTTCATATGCGCACGAATCTGGTGCGTTCTTCCCGTTTCTAACTTACAGGAAATCAAAGTTACATAACCAAAACGTTCCAAAACTTTATAATGCGTAATGGCAGGTTTACCAATTTCGGGATCAGCAAAAACCGCCATTTGCATGCGATCTTTCAAATGTCTTGCAAGATTTCCTTCAATTGTTCCTTCTTCTTCGGCAACATTTCCCCAAACAAGAGCAATATATTCACGTTCAGACGTTTTGGCTTCAAACTGTTTTGCTAAATGCGTCATAGCCGCTTCCGTTTTGGCAACAACCAAAAGTCCGGACGTATCCTTATCAATTCGGTGCACTAATCCTGGACGTTCGCTGCTGTTCATTGGCAAATTATCAAAATGATGCGCCAAAGCATTAACAAGCGTTCCCGTATAATTTCCGTGACCTGGATGCACAACCATTCCCGGTTCTTTATTAATCAGTAAAAGTGCGTCGTCTTCATACACAATATTCAACGGAAGATCTTCCGGCAGAATATGGTTTTCAAACGGCGGATGCGATAACATAACTGTTACTACATCAAAAGGTTTTACCTTATAATTTGATTTTACCGGAATATCATTTACAAAAATGTTTCCTTCAGTTGCGGCATTCTGAATTTTATTTCGGGTCGCATTCTGAATCAAATTCATTAAATATTTGTCAATACGCAAAAGCGCCTGACCTTTAGGGACCTCAAATCTAAAATGTTCGAATAATTCGTCTTCCAGATCTAAATTTTCAATATTATTGTTCATCTTCTGGGGTTTCTGCAGGCACTGCTGTACTATCTGTCGCCTGACTTTCATCTACATAAGTCGCTTTTCCGTCTCCTAAAACCAAATCAATTTTAGAAGCTTTCAATACACGATCTCCAACTTTTAAGTTTCTTCCTTTATAACGCATCTCCAAAACCATATCTTTTCCTAAGTTCGGAATATAAGTAATCGTTCCCTCCTCAAGCCCTAAAGCTTTCAAAGTAGGAACCGCTTCACGATACGTTTTTTCGATTAAATCCGGAATTCTAACAGAAGAAAAACCGGAAGCATTGATTTTAATATATATTTTTCGACCTACTTTTACTTTCGTTCCCGGCAACGGATCTTGCTCAACAACACTGTATTTAGGAAATCCGCTTCGGTAATCAACACTATCCAAAAGCACATAATCCAGATCTAATTCATCCAATTTTGATTCTACTTGCTCCTCTGTCAGTTTAGACAAATTCGGAACCGTAATTTCATGTCCGTGATCAGTGGTAAAAGTCAGCCAATGCATAAACAAATAACCTAAAACGGCAATAATAGCAGCCGCACCCAATACTTGTAAAAAAAACACACGGCTAGTTAAATACTTACGTAAACTCATAAATTTATTTTTAGTTGTCGCAAAGATAAAGCTATTTCGTTTCAAAAAAAATGATAATTTTGTTTTAAGTAATATTAATAATAGTAGTAATACTATATTACCAAATATTAAAAAAAATGGAATTTGGACCCGAGCGATAGTGAACAGGCGAAGCAATTTCAAAATTTGGAATTTCTTCTGTCACTCTGAGCGAAGTCGAAGAGTTAGGATTAGGAGCTGTTTCCTGCTGTCCGCTGTATCTTTTCCTGGCTAAAGAAGCCAGAAAAAGTATGCCGCTCCCATCTGGGCTAGGGTTTTAGGTTTCATGAGAACACACAGTTTGTCATTCCGAGGAACGAGGGATCACATCCAGAGAGCAACGCACTGAATTTACGCAGCAAACGAAATTACTAGTGTGATTCTCCTCAGTCAAAATGACAAAGTAGAGCGACTATAGTTGTCAGACTGAGCGGAGTCGAAGTCCCGTTTGCTGAATCACTTTGCGCGGACTTCGACTCCGCTCAGTCTGACAAAAATGAGAATAAAAAATTCGAGAAAATTCGAGAAATTCGTGGCAAAAAAAACGATTAAACAACAAAACAAATAAACGATTAAACGATAAAAAATGAAAAACATAGCCATCATAATGGGCGGATATTCAAGCGAATATAAAATCTCACTTATCTCAGGAAACGTAGTACATCAATATCTTGACAAAACAAAATACAACGGATTCCGTATTCATATTTTCAAGGAAAAATGGGTTTATGTAGACCAAAATGACGCTGAATTTCCAATCGACAGAAATGATTTCTCTGTTACAGTAGACGGAAAAAAAATCACTTTCGACTGTGTTTTCAATGCCATTCACGGAACTCCGGGAGAAGACGGACTAATGCAGGCATATTTTGAGTTGTTAGGGATTCCACAATCATCATGCGATTATTATCAATCGGCGCTTACCTTCAACAAACGCGATTTATTATCGGTTTTAAAACCATACGGAATCAAAACGGCAATTTCTTACTACTTAAATAAAGGCGATGAAATCAATACAGACGAAATCGTTAAAAAAGTAGGCTTACCATGTTTCGTAAAACCAAACAAAGCCGGTTCAAGTTTCGGAATCTCAAAAGTAAAAACCGCTGCCGAATTGCCAATCGCAATTGAAGTCGCTTATAAAGAAGACAACGAAATCATCATAGAAAGTTTCCTTGACGGAACAGAAGTTTCTGTTGGCGTAATCAATTACAAAGGAGAAATTAAGGTTTTACCAATAACAGAAATCGTTTCTGACAATGATTTCTTTGATTACGAAGCAAAATATGAAGGAAAATCACAAGAAATCACTCCTGCAAGAATTTCTGACGAACTAACACAAAAAGTGGGCGAAACTGCCAAACGTGCTTATGAAGTTTTAAAAATGAAAGGTTTCTCAAGAAGCGAATTCATTATTGTAGACAACGAACCTTATATGCTTGAAATGAACACAATTCCGGGTTTAACAACCGAAAGTTTGATTCCGCAACAAGCCAAAGCAGCCGGAATTTCTCTTGAAGATTTATTCACCAATGCAATTGAGTTAGCGCTTGCTTAAAATAAGCTAAGATACTACGGTGCTAAGATTCTAAGATTTTAGCACCTTTGTTTTTTAAAACTTTGCTTTCTACACAAAAAACTTAGTAACTTAGAATCTCAGAACCTTAGCATCTTAAAAAAAATGAAAGAAATCTTTGAATGGAATAGACTATTTTTTAACGAGCTTCCCGAAATTTTTATTCTGGAAGTAATATTTCGTTCAACTGTAATGTTTACTATTTTACTGCTTACGCTAAAATTGGCCGGTAAAAGAGGTGTAAAACAATTATCTATTTTCGAAACTGTAATTATTATCGCACTTGGATCAGCAGCAGGCGATCCAATGTTTTATGAAGATGTAGGAATTATACCAGCAGCAATTGTTTTCTTGACCATCATTATTTTATACCGCGCAGTAACCTGGCTTACCGGAAAAAGTAAAAAATTTGAAGAATTTATAGAAGGAAAAACCGAATGTTTAATCCAGGACGGAAAATTTTCTATATCGAGTTTCAAAAAAGAAACTTTGGCGCAGGATGAATTTTTCTCAGAACTTCGTATACGATCCATCGAACATTTGGGTCAGGTAAAACATGCTTTTATAGAAACCAGCGGAGAAGTAAGCGTATTTTTTTATGAAGATAAGGATGTCCAATTTGGTTTGCCAATTTTGCCAGCTGCATTCAATGAAAAAAGTAAAATCATTACAACCGATGGAATCCATGCCTGTACTTTTTGTGGTCATACCGAAGAACAAAAACCCGGAACTGCCAGCTGTAAAGTCTGTAAAAAAGAGGAATGGGTTCCTGCAATAAAAACACTCAGGATAACGTAAAATATATTCCAATCCCGATAGTTATCAGGATAAATTCCAAATTCAAAAAAGAAACAGCAAAGCTTCAAACATTTTAATTTATTAAATAAAAAACTTTGAACCTTTGCTACTTTGAACCTCTGAACCTAAAAAAAAATGAGAAAAGCCATATTCCCCGGATCATTTGATCCCATTACACTTGGTCACGAAGATATTATCAAACGAGGAATTTCACTTTTTGATGAAATCGTAATCGCAATTGGTGTCAATGCTGAAAAAAAATACATGTTTTCACTTGAAGAAAGAAAACGTTTTATCGAAGAAACTTTCAAAGATGAACCAAAAATATCGGTCATTACTTATGAAGGTTTAACGATAGATTTAGCCAAAAAACAAAAAGCCCATTTTATTTTAAGAGGTTTGCGTAATCCAGCCGATTTCGAATTCGAAAAAGCCATTGCACACACCAACAGAAAACTTTCTAAAATAGAAACTGTCTTTTTATTAACCGCTGCAAGTACTTCATTTATAAGCTCAAGCATTGTTCGTGATGTATTACGAAATGGCGGTGAATACGAAATGCTGGTTCCGGATGCGGTTAGGGCGAAGAAGTAAAAAATTATTTACAATTTCAAATTATTATATTTGCATTAATATGAATAAAAATCTTTACATAATCGCAGGTTGTAACGGAGCTGGAAAAACTACTGCGTCTTTCACTATACTTCCGGAAATTTTAAATTGTAAAGAATTTGTAAATGCTGATGAAATTGCAAAAGGATTATCACCATTTCAACCTGAAAAAGTATCTTTTGAAGCTGGCAGAATAATGCTAAATCGTATAAATGAACTTTTTATAATTAAAGAAAACTTTGCTTTTGAAACAACTTTAGCAACCAAAAGTTACAAATCAAAAGTCATTGAAGCTCAAAAAAATGGTTACACAGTTACCCTTCTTTTCTTTTGGCTGCAAAATGTTGATTTAGCTGTTGAAAGAGTTAAAACAAGAGTTTTGGAAGGCGGCCACAATATCGAAACAGATGTTGTTCATAGAAGATATATAAATGGGATAAAAAACTTATTTGAAATTTATCTTCCAATAGTTGACGAAGTCATGATTTTTGATAATTCCGGAGGAAAACCTGAATTGATTGCTGAAAAAATTTTAGACGCTGAGATTAATATTGTTAACGAAATTAAATTCAATAAACTTAAAAAGTACTATAATGAAAATTCATAAAAGGACAGAAAACCAAACTAAAATTTTGGAAGGAATGGATAAAGTTTATGATAAATTAATTGAATTCAAAAAGAAAATGAATAGCGAATTAATTGTCTTAAAAGATGGCAAAATAGTTAGAATAAAACCATAATAAAATCAATTATTAAGGTTGATACCAACTCCAAAACATAAACTTGCACGCGAAAGCAATTATAAGTAATTTCGCATTTTTAAACAAACAAAAATAATGAGCATCGAAAGAGAATTAAACAAACGTAGCGGATCTAAATGTGAACTTTGTGCAGCAGAAGAAAACCTAAAAGTATATCAGGTATTGCCAACTCAAAAAGGTGGTATTGATGAAAGCATCCTTGCGTGTGCCACTTGTATAGACCAAATTGAAAACCCTGATAATGTAGATTTAAATCACTGGAGATGTCTTAATGACAGCATGTGGAATGAAAACGTTGCTGTACAAGTTGTTGCCTGGAGAATGTTAAGCCGTATGCGTGCTGCAGGATGGCCACAGGAATTATTGGACATGATGTATTTGGATGAAGATACTCTTGCATGGGCACAAGCAACCGGAGAAGGCGAAGATGATGAAAACAAATTGATTCATCGCGATAGCAATGGCGTAATTTTAGAACACGGAGATTCTGTTGTTTTAATTAAAGATTTAAAAGTAAAAGGATCAAGTATGGTGGCCAAACAAGGAACTGCTGTACGCAACATCCGTTTAGATCACGAAAACGCTGAATATATTGAAGGAAAAGTTGATGGACAGCAAATTGTGATTATTACGCAGTACGTAAAGAAAATATAACTTTTGAGGTTCAAAGGTTCAGAGTTGCAAAGGGACAAAGTTTTACAACTTGAAACCTGAAACTAAACAAAAAAGGCTATTCAAAATATGAATAGCCTTTTTTAGTTTATACTGAAGTAAATTATTTTTGGAATAATTTATTGATCTGATCTTTTACGAATGGCTCAGAAACACTGCTTGTTGCAGAAGTAGCTTCTTTGCTCGAAACCATAAACTGAACTGTAGCTTTCTCAGGAAGAACACTTCCTGTGTAATGCAACCAGATATAGTTATTAGGTAATTCTAATTTAATATCATACAAAGGGCTTGCAGTAAAGCCTCCCATGATAATACTATAAAGGCTATTGTAATCGTTGTTTACATTTTTAAATGAAAACTTTCTCATTGGTGAAGAGTCGTCATCGTTTTGAATACTTGTATAATAAACAGTATATTCATCTCCAATTTTTTGAATATAGTTGTTATTTACTTTTCCTAATTTTTCAACAGGAACAGTCTCAAGAACCTTAATCTGTGCAAACGAAACAACACTAAAGAACAAAGTGGCAAGGGTAATAATCTTTTTCATAACGGAATTTGGGGTTAATTTGTACTACTATAATAAACGCCGAAATTATGAAAAATTACTTCTAAAAACACTCTTTTATTAACAATAAATTGTGATTTTTGTTTAAATTTATTTCAACTCAAAGCAAAAACATCGCAACTTTTTAATTATCAATAAATTATATTCAAAATTTTAACTACGAAGTGCGTGCATTTAATTAAAAAAAGTCATTGCTTTTAAAATTTAACGCTCTTCTTCTTTCTTCACAACTTTACGGGCAACTTCAATTTTAAACTTTTTCCCCTTCATTTTCTCGTCTTTTATGTTTTTAAGCAAGTCTTTAACTTTATTGTATTTTACGGCAGCAAACGAAATAAAATCTTTGACTTCGATCAAACCTAAATCGCCTTTTTCCAATTTCCCTTTTTGAGAAAAGAAACCAACAATATCAATTTTATTCAGTTTTGTTTTCTTTCCTCCACTAATGTAAATAGTTTGATATTCCGGTGGTTTTGGTAAAGTAGTTGCATTTTCTACATTCAAAACATCCATTTCGTAATCAATGTAATCTAATTGTTTTTCACTTTCGTGGATGATAATATACGCCGTTCCAGAAGCCTGCATACGTGCCGTACGACCGTTACGATGTGTAAATTCATCTTCTTTTAAGGGCAAATGATAATGAATTACGTGTTTCATTTCGGGAATATCCAGTCCACGTGCTGCTAAATCTGTTGTGATTAAGTAACTCATACTTCCATTTCTAAACTGAATCAACGCACGCTCACGTTCTTCCTGATCCATTCCGCCGTGATAGTAAGTAGAATAAATTCCCTTTTCGTTTAAGGTATCACTAATACGTTCTGCGGCATCGCGATGGTTGCAAAATATAATAGCCGATTCTGATTTCAGCGAACAAAGTAAACTGAATAAACTTCCTAATTTATCTTTGGCTGGCGAAATCACCATTTTCATCGAAAGATTTGCTTTTTCTTCTTCCTCAGGAATAAAATCTAAAACCGTTGGGTTTATAACTCTCGTATATCTCGGAATCTCAATATCTGAAGTCGCCGAAACCAAAACACGTTTGTTTAGTTTGGTTAATTTACCAATGATATAAGACATTTGCTCATGAAAACCCAATTGCAATGATTTGTCAAATTCGTCCAGAATTAAAGTCTGAATTTTATCGGTACGAAAAGTGTCTCTGTCGATGTGATCTGCAATTCTGCCCGGAGTTCCAATTAAAACCGCCGGAGGATTGCTTAAATTTTTGATTTCAGTATCAATAGAGTGTCCGCCGTAGCAGATATTCACTTTGTATTGCGTTCCCATTTTCTTCCAAACCTGCTCGATTTGCAAACCTAATTCACGTGAAGGCACTAAAATTAAACACTGAACAGAAAGAATTTCAGGCTGTAATAATTCTAAAACCGGAAGCAAAAAAGCCAATGTTTTTCCTGATCCCGTTGGAGAAAGCAGTAAAACATTATTATCGTTCAAAATTGCGTCCTGAGCAACCTCTTGCATTTCGTTCAGGCTTTCAATGCCTAAATTCAAAAGTATATTATTGGAATGGTGATTTTTATTCATTTTGCAAAAGTAAGTAAATTTGTTTCAAGTTTTCTTTGTTTCAGGTTTCAAGTTGAAATGCTAATAAAAAAATTAATTGCAGAGTTCGCTAAGGTTTTTCGCAAAGTTCACAAAGCTGTACGTATTAATCTTGGTAAGGCGAAGTTCACAAAGTATATTCATAAAGCTTTGCGATCTCTGTGTTTGTCAACACAATTTACTATAAAAAACTTAGCGAACTCTGCAGTAAAAAAAAACAACCAGCATTTCAAACTTTAAACCTGAAACAATTTTACCGCAGAGTTTACAAAGGTTTTTCGCAGAGTTCACAAAGCTGTACGTATTTACTTGGCTAAGGCAAAGTTCGCAAAGTTATATTCACAAAGCTTTGCGATCTCTGTGTTTATCAACACAATTTCCTATAAAAAACTTAGTGAACTCTGCGGTAAAAAAACACCCGGCATTTCAAATTTTAAACCTGAAACAAATAAAACTTTATATTTGACTTTTCTATTAAAACCAAAACCATGAAACTTTTTACATTTCTCATTTCACTTTTCACCATAATTACTTTCGCTCAAAACAATAAAAAATACGATACTTTTTTTGAGAAAGGAAACGGAAACCAATCTGCTTCTTATGCTGAAACCATATCCTATTTCAAGCTTTTGGCTAATGATTTCCCAACGATTCAGATGAAAGAAATGGGTTTGACCGATTCCGGTGAACCTTTGCATATGGTGGTTTATAATCCTGAAAAGGAATTTGATTTTGAGAAAATCCAAAAAAATAAAGCGGTTCTTTTTATCAATAACGGAATTCACGCCGGAGAACCTGACGGAATCGATGCTACCATGCAATTTTACAGAGATTTAGCAACGGGCAAAATGAAAGCTCCAAAAAACACCGTTTTGGTTTGTATTCCGGTTTATAATATTGGAGGTGCTTTAAACAGAAATTCAACCACAAGAGCCAATCAGGACGGACCGGAAATTTATGGTTTTAGAGGAAATGCCAGAAACTACGATTTGAATCGCGATTTAATGAAATCTGATACTCGAAATACAAAGAGTTTTGTGGAGATTTTCCAGAAAATAAATGCAGATGTTTTTATCGATAATCATGTCAGTAATGGCTCTGATTATCAATATAAACTAACCTATATTATGACGCAGCATAATAAACTGGGAACGGTTTTGGGCGATTTTATGAATAACGAAATGATGCCGGCTTTGGTGAAAGATTTACAGCAAAAGAAAATCGAAACCACGCCTTATGTAGATTCTTTTAAAGATACGCCAGACAAAGGTTTTGGACAGTTTGTGGATAGTCCGCGATATACAACGGGTTATACTTCGCTGTTTAATACGATTGGTTTTGTGGTAGAAACGCATATGCTGAAAAAATATGCCGAACGTGTAAAAATGACGTATGAATACATGAAATCTACAATGGATTTTACCGATGCCAATTACCAAAAGATAAAAGAGCTTCGAGTGAAAAACCTCGAACAATATCAGCCTAAAAAAACATACACGTTGCAATGGGAACTGGACAGTACAAAAGCAACGACTTTTTCGTTTTTAGGATATGAAGCGGGTTACAAAAAAAGCGAAGCCACAACGGGAAATCGTTTGTATTATGACCGAAGCAAACCTTATAAAAAAGATGTTCCATATATCAAAGAATTCAAATCGGTAAAAGATGTTGTTATGCCTTCTGCTTATATCATTCCGAGAGGTTATTGGAATATTATTGACCTTTTAAAGAACAATAATATCTCGTTTAAACAACTTAAAAACGATACGATTATTGAAGTTGAAAGTTATAGAATTGCCGATTTTAAAACAGCTACAAATGCTTATGAAGGCCATTATATTCATAGAAATACAAAGGTTAGCTCTAAAATTACAAAAATGACTTTTGCCAAAGGCGATTACCTAGTTCCAACAAATCAAAAAGGCGTAAAATATTTAGTTGAAGCTTTTGAACCCGAAGGTGTTGATTCTTTCTTTAACTGGAATTTCTTCGATCCGATTTTACAGCAAAAAGAGCATTATTCTGAATATATTTTTGAAGATACAGCAGCTAAATTATTAAAAGAAAATCCGCAATTGAAAGCCGAATTAGAAACCAAAAAACAAAACGACCGCGAATTTGCTAAAAACGCTGAAGCACAGTTGGACTGGATTTATAAACATTCTGTTTATTATGAAAAGGCGCATATGCAATATCCTGTTTATCGTGTTTTGTAGGTTTTAATTGCTACGTTTTTTAACCGCAAAGTTCGCAAAGTTTTTTTTCCTGGTTTGTGTTGGGAAAAGGCAAAGTTCGCAAAGCTTTGCCTTTAACTTTGTGGGCTTTGTGTGGAAATCTTTGTCAAAGTTTTGAACTTTGACAAAGATTAAATTCTTAATTTGCCTTTAATTCAAAAAATTTTATTAAAGCCTAATAACAACGAAGTCAGACAAAAGACTCAATCAAACACTAACTTAATTATGGGATTATTCAATAATTTATTCAATACAAAAAAAACACAAAACAATTCTAAAGAAAATAACGGAATTGAAAATGTAAAATATTTTACAGATGAAAATGATTTTCTTGAAAAATTTGGTGCCATAGCATTAGATAAACAACGAAATCTTTTTAGTGTAATTGGAGAGAATTCCTGGAATGTAGACATGCAAAAACAAGAAATCTATTTTGGAGATCTGACTTTTTCAATTAATGTTTTAGGTTCTTTTTCGCATTCATCTGAAACCTGGCTTTGGATTTGGGAAAATAAGGCTGGCGGTTATTCTGAAGCTATAATGGAAAAAGCGCTTTCATTAAAAAAATATGGCGAAGAAAATAATATCGATTTATTAAAAATACCCCAATTTGATGCTGTTGAAAATGATTTGCATTTAATTGGAATGATTGCTTCAGAATTATTTAATTCAAGTTGTTATTATCTTGCTAATTACGGGCAAGGAACTATGGTTTTAACTATAGATTCTGATATGATTGATAAATCTGAAAGTGAAGAAATGGCGAGAATTTCGACTGTTTTTCCTGAATTGATTTCCTCTTTTGATGTAGTAAACCATAAAACCGCTTTTGCCAATTATTTAGTTGATAAAGGTTATGAAATATCTGAAAACGGAAATGAATTGACATCAGAAAAAAATGGTAATAAAATAACCGCTGTTTTTAATGAGAATAATCTTTTGACAAAATTAAATGGATATTAAGATAATTAAACCCGCAATATAAATGTCATATAAACTTTTTCTCGACGACATAAGAGATGTCAAAATGGTTTACAAAAACCTGACAGATGATGATTTTGTAATCGTTCGAAATTTTCATGATTTCAAAAAAGTAATTATTGAAAATGGACTTCCGGAATTAATTAGTTTTGATAATGATCTGGGATTGGATGAAAATGACATTATTGCCGAAGATGGTTATGCGGCTGCAAAATGGCTAGTTTATGAATCTGGACTTGATTTACAGAATCTAAAATTTAATGTTCATTCTGCCAATCCGGTTGCTTCGCAGCAAATTCAAAGTTTGCTGGATAATTATATTAAACATTTGAAAAGTTTAAACGAATAATTCTTAAACTAAAATAATAAAAATCAACATTCAGATTATGAAGAAACTTGTAGTAACTTTTTTGATTTTACTTTTTGCCAATGTATCATCCGGACAAAAATTAATTTCGGGCGATTATGGTTATGGAATGAAACTTTCTTTTGATGCATCGTCTAATATTCTTACGGGTTATTTTGAAAATTATACGGGTTTGGATGAACAAACCCAAAACCCTAAGTTTTCCTGTATTTTTTACATCGAGGGAAAAGTAACGGGAAAGAAATTCTCAATTAAAACCTATTATCCGGAAGATAAGAAAGGTGATATGATTTCTGGTACAATTGAAATAATAGATAATAAAACCATAAAAATTAAACTTCCCGAAGAGCATGGAGGTTGCTGGAATGTACAGCATTTTGCTGATAAACCCGAAGAATTCACATTAGAAAAAAAAACAAACTGGACGCAAATTGGGTATATCGATAAACCGAAATCTTTCTTTTATAAAGATCAGTCAAACGTTAATCAGACAAAAATATATTTAGTAAAAGGCGATGTTGTTTGTATTGAAAAAATCGAAAACGGCAAAGCATTCTGTACCTATTTCGGTAAAAAGATAACAAAAGGCTGGATTAATATTAGTGATTTGAATAAAGTATAAAATCATTTAATAAATTAGATTGCTAGCGCGAGCGTCCAGCTCGTGAACGCAAAATTCTGGCCTCCATTTCCCAACCCTCGCGATATATCAAAAACCTGAAACTTGAAACCAAAACCACTCACAAAGCGTAGCTCCGCATGAGGGATAGAGCTAAGCTACAGAAGTAGCAGCGAAAGCCCAACAGTAATTAAAAAAAGGCCTAATGAACGCAAAGTTGATTAGGCCTTTTTTTAATTGGTGGCAGCATGCCCACATCAATGTCAAAATTCAATTGCAAAGATCAATATCAATTTTTTTAAATTGCAATTGATATTGATTTTTGATATTGTAATTGTTATTGTTATTGAAAAGTATTCTCTTCTTCAAAAAGTAACTTGATGTTTTCGTAAGAGTTTTTTAGGGCTTCTTTGATTTGTTCGGGGTTTAGCCAGGCTACTTTTTCGATGCCTTCGTTTTCCTGACCAACGGGAGTTCCTTCAAAATCAGATTGCATTTCGAACCAATGCGTGATTTTGAGTTTGTATTTTCCGTTGCGTTTAAAAACATGATAGGTTTTTTCGAGTTTATTTGTGATTCTGAGTTTACCAACGCCGGTTTCTTCTTCGACTTCGCGCATGGCGGTGTCTTCAATTTCTTCACCTTTTTCGATTCCGCCCTTTGGTAAATCCCATTTTCCGTTTCTGAAAATGAATAAAACTTCTCCTTTTTTATTGTAAACAAGTCCTCCACCCGCTTTATTTACGGGAATTTTAGCCTTTAAGGTCTTCATGATTTCCTTTTCATCAGGATAATACAAATAAGCCTTTTGAATTTTATTTTGAAACATTTTCACTATAAGATGCTCAATATCAATACTCTCTAACAAGAACAATTGAAAATCGGTTTCTTTTGAGATTTCATTTGTCAAAAAAAGTGGTTTGTCGTTCACAAAAACTTTATACATTTGTACTATGATTTTTAATAAAGATACTGCCGAAAAAACAGCCGAATTACTTTTGCAAATAAATGCAATTAAATTGAATCCAGAAAATCCTTTTACATGGGCTTCTGGATGGAAATCTCCTATTTATTGCGATAATAGGTTAATTCTTTCATTTCCGGCTATAAGAAATTACGTTCGCGACGAGTTTGCGAAGAATATTGAGAAACAATTTGGGAAACCAGATGTAATTGCCGGAGTTGCAACCGGAGCTATTGGAATTGGGATTCTTGTTGCTGAAAGCCTTGGATTGCCGTTCGTATATGTGCGCCCGGAAGCAAAAAAACACGGAAGACAAAATCAGGTTGAGGGCTTTTTGCAAAAAGGTCAGAACGTGGTTGTCGTTGAAGATTTAATTAGTACCGGAAACAGCAGTTTAATGGCTGTAGAAGCTTTACGCAACGAAGGTGCTAACATTAAAGGTATGGCGGCGATTTTTACCTACGGTTTTGGCGTTGCCGAAGAGAACTTCAAAAATGCAAATATCGATTTGTATACGTTGAGTAATTACGAAAATTTATTAGACTTAGCGGTTCAAAAACAATACATTACCGAAGATCAACAGTCGACTTTGCAGGAATGGAGCGAAGAACCATCGACTTGGATGCAGGAGGAAGAGTAATTTTAGATTTTAGATTTTAGATTTTAGATTTTAGATTTTAGATTTTAGATTTTAGATTTTAGATTTTAGATTTTA
>NZ_JAWVWO010000023.1:0-76565 GCF_033657265.1 Flavobacterium sp. MMLR14_040 | reverse complement strand
TTTTAGATTTTAGATTTTAGATTTTAGATTTTAGATTTTAGATTTTAGATTTTAGATTTTAGATTTTAGATTTTAGATTTTCAAGTAATAAAAAAGCAGAAAACTTTCGTTTTCTGCTTTTTTATTAAACCAATTTTGCCAAAGCTTAGGCTGCTCCAGAACTTAAAACTTTTTAACCTGAAACTTGAAACTTTTTAATTATTTCCCATCAACGTAATCCTGTAAATAACTAAATCTTTCTGTCAACTTACCATTTTCAGTAATTTTGGCACGTTTAAGTATTCCGTTTTTATCTCCATTGAAAAAGGCTGGAATAACGTGTTCCATAAATTGTTCACCAAAACCTTCGCTGGCATCTTTTGGAATTTCGCATGGTAAGTTATCAACGGCCATCACTACAACAGCTGCAGGATGAAAAACATCTACTTCTCTGTCTTCCAAAGGAAAATAACCATATAAAGGCTCAGCAATTGTCGATGAACGCAAAGTACAGGCAATTGGCCCATTTACGTCACACGAAATATCGGCTACTACTTTTAGTTTACAATCGCTTGCATTCAGCATTTCTCTGGTTAAAATTATCGGAGCGCCACTTGCGTGAAAATGCCCGGCAAAATAGATATCCGAAACTTTAGTGAATTTTTCAAAATCAGAAACATAAGCTTCGGGATGTTGTACAAAATCATTAAAATCAAGAACCTGACCGTCAATTCGTTTGTTATATTCCAAAACATCCAACTGAACGTAAACGGCTTGTGTATAGTTCTTCGTTAAATAATTTTCAACCGTAATTTCTTTTATTTTAATAGCATCCAGAATTTCTTTGGCACCAGAGCCTACTTTTCCTGTTCCGGTAACAACAAACTTCAAAGCTGGCATTGTAATACGTTTTAGATGTTTAATCAAATCATCTTTTCCGGCAAGAGTTTCCGCTTTTGGAAGCTTAAACAATTCAAATTTAATTCCGAAAGCTCGAATTCCGTTATAAACACCAACCATTCCGGCATATTTTCCAAAACCAATTAAACGGCGATTATGCTCATCGACAATAGTTTCGTGATCGTATAAATCG
Source organism: Flavobacterium sp. MMLR14_040 (assembly GCF_033657265.1). Classification (NCBI taxonomy): domain Bacteria; kingdom Pseudomonadati; phylum Bacteroidota; class Flavobacteriia; order Flavobacteriales; family Flavobacteriaceae; genus Flavobacterium; species Flavobacterium sp. MMLR14_040. Next base: position 75,493 of record NZ_JAWVWO010000023.1, on the reverse strand, counting down.
ATATTTTTCTCTAAAATGGCTTTTAACAGCTTTTGATTGTAAGGCTGTTTCTTAATCGTGTGCGAAAAAAAGAAATAAGATTTATTTGGAATTAAACTTTCAACAGGAACTTCTTTTACACCAAATAAAACATCACAATCGGATACATCATCTGTAATAGTAATCCCTAAACTTTTATATTGAATGTCGGAAAAAATTCTAATATCCGAGCTTTCTACGGCAACAGAAGCGTCATGATACGTTTGTTTTAATTTTGCAAGTTCACCCGGAGCAAATACTACACGTCTGTCTGGTGGGTTTTTTCTTTCTTTTATAATTCCAAATTTCATTTATATAAGATTAAGATAAGTATTAATATAACTTTTTAGATTCAATTTGTTTCAAATATAACAAAATAAGTTAAAATTTTGTTGATTTTTTCAGATTTCAAACATTTTTATAACGCTAATCGCTGATGCACAATCGACTAACAAAAAAAGAAGTTAAAACAATGTTAAAAAAAGTTTCTTCAGAGGATGAAAAAACCAAAACATAATTATTGAATTCTATATATTTGTTTTAAAGAACGATGAAAATGAGCCTCCTTAAAAAAACAAATATACCACAAATACTTTTCCTAATTTTAGTTTTCGCTTCATGCGGAAAAGAAAAAGCCACGACACAAAAACCAACTGTCACAGTAGAAGATACATTACCTAAAATGAAACCGGCCGGTCCTGAAAAAAGACTTCCGACAAATTACGTAAACTCAATTACAGGAAGAATAAATTATTTTTACAATAAAAACTGGCCTAATAATAGTATGAACGGAAGTTTTCTGGTAGCGAGAAACGGTCATATTATTTTTGAAAGATATAATGGATTTGCCAATAAAAAAGAAGGAACAAAAATTACAGCAGAAACATCTGTACAAATTGCCTCTGTGAGTAAAGTATTGACTGCTACGGCTGTTCTAAAACTTGTAAATGCAGGTAAAATTGATTTGGACCAAAAAGTAAATACAATTTTAAAAACATTTCCATACGAAAATTGTACTATTAGAATGTTATTATCGCATAGAACCGGAATGCGAAATTATGCGTATTTTACAGATCGTGACAAATCCGTTTGGGACAGACATAATCAATTGACAAATCAGGATATTCTTGATATCCTGGCAACTAAAAACATTGCTCTGGAGGCACCAACGGGAACTCGTTTTAGCTACTGCAATACCAATTATGCAATGCTGGCTCTTATTATTGAAAAAATTACAGGTTTGAAATATAAAGAAGCAATGTCTGAAATGATTTTTAAACCATTGGGCATGACACATACTTATGTTTTTGATGATGATAAGGATCGAAAAAACATTGTACCTTCTTATAAAGGAAATGGTGTAGAAATTGGTTTTGATTATCTGGATAATGTATATGGAGATAAAAATATATTTTCTACTGTAAGAGATCTTCTAAAATTTGACAGAGCAAGAAATGCACCTGGTTTTTTAAAACCTGAATTACTAAAACAAGTTTACACCGGTTATAGTAATGAACGTAAAGGGACAAAAAATTACGGTCTTGGAATCAGAATGATCAATTGGGATTCGGGACAAAATTATTACTTCCATAATGGCTGGTGGCATGGAAATACCTCATCTTATGTTCCGTTGATGAAAGAAAATGTGACCATTATTGCCCTTTCAAACAAAATGACCAGAAAGACGTATGCAGTTCGTAAACTGGCTCCAATTTTTGGCGATTATCCGTTTGTTTTTAAAGATGAAGAATAATAAAAATTTTAAGTAAAATTTATTATTTATCTAACGCCAAAAAGTATAAATTTGCAAACTCATTTTTGGGGTCGACTGGTTTTGACAGCAAGTCGAATTGGAAAGTAAGCACGTCGAGCATTGAGACCTTGCTCGTAAATATAAGATCTTACACTTTTACACGGCGAAAATAACTACGCTTTAGCTGCATAATCTGAATTATAGTAAGATTAGCCACGTCCCTATCAGATAGGGAAGCTGGATTCTCCTTGAAAGCCTTGGTTTGTGGCGGTCAGTACAGGGGAACCGTAAAAATAAACCTAGATTTCCATGAGCTTCGGGTGGATTTCGAAATTAAGAAGATAAGTGTTGAGTGGTTGTTCCTGACCTAGCTTAACATCGAAAATCCAATCAGGAAATAAACGTGTAGAAAGCTCTTTAGTTGCTTGTTTGGACCCGGGTTCGATTCCCGGCGACTCCACTTAAGGAGACAACTAGTTAATAGTTGTCTCTTTTTTTATAGCCATAAGTCCCCATTTATCTGGCTTTACAGCCACATATTTTAGGTTCGATTTTTTCATGAGGAATCCTTAGTCCGTTTAAGATAAACAGTCTAAAAGCAGTTTTATTGGAGATATAATCGGGGCTGAATAATGGTTCGAAGTCCCGTTAAGGATACAGTATTTTCTTCTATCTGGGTTTGTCGTAATTTTTTGATACTAAATATAACAATTCCAATATAATTTTGGCTTCATTTTCGTTTACCTGAATACCGCTCTTAGAAAGAATGGCAATTGCTTTTTCTACTGAAACATTCTTCTCAATAAAGTTCATCTTTTTTCAGTTTTTCGGTTACCTTTTTTTGATAATATTTTTAAAAATGCCTGATTCAAATCTAAAGATAGATCTCCAGTTTTATAATTAACATTAGTGGGGGGAATAAGATTTACAGATGTCTTTTATCTGGGACCTCAAATTCAGAAAATCTTTGAAAGATTTCGACTAATGCTTTCTCTTCTATTTGACCTTTTTTATCAAGAGCTTTTAATTTAATTAAAATATCACGTACTTCCTTTTTAAGATTTTTGGTGTTGACTTGATTCTCTTTTTTTAATTCGTTGTAGTCATCGAGTTTTAATATTCCGGAAATAAATAATTTTCTGCCTTGAGAAAGTGTTAAACTCTCGTCATTTATTTTTCTCACTAATACTTTCTTCGCATATAAATAACTTGCTTTCTGTGTCTTTATATTCTGGTCTTCCAAAATATTTTTAAATAATTCAATTGTATTATTTGAGAGCATCAACTGTTGAAGTTTCTTTTGATAGCAATCATTAAGAAAAATTGCATTTATCCTTGTTTTACAGCGATTGCGGCAATGGTAGTATGGATATTTTTTTAATCTCCCTGCTGAAAAACTTCCGAGAAGTTTTCGATCACAAACTGGACAGATTATAAACCCCTTAAGAAAAAACATTGATTGCAAATCATAATTTTTAGAAGTGGTTTTTCTTTTGGTATTAATAACAGACTGGACCTGATTAAATAAAGCCTCAGATATCAAAGGTTCATGTAATCCTTTTATCAATTGCTCTTCACCAGAGTCAAGTTTGACTGGTATAAGCCCGCAATAAACTGGATTGTGCAAAATCCTGAAAAAATGCGATTTTACACATAGCAATCCTTTATCATAAGCTATTTTCCTGATTTCGGATATTTTATGATCGTTCTTGGCAACTTGATAAAAAGCCCATTTTATAATTGCGGCTTCGGGTTCTTTAGGAGCTATACCTTTTTTACCATCCATTGATGTCAAATTGATAAATCCTAATGGTGCCTTACTAGGATACCTGCCCAACAATTTTGCTCGGCGAATGCCATTCGAAGTATTTTGTGCTCTCCTGGAATTTTCTGCTTCAGGAACAGCTAAATATACAGCCAGCATAACTGTACTTTCCGGCACAGAGAAATCAATTGGCTGGTCAATAGCTTTTGCTGTTGTTTTATATTTCCGAAGCTTTCCAATCATTTCGTAAGCGTATTCAATATTACGGCTAAATCTATCCCATTTGATAAATAGAATATTTTTATCTTCCCCTGAGGATTTCTTTTTAATTTCTGAAAATAATCGGTTCCATTCCGGTCTATTGAAATTCTTTGCAGAGTAATCTTCTCGATAAATTCCTTTGACTTCGATATCATAATATTTACAATATTTTAATAGTCTGTCCTCCTGCTCCGGTAGGGAGTAACCTTTTCTCTTTTGTTCGTCCGTACTTACACGAACGTATAAATAGGCTGACTTCATATAATTAATATTTTTATTTCACTTGCTATTAAACATTTTTAAACACGTCAAATGATTGATTACAAAAAATCATTTCATGCGTTATTAAGTAAAACGCCATAAATAACAAAAACATATTTAATCAATTAAAAACCAATAACATATTTTTTTACAGTATTGCATTAATTCATTTTAATTGATATATTTAAACAGTATAACTAGATCAATTTAAACATCAAAAAAATTAGATATCACTTATTAAGTTAAGCGAGAAAAAATGCTTTTAAATAGAATATAAAATGGCCCAGAAAAAAGAGCTGATTCCAAAAAACCAGCATTTCGTTCCACAATTTTTCCAGCGTTTCTTCTCTTTTGAAAATAATGGAGAAACTATTGGCATGTTTGAGACCAATAGGAATGTTTATAAAAGTCATGTAAAAATATCCTCGCATCTAGGCAAAAAATATTTTTATGGGCGTGATGGGGAGCTTGAAAATTGGCTTTCAAAGCTTGAATCAGATTCTGCACCAATTTTTAGAGAAATGTGGGAAAAAGAAATACTTCCTATTCCACAAAGTACAAATCATTTTAAAATGCTGCATTTCATGATTATTTTGGATCTTAGAAATCCTATTCATTTCAAAATTCTAAAAAACTTTGAGCAAAAACTTCTAAATACTAAGTCCAAAATTAGTGAAGGCAATGTCTCTACTGCTATGATTCCTGGATTACAGGAGCAACAATCCGATAAAGGAAAACTGAATTCATTAAAGTCTGCCGAATTGCTGGTGCCTGATCTTTTAAACCTGAAATACAAGCTCATTAAAAATAAAACCTTAAGTCCTTTTATTATTTCGGATAATCCTCTTATCATGTACAATCAGTTTTTAGAAAAAAGAAACTGGAAATTTGGAAGCCAAAGAGATTTTGGACTAAAAGGGCTACAGATGTTCCTGCCGCTAAATGATTCGTATATGTTAGCTGTATATGATTCCGATATCTATAAACTCGGAAACAAAAAAGAGCATATAGTATCGATAGATGATAAAAAGAGTATTGACCAGCTTAACCTCCTGCAATTTCTCAATTCTGAAAATACCGTTAATTTCAATCACAGAGTTACCGAGCATTATATCATGACTCTGAAAGAAAAATCTATGAGGTATAAAAAAGCCAATGATGAGTTTATTAGTGTGCATAAAATAAAAGTTCCGAAAGGTAATGATAACCTTAAAGCACAAATGATAGAAATGGGTGTTTCAGATTTGAATATTAGGCTAACTCTTCAGAAATTAAATTTTATCTCAAAATCTTGTGCTGTTAAAATGAATTCAATTCAAGATCAATATAGAGAGAATGTAAAATACAAAGGATACACTTATCAAGTATATACAATTACACCGGTTTAGTAAAATTTAAAATAACCATTCCATAAAAGATTGAAATTAAATATAAACATGTATAGGTAATGTAAACCAGATATAGTTGTGGCAAACTGCATCTTTACTACAAGCCTTCTCTGTTTACAAATATAAACTTAACGGATTCCTTTTTTCACATCTAGAATCTTTAAATTCAATTTACTTTACGAAATATGACAAATCATTGGAAACAAACTGGTATTCCTCATAAAGGCTGGAACTTAATCGATGTAATTGATGTAAGGAACGACGGAGAATCAGAAGATGAGACACAATACGAAACTTGCATGATGTGTGGAAATGAAAAAATAAGGTATGTACATATTGTTGAACATTCCGAAGTTGAAGATGAATTCCGTGTCGGCTGTGTTTGTGCTGAAAATATGACCAATGATTATTACAATCCTGGAAAAAGAGAACGAGAATTAAGAAATAGGGCCAGTAGATTAAAGAACTGGCATAATAGAAAATGGAAATTAAGCTATAAAGGCAATTCCTACTTAAAAATAGAGAATCATTTACTTGTAATTTTCAAAGATAAATTTACCCAAAAATTCAAAGTCATGATTGACAACACTACCGGCAGCAAATTATTTGAGAATCTCGAGAAAGCAAAACTAGCCGCTTTTAAAGGAATTGAACACTTTAAAAAAAACGGAAAATGGTAATAAAGAAGTGATTACATACACTAATCACTTCTTTATTTTTAATACTTTTTATCCTTGCTTGATTTGGGATCGTTTCCAGGTTTAACGGTATCGCTATCCCTAATTGGCCCAGCATTTGGCCTGTGAATTCTAACCTCTCCTCCTCCTGAATTTGCTGAAAACTGCTTCGCTAATTTTTCAGCCTCTTTTTGTGTGGAGGCAATTGCCGATGCTCTTTGTCCATTTTCTTTTTGAACATTCCATCCTTCTTGTCCTTTCTTCTGTGTAACGTGATAATTTGACATAGTATATTAATTAAAAATTTATAATTGTTCTTCCTTTATTTTCTTGCTGATTTTTTTTGCTAAACTCTTTAATTCAAACAAATCGATTTCTCTTCTTTTTTTTGAAAGCCCCTTAAAAATGTTATAAGTACCCTGATGGCATCTTTTAAGTTTCTTACCGCTTCCACAAAAACAATCATCATTTCTATATATTTTTGAAACATTAAAAACTGATAAAAATTCAATTACTTCAGCAATATTCTCTAATTTTAAAAGTTCGCTGTAATATTGAAATATCCCCAAATCTCCGTGCTCAAAATCTCCATTTACCCATTTACCTTGAGAATCAAAATACACTTGATTAGCCAAATAAGGCAAAACATATTTGAGAAAAAAACTTTTAATAGTTATGCCTCTTTGTGAGACTAAATTTTCTTCCTGAAGAGAACAAACACAACAAGATCCATCTTCACTTATATGCCTGTCAGCAATATGCTCGAATTTATTTCCTGTTTCAAAAAGCCTGGGAAATTCATGGGGATATCTTGAAGGTGCAATTACTTTTATACTAAAACTATCCACATACGTATTTGCACCGTCAAATATGTCTACTTCCCCTAAAAGAATTTTAACCTTGTTCTCTACCTCCAGCTTCATTTTTGGAAACATTTCCAAAACCTCTTGGATATCATTATCTAGTTTTGATCTTTGCATATGGTCTATTTTCTCCAACAGTTTCTCTCAAGGAGCTTATATTTGGAACATTTAGTATCTGAGGTTTAATAGTAATATCACCTGAAATTGACGTAGCTACATATGGTGATGACTTAAGGTATTTTATCCAGTCAAAAACATACTGAGTGTAATAAAAACTATTCTCCTGATCAGAAAAGATGTAGCGTTTCTCAGCTACAACGGAATAAAATTTATCATCAAACTGCGCTCTGTCTTTTATATTCTGTCCCACAATTATTTCATTACTTCCTGCATAAGCCTGCATCTTAGCTGCTAAGCTGGTATGCAGGCTGTATGTCGCAATCTCGCTTGTATGCTCTTTACCAGCCACACCCCACAATACCTTGTCATTATCCCCGAAATCAACTCCAATCTTTGTATATATTCTCTCTATTCCATGTTGCTCAAATACTCTTTTTAAATCATTTTTTACAAAATAACTAAATAAGCCAAGAGCTGTTAAACAATGCTGGGTCGCCTTACTTCTGTCTACATTTTTACCTCCAAAATAAACAAACAGCCCATCTCCTTGTATTCTCTGTATAAATCCGCCAAAAGCCTGACAGACATTTATGGCTGCCAATTGAATTGTGTTGGTAATAATCATATTGGTTTCCTCATCATACTTTTTAAAAAGATTTGTCGAGCCTTTTATATCAATAAAGGCTGAAATGATATAATGCTTTTCAGTATTTGATGTTCCTTTTAAATACATAAAATCAGGATGATGCCCAATGATTTGATTATTTCGGGCAATCGCTCCCATACTTTTTGCTATTGCTGTCAGATCGGTTGAAAGTGATAGTTCTGAACGATTTGAAATATAATCACTCATTGTATATTTGCCTAAAGCAACTGCCTTTGTCTGGTCCGAAAATCGAACCGACTCATTTAAATTCTTATGAATCTCGTTTCTATTAAGAGCTTTCTCAATAATGTTTTGATATTTTAAAAATGTTTCCATGAATTATATTATGTTAGTTACTAATGTTATTGCATAAATCAATAGAAGAATAAACTCAATTATGATTAATCTTCCGGCGTAAAAAAGTTTTTTATATTTTGATTGTAAACCACCCGCGAGACTGTAAGCTTGACAAGTCAGATCTTTTAAAAAATTCTTTTCTGACATGCCCTTAATTCTATTTTCATATTGATCAAAAGTGGAATTCCTGACATCCTGAAAAAAAACAACTGACTCACTTTTATCTGATGCACTTTTTAAATAAGGTGTAATGGCAATAAGCGTTATAGTAATACTTGCAACAGCAAGAAATGCTATACTGCCCAATACGAATACTGAAAAAAAGGTAACATCTTCCGGTTTGCTCGAAGCTGCCAATGTTATTATCCCTCCAAGTATGGCAGTATTTAAAGCAAGATATAGATTGCTTTTCGTTTGTGTGCTTTCCATATAAACATCAAAGCGGTCAATTATAAATTTCACATGTTCTATTTTTTCTTTCATTTTATCTAAAATAATTTTAAGTTGTATTAATATTTAACTTACAAATCATATATTTGATTTGATATATGAGTCCCCTCACTCATATACCAAATCCGTTACTAACGCTTTTAGGTATATAGATGGAAACCAAACCAAATGACACAATAGATTTTAAGGAAATATGCAGTTCAGAATTACTGGATTACATTTCTTTTAAATCCGAATATCCAAAAGAAGCCGAGTTGGCTTTTGCAGAATTTTGTAGGCGTTTTGAAAAAGATCTGCTCCAAAAAGCAGAAGTATACTGCTCAAAATTTGGTTACAATGAAATTATTGCTTTGGATGTAGCGACCTGCGCTTTTGCTAGAATTTGGAAGTATCCGACATTTGATGCCGCAAAGTCAAAACATAAAAGTATTGATAAAGCAATTTTATTATGGATATATCCTATTATGTATACCCAAATATTAAAATTTGAACATGCCGCAACATGTGCAGATCCAAATGAAGAAGAAGCTTTAGAAATAATTACTAATCTGGACAGTCTGGTTGATAAAATATCCGATAGTGATCAAATCGAAGATAAAAAAAACTTAAAAAAGAATTTACAAATTTTAGAAAGTGCCTTTGTAGGATTAACTGAAAAACACAAGATTATTTACCTAACCTATAAAGCATATGAACGAGTTGGAAAGAATATACCTAGAGCCGTGAGTAAGAAACTGCAGGAAACTTTAGATCTTGTTCCCGTTACAATACGGATCTACAAAAGAGATGCTAATAAACATGTTGACAACTATTTAAGAGAAAATAATGCAAGAAAATAGTAACCATAATATCAATTCAGAAAATTTAGATAATTATCTGGGCTCCATGGGATTTCTTTATCCAGTCAGTGAAGTACAATTGGACATATTTAATATTCTCTATGACAACTTTGATTTTAAATTAAAAGACGTTCATATTGATGTAGATTCAATTATAAAAAATAAGATAACCAAAAAGTCAGTCATCCAGCTTAATGAATATGATCCATCGGAGATTAATGAATTAAAAATGGCAGCTCGAAATGGCAATGAAAATTTATCCCAGGATATAATTGATAAGATGTATGAAAAGCACCGAAAAAAGCGAGATGATGAAAGTTAGTTCTATAATTGGAATTAAAGATTTGGCAGAAACTATAGCATTAGAATATCCAGAAATAATAACTCCTTTAGAGCAAATTCTTCTCGAAGAAGATTTAGATTTATATTATGACAATTATGGAAATGCTTTTGACGGAATGACAATCTATGCAGACTCACTGTTTCATGTTCATATTAATACATTTAGGGGAAATAAGCCTGGGAGTCCAAGAGCTCGCTTCAGTATCGCCCACGAGCTCGCCCATTACTTCATTGACAATCATAGGGTCGGATTAAAAAAAGGGTTATTAAAGCCACATCCTTCTAAAAATAATGAGCTTACACACTTTAGGATCGAAAAAGAAGCAGATTATTTTGCTTCTTGTTTGTTAATGCCCGAAGAACGGTTTAAAAAATTTGTCTTAAGAAAAAAATTTGATTTTTCTGTTATTAAAACCTTATCTGAACATTTTCATACAAGTATAACTGCCACTGCAATACGATTTGCTGATTTAGGCAATCATCCCATTATGTTAGTTTTTGCTGAGAATGGAAAAATAAAATGGAAAAACTGCAGCAAAGATTTTCCTTTTCAATATTTATTATTCGGCAGCAAAGTTCCAGAAGATTCCGTAATGGGAGAATATTTCTATAAAGACAGGCTATCAACTGGTACGGAAGATGTCTGGGCTGTCGATTGGTTTGACTTTGTCACTGATAGAAACATTCATAGAAAATTTAAAGAACACTGCATACCACATAAAAATTTGGCATTTAGCATAATTTGGGAATTATAAATTCTCAACCATAAGTTCTTGATGCTTTTGGTGGTATGAAAGGAAATACTCTACTCAAATCAATTATCTCAGTTTTAAAGTAATTACAGTCTTTCAAAGTGACCTTACTTTATCATAACGGGGAAATGCATTTAAGCAGCGCTGTAGCACGTATAAATACCTGTTTTTTACATCTTTTCAATAACCGATATCCATTATACATATATTTGTTTTGAAGCTGGCTAGCTGGAATGCAACAGTTCTGGTAATCTCCGCTCAATAAAAATAGGATTATTATTAACAAGTATGATCACATGGAAGAAAGTTTCCCAAAAATTGACAGTGAATTTTTTTGCATTGTAAACAGAGATGAACCCGCTCTTTCGGCAATAGTTTCAAGTTATCTATCTAAAAAAGGTCTTTATCTTCCCATGTTTGAATTTCCATCGGTTACAAAAGAAAATGACACGGAAAAATATGAATTCAGCAATAAAAATATTGATGAACATTACATTACTGTAACAAGAGCACATAAATTCAATATAAGGGTAAAGAACGTCCTTTCAAGAATCGGCGGATGCTCCTGCCTAGTTCTAGTAGGCCTGTCGGAATCACAGAAATCCTATCTGTCATTTTTAGATAAATTTAATATATTTGATATCCAGAACGAAAGCGATATTGAAATATACTTAAAATACACCACATCCAAAACAGGCGTGATCAGCTGCAAACCAGATGAAATTTATAAAGGACTGGCTCTTGCATCCCAAACCGATTCAATTTTAAAAATTGAATATGATGCACAGGAAATTCAGCCGAATAATAGTCATAAGGGATTAATTGTTATTGAAAACGTGCATAATACTTCTGCTGTTATTGCAGTAAATTACGCTGTTTCAATTGGAGCAGATGTGGAAATCGTGCCTATACTCCCAATTAACAGGTTGGAAATAATGGTCTTAATTGAAGACTGGCGTAATGGAGACGCAAATTCTTTCAATGATCTAAGTGCAGCAATCTACGACGGAATACAAGATATCAATTTCAATGGCTATAGATACGCTACGTTTTTTACCGTGGGAGCTCCATATTCTCTGATATTAAAAAACATTATACCCATTACTCACGTCAATCTACAGTTAAGCCCTGACTTCTTTATTTTCAGTAATCTCCATTTTGAAAATAATGAAGAGATAAAATCCGCAGTAGTTTTTTCACCACAAGAATTCACAGATGAAGAAACCGATCAGGTAATTAGGACACTTGCAGAAAAAAATTATTACGTAAAACAGCTGCTAGGAAAAGAGGCTACCGTTTACAATATTGATAACCATGTTAAGGAATTCCCTTTCAATCTTCTACATATATGTAGCCACGGTGGTGAAGTGAGCGGTTACTCAGTCGTTGAAAATTTCACCGACACTTCAGGCATATCCCATACGATAGAATATGACGAAGTGGTAAGTTTTGCACCATCACGTGAAGAAGCATTAGTAAGTGTAACCTCTAAACAGATCTTTCGCAAGTTTGACGGATACAGGTGGCTTAGCAAAGAACTCAAAACCCAGAACTATCCGCACTATGTCTTTTCAGACATGATGAATGAAATCAATAAAAAGCAAAAGAAAGACAGAAAACGAAAAGATAAAATATCTGGCTCGTCGGCAATTGTATGCCACGATTTCAGTTATCAGGGAATATTCGGATTATTTGCAAATTCGCCTGCACCTATAATTTTCAATAACAGCTGCTGGTCATGGGGAGATATTTCACATTCGTTTATAAACGCCGGAGCAAGATCGTACATAGGAACTTTATGGAATGTAAATAACAATACAGCAAAAAAAACGGCAGAGTCCTTTTATCAGCAGATCTTTGACAAACCGATTTTAGATTCTCTTCAGACTGCTTTGTCCAACACACAAGAAACTAAAGATGAACATATTTATATTTTGTGGGGACTTCATTTTACGTCGCTTTATAAGGGTGACTCAATAGAGTCAAGCAAAAAAAGTGTTGCGAAATCACTTTTGAATTCGCTATGGTATTGGCAGGAAAAAGTATTAAAAACGGAGGACAAGTTTGCACAAAGAAGCATCTCTCGAACTATAAGATGGAGCAGAAACCAGCTCCGGACACACTTCCAGGATGAATCTATTAAGCTTTTTCTCGAGTCAGGTAAAAAACAGGCAATAAAGAAACTAAAAGAGTAAATATAGAAGGGCAGCTTTTTCAAAGTCAAACCGAAAATCAAAATAATTTGTAAAACAGATAAAAATATATGAAAGAGCAATACACTAAAAAGAGATTTTGTAAAAGATAATTAAGGGTGCAAATTGCATCCTTGTCTTCATCTCTAGTTTTTATTTACATATCCAATTTTGAATGGAACAAAACACAGAGGGATAAATGTAATTTATTACTCTTATAAACATTTTTTACGGACGAAATATTCAGTCAAAACTAGTTTATCGCGAATGAGAGGGGCTTAGAGCTAGGTTATACCTCATAAATTACGTAAAGCCAGAATTTTCTATAAATTTATGTTTTAAAAACGAGTATTTACACTGACTAATTTAAGTAACTAAATCTATAAGTTTGATGACAACGTGTTAATTTATAAATTGTAGTTTTCCGTAAAAAAAGAAAGAAATTAAATTCTAAAACTTGTTGTTTATAGTTTAGTTCAATTAAACTATAAAAATTCAATATGGCAAACGTTTTTCAGCTTACTATTAAAAGATTTATTTACTAATTTAAACAAGGCATTTATATTTAGTGATTTACAATCTTTAATTGTTAATTGTATTTAATCTTTATTAAACATTCAAAAATCCATTTTGCAAAGACACTCCTATTCGATTTTTATTTTTAAAATAAATTTTACAATTACGTTTTTCCGTAAAAACTTTAAATTTAAATTTCTAATTTTTGCAATTATCTTAAATTAATGATTTCATTAAATAGCTAAATAAAGCAATATGATTTTACATCAGAAAACACTCGAGAAGTTAAGACAGCTTATCAATGAGAAAACCGAATATAGAACCGGTCCGAAACTGGTTACGTTTTTCAATAATTTAGGTTTTAACGATTCTTATAGTGAAGGTTTTCCATCCAGATGGAAATTCACTGATGAAAAACTAAGTAAAATTAATGGAACACCAGAACTGGATAAATGCATTATCCAACTCTTTGCTCCAGTAAATTTCATTGGAAACTTTACTCATCTAGATAAAATGATTGATGATTTTAATAAATTCCTTGTTTTTGATAGTTGGAAAGTAATACGTGATGGAGCTACAATAAGTTTTGGTAAAGCCGACAAAATAATTTTTGAAGAAACAAACTCTAAAGCAAATTCAATAGAAGATGATTTTCTAAAAAAAGAATTCGATGAATTAGGATTAGATACATTGAATTTAGAAACTTCACTTACTGAAACGCTTAACCTAAGGCTTTCAGAAATCAAAAAATGTTTGAGTGTCGAAGCTCCTCTTTCTGTCATATTTTTATGCGGTAGTACTTTAGAAGGTTTATTAAACGGAATTGCAAACAAACACCCTAGAGTTTACAATACAGCTTCTAAAGCTCCTACAAAAGAAGGCAGAGTAAAACATCTTAGTGAGTGGACTCTAGCTAATTTAATAGAAGTTTCCTGTGAAGTCGGATACCTCAATGAGGACGTGAAAAAATTCAGTCATTCTCTTAGAGATTTTCGGAATTATATACACCCAGGTGAACAAGTAAAAAATCGTTTTAACCCTGACCATAACACTTCTAAAATTTCTTGGCAGGTACTTAAAGTTGCTATACATCAAATTAGTCAAAAAATAAATAGTACTCCCCTTTCCTAAATTTTTTAAAAGTTTAAAGCATTGTCTTTCTCTTTTTGTAGTGTTTTATTTAATAACTTAGGAAACTTAATTATCTTAATATATGTCTGAATCAATTCTACCTAAATTGGAAGCATCTCGTAAAGAACTTTTAGATCTAGGAATGCGCAATACTTTACTTAACTATAAGACATCCAAAGTTAAAGGCTTACAAATTGTACAAGAACAATCTTCATCGATATATGATATCTTGGTAAGACAGAATAAAGCAATGACTTTTTTAGGACGCCCAGGCAAAGATGAAGATGATGAATTATTTGAACTTCCAGAACTTACCGAACCGCAAATACAAGATGCTTATAATGATACCAGATTACAGACCAATGAAACAGAAACCAAGCTTCAAACTAAAATACTAAATACTTATTATTTTGCAAGAACAAGCATTGAAGAGCAGGGTGTCAACATGTTATATCTTGCATTAGGAATATTAAATTGGTATGAAAAAGGAAATAGTGACGATACAAGAAAAGCTCCATTAATCTTACTTCCCGTCGTACTTGAGCGTTCCAGTGCAAATGAACGCTTTCGTTTAAGATATAGTGGTACTGAAATCGGAACAAATCTATCATTGCAGGCAAAAATGATGGTGGATTACAACATCACTATTCCTGATCTACCGGAGGAAGAAGAACTAGATCTTAAAACATATTACAGCATTATAAAAGAACGGATCAGCCATATTGAAAATTGGAAAGTTGAAGAGGATGCAATAGAATTAGGATTCTTTTCTTTTGGTAAATTTATGATTTATCAAGATTTAGACAGTGCAAAATGGCCAGAAGATAAAAAACCATTC
Organism: Flavobacterium sp. MMLR14_040; assembly: GCF_033657265.1. Classification (NCBI taxonomy): domain Bacteria; kingdom Pseudomonadati; phylum Bacteroidota; class Flavobacteriia; order Flavobacteriales; family Flavobacteriaceae; genus Flavobacterium; species Flavobacterium sp. MMLR14_040. The sequence continues at coordinate 60,324 of NZ_JAWVWO010000023.1, read as the reverse complement.
AACCATAATATTTTACAATCTTTATTCGATACTGGATTTAATGAACCTCAACCATCAGTTGGTGAAGAACATCATCTTGACAATGATACGAATGCAGATGAGCTTATGCAAGTGGTAGATGCCGACAGTTCACAAGTAATTGCCATGCTTGCTGTACATGAAGGGCGTAACATGGTAATACAAGGCCCTCCAGGAACAGGTAAATCACAAACAATTACAAATCTTATAGCAAATGCTGTTGGAAATGGAAAAAAAGTACTTTTTGTTGCTGAAAAAATGGCCGCATTAGAAGTTGTAAAACGACGATTAGACAGTATTAACTTAGGAGAAGCATGCTTAGAGTTACATAGCCACAAAGCAAACAAAAGAGAATTACATAATGAATTAAAACGAATACTTGATTTAGGCAAGCCTACAATGACTCGTTTGGAAGAAGAAATTAGATTTCTTCATCCTATGATAAATGAACTTAATCAATATTGTACTTCTGTAAATTCTGAAATTTCAAAAAGTGGTTACTCAGCACAGGAAGTGATGGGAAATTTACTAAAAATAACAACTAATAATAAAGATTATAAATTCCCAAAAATCCACGTTGAAAATATTAACGTATGGGATTCTATAAAGATTAAAGAAGTTGAATTACTGGCTGAAAAAATACAGGTAAGATTAGATAAAATTGGACAACCTGAGAACTTGCTGTTTTATGGAACTAATATAAAAATTTTCCTCCCAATAGATGAGGAAACCTCAAAAGAATTATTAGAAATTGTAATTAAAGATACAAATGAGGCAATAACTCTTATTACTTCCGTTTCAAATTATGTTGAAATTAATCCGTCCACAGAAATAGATGATGTTAAGCTATTATTAAAAACTATAAAAACTGCAGCTGAGAATCCTGGCCTCACATCCATGAATATAACCGATTCTGCTTGGCTTAATAATCAAGCTGATATTGCTGAATTATTAGAAACTGGAATTCGACTAAATGAACTGCATACACAATATGATAATTTAGTTATTCCAGAAGCTTGGGATTATGATCTGCTTGAAATCAGGCAAAATTTAATTTTACATGGCAGTAAGTGGTACAAATTTTTAATAGGAGATTATAAAAATAGTGTAAAAAAATTATCAGCACTTCTCACAACTCCTGTACCTTCAGATTTAAACACAAAATTAGAGTATGTTAATGCTTTAATGGAAGGAAAGCGACTTGCAGCCTCTCTCCTATCTTTAGAACCTTTAGCGCAAAAACTATTTGATAGCAGATATCAAAAGAAACGAACAGATTGGCAGACTATTAAAAAAGCAGTTCAATATCTACAAGAGGTACACCTTCTTATTCAAGATGACGTAATATCAAACACATTTCCATCCTTTCTTAGCAAAAATCAGGATTCTTCTGTTGCTGCTGACTTTTTAATTAATCTAGAGAATTCTTTAGAAAAACAAAATATTTCATTAAAGTCGCTTTTAGAAAAACTGGATTTAAAAGATAATCAGATACTAAATACAAGTTTAGCCAAACAGCAAAGTTTAATAAAAAAATGGTTCGAAAATCTATCTGAAATACATCAGGCAGTATCTTGGAACGTAATGAAAGAAGAGATTGAAAGAAATGGAGCCGATTATTTGATTAGAGCAGTTTATAACTGGCCCGATGCTGTTTTGCATTTAAAAACAGCTATACAAAAAACTTGGTATGAACATTTGATTGAGCAGGCAATGACTAATAGTGTAGAGCTTCGAAAATTTGAAAGATCAAGTCATGAAGAAGTCATCGAAAAATTTAAACGACTTGATGTACTTAATCAGTTCTATAATCGCGCCAAAGTTGCTCTTAAACATTGGGAAAGTTTACCAAAACAGGAAGGCGGCGGACAAATTAATGTACTTAAAAGTGAATTTAATCGCAAAGCCAGACATATGCCGATTAGGAAACTTATGCAGGAAGCAGGGCTGGCAATTCAAGCAATTAAACCTGTTATAATGATGAGTCCAATGTCAATTGCAAATTTTCTCCCTCCAAATAGTATTGATTTCGATCTGGTTATTTTTGATGAAGCCAGCCAGGTACGTCCTGTTGATGCTTTGGGTGCTATTTTACGTGGAAGACAAATAGTTGTTGTAGGGGATACAAAGCAAATGCCTCCAACAAGTTTTTTTGACAAACTAAATACCGATACTGAAGATGAAGAAAACGTAACTGCTGATATGCAGAGCATCCTTGGAATGTGTGATTCTCAAGGAGCTCCTCAGCGTATGCTGCGCTGGCACTATCGCAGTAGACATGAATCCTTAATTAACTTGTCAAATCAGGAGTTTTACGAAAATAGATTAATAATTTTTCCAAGTCCCGGATCCAAAAGTAAAATGGGTTTAGCATTTAATCACCTGCCAGATACTTACTATGACAAAGGTAAAACACGCACCAACCCTAAAGAAGCTGAAAAAGTTGCGGATGCTATTATTAACCATGCGCTAAATAATCCGAAGCTAAGTCTCGGCGTTGTTGCTTTTAGCACTGCGCAAATGCAAGCTATTCAAAATGCACTTGAAGTAAAAAGAAGAAAAAATCCTGAAGTTGAAAGTTTCTTTAGGAGCCACCTTACTGAACCTCTTTTTATCAAAAATCTAGAAAATGTTCAAGGAGATGAACGAGATGTCATTTTTATTAGTATTGGTTATGGAAGAACTGAAGACGGCAAAGTACCTATGAGTTTTGGCCCTCTAAATAATGAAGGTGGTGAACGAAGACTAAATGTTTTAATTACAAGAGCAAAAAGCAGATGTGAAGTATTCACAAACATTACAGCTAGTGATATGAATCCTGGACCAAATGCAAAATTTGGTATTCGAGCATTAAAAAGTTTTCTATATTATGCACAGCATGGGAAATTCGAAAGCGACAAGGAAGAAATAATAACTAAACCACGGCCATTTGAGGAAATTATTGCTCAAAGTCTTCGCGATAATGGTTATATCGTGAGAGAAAAAGTCGGCTCTGCAGGATTTTATATTGACTTGGCAATAGTAGATAATGATAATCCTGGAAGATATATTCTTGGAATATGCTGCGACGGAAAGTCTTATGAAACTGCAAAATCAGCTAGGGATCGAGATAGATTGAGAACTGTAGTCCTTGAGAGCATGGGGTGGAAATTATTTAATGTATGGAGCACTGATTGGTTCCGCAATCCCAACGGAGAGCTAAGACTTTTAATAGAAACTATCGAAAATGCTAAAAATCAAGTTGAACATAATGATGCACTTGAGGAAGAATTAATGGAAGATTTAAAAAATCTTGTCCGAGAAGAACCTGAAGAAATTGATAATTCAATCCCTCCCTATATAAAAGCTTCTCTTCCTATTGAAGTTTGCCATCAAGAAATCCATACGTATTCCCTCGGAAAACTTGGAGCATGGATACATGAAGTCGTCAAAGTAGAAAGTCCTGTTCATTTTGAAGAAATGGCTCGTCGAATTGCCGATGCAAATGGCATTTCAAAAATTGGAAGTCGTGTTAGATCATCTATCACAGATGCAGTAAATTATGCTGTAAGAACTGGATTAATCAAAAAAAAGGATGACTTTCTTTGGCATTTTGAAGATCATTTACCAGTAATAAGAGATAGAAGTTTACTTAGTCCAAATTCAAAAAAATTAAATCTTATTTCTGATGAAGAGACTAACTTGGCAATCATTAAAGTTGTTGAAAGTTCTATCGCTATTCAGGCAGATAATGCTGTAATCTTAATTGCGAAACTTTTTGGATTTGCAAGAGTTACAGAAGATATGCGAAACCATATATTACAGTCCATCGAAAAAGCAGTCAAATCTAAAATTGTTAAAAAAGATGGAGAGTTTTTAAAATTGATATAACACTGACCAAAAATGGATTATTAATTTGGTATAGATTAGTTTTTTACTTATTACGATGGAAACAGGTATTTCCAATTATTTAGCGATGAATTTATAATTAGAATTGCCAAGTAAATTAGAAGATCAATGCAAATGTTGAAGTTTTGACAATATCATTAAGCCCCGAAATGTGTGGTAATTGGTCAAATTTTGAAAGAGTTGCAAAATTAATCTTGAAAGAACTTGGTATAGATTGGCAAATCTAAAGCACTTTCGCATTAATCACACAAATTAAAATTATCGAATCAAGTAGAAAATAAATCATCAAAAATTCAATTCAATAAAAAATTTAAAAAAACACAGTACAAATTAACCTATAAATTCATGGGAAATAAAACAGGTCAATCAGGACAAGGCAACGGTGGAGGATGGCCGTCAACTACAGGAAATAAATCTGGTGACGGAAGAAGCAATAACTCAAGTGGGGCTTCGCAGTCAAATGGTTCCTCAAAATCATCAGGGGCTTCAAAATCATCGGGATCATCTAAGAAGTAAGTTTGAAAATAAATTAAGTCTAAATATTTTACTACAATTATATGCATTGGAAATCAAAAAAAAAATTCAAAGAGAAACTACGAAATTGTATATAACCGAATTAAAGGAAGATAAAAAAAGGCTCCCGAGATTCGTTTACAATTAGGAAAGAAAGAATATGTTTTAATAAATTTAAAACGAGACTTTCCCCAAAAAACAGAATACATAAGTCTCAATAATGGTGGTTTTAACTATACAGGAAAAGGAGATCAAATTATAGTTTATGGAAGAACTGATGTTATTGAAATCCTTGGAAAACTCTAAAAATTCCAATTTACTAAATAAAGAAACCTTAGATAAAGTAATTGCTCTAATTGATGGAATCAAAAATATCAACTTAATCTATACGTAGAATTTGTTAAATCAGAAATCTATTTTTTGCATGTTTATTTGAGTAAGGATTGAATATTTAAAGGCAACGGCCCTTAGTATTTTTGTTTGATTTTTTATCATAATTATGGAGTATTACGCTTATTCTTCTTTAGTTTACCACAGAATGTATAATCTTAAATTAGAGATAAATGAGAATTAATTATGATATCCCATATAAATATCTTATTTGTACAGTACTTACTAGTCTAATTCTACTATTTTAATAAATATTAAGGAAAGCCGTAAAACAAAAAAAAGTTTTTTAGAGATTTGTTACAAACTCCTAGAGAGTTGTTTCGTTAATCTTTTTAGCATTATACATTAATAATTATAATGCTTGTATAACGATTAAATGCCATTTCTAGAAACCAAACTATTATCAATGGAAAAAACCGATAAAGAAAAAGCTCTAGATAAACTAAAGCTCGAAATAAAAAAAGATATTTTAAGAATTTTAGAGTTATCTAAAAATTGCGGTATGGGAGAGCTGTTTTATTTTTTACACTACCTCCATATAATTCGTCTATTAAATTTTTCTCCAAATAAAAAAGATGAAGATGATAAAATTATATCTGTTTACAGAAATCATTTTACTGATTCATATAAATATCTAATTCAAGTTCTTCATAAATTCTCAAAGAGAGAATTTAATGAAAATAATCTAATAGATCCAAATATACCTATCGTATTGAATGATATAGTTTTGAGTATGAACTCAAAATATGAAAATTTATCATTCATCACATTATTTAGCGACATCCAAGTTTCAGGAGAAAGAGATCGTTATTTTAGGATTGATATGTCAAATATTTTAGAAGATGAAACTCTTTACAAATATTTTCAGTATTCATTTAGAGTTAATAGAGCCAACGACTTTGATCGAGATGATTTAAAAGCTAAGAATAATTTCCTAGAAAAATTTAAAGCAAACTATTTACCCTTTGGCGATATTTTCGAGTTAGAATTTAAAATTTCGTTAGATGAATTTATCCAACTAATTAATTATATACTGGATAAAGTTATTGCTCAATTAAATCAGGACGAATTAATAAAATTAGAAAATGGGAAAGTAGATGTACAGGCTTTAGGAACTATTTTAGCTTTTGGTAAAGCAATGATAATAAACAAGGTAGATCTATTTGACCATTTTGGAGTTAAGATAGAGCATATTCTTTCAAGATTATCTTTTAATTTGGATGAATTCGATATCGAACAACTTAGATATAATCTAATCGCACGACAACCATTACTAGATTATGGCAAGCAAATAATAGTGAGTCCTGAATTATTACTTGATTCAATTTTCATTAATTCACATTATTCATTACTAGAAGCGGGAGAACATAAAGAAGAATATAAAAAGCGAGATTCAGATTTTTTTGTAGATAAACTTGCAGATAAAGCTGCCAAATACGGTTATTCTGAGGTAGAAAGGGAAAGAGAGTTGTACGATGGAAAAAAACAAATTGGAGATATTGATTTAATATTAAAAAACTCTAACAATCATTTTTTATTAATTGAGGCAAAAAATCATAGTATTCCACTTGATGTATATTTCCACGATTTTCAAGCAATGGAAAAACGCTTAGAATATCTGAAAAATGAATGGGAAAAGAAGGTAAATCGACGAATCGATCATTTGAAAACAAAAAGCTTAAACTATGATATTCCTTCAAATCACACTTATGTAATAGTATCAAAGTCACCAGAGATATTATCCCATTTTTCAGAAATACTTGTTCTTTCTGAATTTGAATTTGATTATTGGTTAAAACAAGATAATATTGACAGCTCTTTCGATCTTCTTTTTCAAGATTTATATAACATGGAGCAACAGCGATTTACCGTTGAACAATTAGAACAAATTCAAAAGGATTTAAATACTGGAACAACATTCAAAAAAGAATGAATTGTCAGCTAGTAACAATTACTTTAAATAACTAGTTTTTGGGCTATTTTAAATTTGTAATTCTCCAAATGTCTCTTAGATGATTAGTTGTGCTTAATAAATATTTGGATGGAGAACCATAATACATAAACTTGTATTCATTATTTAAAATCAAAATGAATCCTAAATAAAATTAAAGCTGCTCAAAGAAATATTGATCAAGTGGCTTTTGCTAAATATAAACAAAAAAAAAATGGACTTACGATTTATTCAAATACCTAAGGTTGAAAATGACACCATTCTAGAAGACTTGTCAAAAGATATTTTAAAATGTGATACTAATTTAAATAATGTTAGTGTTCATGGAAGACCTGGACAAAAACAAGACGGTATAGATGTTTTCTGTAGGAGACTCGATAATAACAACTGGATCGGTATTCAATGTAAAGTTCGCTCAACAAATAGCGCTTTCACCTTAACAGAATTACTTGCAGAAGTTAATCAAGCATTAAAATTCAATCCATCAATATCAGAATACTATTTATATACTACTTTGAGCAGAGATACAGTAACACAGGGATTTGTAAGAGATATAAATACGAACCATATTCCCAATAATGCATTTAGCTTTGAGGTAAAATTTTGGGAAGACATAGCAGACATGTTAAAAGAAAAAAAATGCGAAAATGTTTATTATAGATATTTTTTTAAATATTTTAGAGACAATCAAACCCTAGGACATGCAATTGGCAAATTGATAAATTTAAATCTCCAATTTGACGGAATACCCGATACCAAATATGAGCTAATGATTGGAAAAATTCCAAAAAATGAAGATGATGGAAAAAATGTGGATTATTTCAGAGACACTTATTTTATAGCAAACTTGCTTGACCATACAATCGAACATTTTAGAAAATCTCAAACTTCTCAAGGTGTAGATTGTTTTCCATCTGATATCGAGCAGGCATTTTCAAATAAAATTGACTGTTATAGAATTTCAAGATGGCTTGAGTCTATTGAGATTATTGATGATTTCATCTATAATGACACACACAATTATTCATTTTCAATTACATCAGAAGAGCAGCAAGAATATTTCAGGGATGATGACTAATAAGATAGACTATGTCAAACTGAAAACATCTCTCATTACTCATTAAAAAAAATTAAAAAGACAAATAATTTATGTATGAACAAATTTATAGTGCTGCACAAATAAAAGGAGACTTGACTTTTCTAAAATACGCAATCAAGAAAAATCAGGTTCAGTTAATTGCTAACACAGGACTTCAAAAACTAATTAATGACTGTGAACTTTATTTGAGTTTGCAAGTTGTAACAGAAGAACAAATCAAACCAATTACAGTTTTGTATACCCTTGTGAATTCTTTAAAAAAATTATGGCTTTCAGATATTGATTTTACAATTCAGTTAAGAGCAATGAACACTGGACAATATGAATACGGAAATGCTGACCCGAATTTGCAACATTTCTTTAAAGACTTTGAATTTGAAATCTTTTCTGCCAGTCAATTAATTAAGAACCAAATTCAAATTGATTTGCCTCAAGACACAATAGGTGAAGACCTACAATATGGCGAAATCGATATTCAATGCAAACACCCAAACACATTAAATCAAGTACAAAATAATATCAGAGATTTTGCGACAAGACTAAATCAAAGCAACAGATATGGTATATTTGGTTTAGCAGTTGATGATTGTTTGAATTTCGCTGAACGTCTTGTTTTTAAAGACCACAATGACTTTGAAACATATTTACAAAATAAACTGAAAGAAAGCGAACCTATTTTAGAAGATATATTTAGAGATAATCTGGCTCGCGCCACAAGAATTTTGGGCCTATACACAACCTCAACCTACTATGTACTAGTTGATGGCGAGGGATTAAAACTTGTTAGAACGACTAACTCGGTTTTTTGCTTTCGACCAGACAGAAGAGAAATTACTGACACCGTTTACAAGCAGGCTTACAAGGTAATTTCAACATTTAATCCGCACCCGACGTGGCTGACAATAGAAAATCAAATATTGCAATCAATAAGCTGATTAATCTAACAGTATATACAAACTAACATAACACTACCTGTAGTAATGCCACAAAAAAAAAAGATGAGTGAACATTCAATAGAAAATCTTGTTGAAAATATATTTAGCAGTAAAACAAGAGAATATTTTCAAGAAGTAATTCAAACATATTACACCAATTGTTTTCGCTCTTCAGTAGTAATGCTCTGTTGTCATAAGTGACCTTATATTCAAACTAGAAGAATTACGTGATGTATATAATGACGCTGTTGCAAAAAAAATTCTTTTAGAAATTGAAGGTTTTCAAAAAGCAAATCCAAAATCTCCAGATTGGGAAAATAAATTAATAGAAATGATTGCTGAAAGAACAAAATTACTTGAAATTTCTGATGTAGAAAACATCAATCAATTACACAAACACCGTCATTTATCTGCCCATCCTGTACTAAATCAAACTTCAATTCTTTTAAGCCCAGTAAAGAGAATGTAAAATCTCATATTGTAAATATGTTACAAGGCGTATTAACTAAACCGCCTATACTATCAACTAAAATTTTCACGGAACTCTTAAACGATTTATCAAATAACCGTGATCGTTTCACTGAAGAAAAGAACTTAAAAAGATTTTTAAATGCTAAGTATTTTAAAAATCTTCGACAGGAAACTTTAAACGACATTTTTAAGAAAATTTGGAAACTTGCGTTTAAACTTGAAAATGACGATTGCGATTTAAATCGTGAAATAAACTATCAAACCCTTAAAATAATTTATGGATTGAACTCAACCGAAATACTAAAATTCATAAAGAATGAAGTGTCCAATTTTGACGGTGTTTTACGCGGAATATGTACAAAATACTTTTTCAACTTTCTTTTTGACAATCCAAAAGTTTATAAAACTTTGAGCGAGTTAAATAAAGCACATATAGATTATGAAATTAAAAATTCTTTAGAATATAAATTCTTAAGCTGGTTTATATTCAATTCCATTTCTGATTTCAATACATATATAATTCAGCTAATAAAGGGAAGGAAATGGATTTACATTATCAAGAGAAACTAAAGATAAATTAAAAGTTCTTTATAAGGATTTTGATATGCAATTACAATATCTTGATCTGGCCATTGCTATTTTTTCAAAAAGTAACTTTTATGACACTGCCGATTCTAATTTCCATCAGATTATAGAGCCCTATCTAGCAGATTTTACATAAGATCAATTGAAGGACATAGTGAGTTCAGTACATGAAAATAGTCAAATTAATGGAAGAGGAATGGCAAGATATACTAATAGGTTAATACTGGCTGAAATTGAAAATAAAATTCCAGATTTTGATTATTCAAAAATGTACAACTTTAAAACTTAACATTGAAATAGAGAGAAAAATAGTTTCGCATATTTGTTTCAAACTACTGGGCAAAACTTGGGTAAATTAATGTAGTAAAAGCTAATATTGGATAATATATTTTAAAATATGAATAATTTCAAAATAAAAGAATTCCCTTCCGAAGTCATCAAAGAGTTAAATTATTATGTTTATAGGTTAATCGACCCCAGAAATGGAGAAACATTTTATATTGGCAAAGGTCAAGGAAATAGAATTTTTGAACATTTAAAATGTTCCGTTTCAGAAGACGAAGGTGTGGAGGATTTTGATTTAAAGTATCAAAGAATTAGAGATATTACAAAGTGCGGATTAGATGTAATTCACATCATTAGACATGGTTTGGAAAGTTCAACAGCATTTCACGTTGAAGCATCGTTAATAGATGCATTTCCTGGAACAACAAATAAAGTTGGCGGACATTACAGTGGTGAAATTGGTCCGATGAATGCATATGAAATATTAACCAGATATAAGGCAGAGATTGCAGAATTAGAGCATAAAGTTCTCCTTATAAGTATAAACAGGACTGTAAATGATAGAGATATTTACGATGCTGTAAGATTTGCGTGGAAACTAGATCTCGAAAGAGCACAAAAAGCTGAATATGTCCTAGCTTTGGAAAAGGGAATTATAGTTGGAGTTTTTAAACCTTTAAAATGGCATTTAGCTAGAAAACAGTATTTCCCTGAATTTGAAATCCATTCCAATAAAAGATATGGTTTTATTGGTGAAGTAGCAGAAAATAATGTACAAGAGTTATATATGCGAAAAAGAATTCCAGAAGAATACAGAAAAAAAGGAGCATCTAATCCTGTAAAATATAACTTTTCAAAGTAACATCCAGCTGAGTAATTTAATTTCAAATGATGTCATTCTCTCAGCATAATTTAATGTATGACTGCAAAATTATCTTGGCATTTATTTCTAAACAATAACTTACCCTGAAGTATGTGTTTCAAGGTGTTCAACTGTCGAACACCTTAGTTAAATTTTAACGGATATTTTCAACTAAAAAGACATCAATTTTGACAGAAAAAAATAAAAAAAGTAGAAAGATAAAGCATCATAAATAAAGTATTCATTTCGCTAAAAGGTCTTTATTCACAATGGCTTGAAGGCTTTTTAAAGAGCTTATCAATAAACATCAAAATAGGAATTAAGTGTTCGATTTTAATGTCTTCTACTCCACAAAAAAGCCTGTAAACTCAATGTTTACAGGCTTTTTGTCTTTTAAACAAGTCTTAAAAGTTTACCCGTGTATATGTTTATGTCCTAAATATATCACGAAACTGATATAACAATCTTTTCGGCTATTCTCAAATTTCGGTACTGATTTATTGAACAAATTTTGATTGAATATTTTCCGTCTGCAATAGTTCCTAAACTACAATAGTTTGCAAATGGTTTTAGTATTGATAAAAGTGAGTCCTTTATTAAAATTTTCTAAACTTAGAATATGATTGTAATAGATTAAGGCTGAAGTTAATCAGCCTTAATCATCAAATATTGCATTTTAGCAGATTAGCATCTACCAACGCAATCTGAAACTGATCCAGATTGACAGTTGTAAGATCCATTACAATAACAAGAAAATGACCCCCCGGAAATTATTCTCATTTCGTCTCTGTTCAATGCATTTTTAACGTTTTTTAGGCTTATTGTTTTCATCTAAGGTTTTTTTGATGATTATAAAATAGTTGAAAAACTATCTAAAATCTCAGAAACTAATCCAAAGTGCACGTTGGTAGTCGTTAATTTTGAATAACTCTTACCAAACATATAAAGAAGAAATGGAATGTTGATATATCGCAAACAACCTTTAACAAAGAAGGTTATTTATAAGTAAAATATGTTAAAATCGTGAAGTACACTTAAATAAATCCCTGTTTTATGGCTTCTTTCACTAATCCCGAATCATCAGTTACGTCAAAGACTTTTTTCATACGGAGAATACGTTTTTGAATGGCGCTTGTTGTCAAACAAATAACACCATCAAGTTCTTTTATTTTAAAACCTTTGGATAAATAAAATATAATCTGACGGTTGTAATCTTCTACCATTAATTCTTTTTTCCAAATTTCATTGATGCATTTTTTTGCAGTCAGGCTTTGATATTGTTTGCCTTGCATTACGTCTGATACTGCTTCCTGCAATTTTTCCGGAGTGATATCATTTTTTATAATTAAACCTTCCGGGCGGACTTTTTTTGCAATATCATAAACGATAATTATCTCGGTATGTGCCGTGATCATAATGATTTTGCAGTTTGGCATAACTTCTTTAATGTACAAAACTAAATTACTGCCCGAAAAGATCGATTTTTCTTCATAAGCAGGCAATCCTTTATCAACTATGGCGATATCAAAAGATTGTTTTGCAGCGATACTTTTGGTAATAGCAAAATAAGCTTCTTTACAATTATGGGCTTTTGTGAAATGCGGTTTATCTGACGCAAAAGAATCCCCTGAAAGTGCATTAATATAGCCTTCTACAGTCATTGGATGATCATCTACTACAAGTATATTCATTAATTAAAATTTAACTTTAACAAAATAGGCAGTTTTTCTGCAACAGTAAAAATTTAAACTTTTCTAGATTGCGCTTCTTATTATTAGTTTAATTTTATGCGGTTTTCCTTTCTTATTATTGATGACAATGCCTCCAATGCTAAAAAAACCTTAGAACTTTTTGAGAATTTTCCTAATTATTTTTGTGCCGGTGTAGCCAAAGATAATCAAATGGCAATAAACCAAATCATAAAACTAAAACCACAATTGGTAATTGTACAAATTCCTGCAAAACCAGAAGAGCGAGCTGTACTTTTTAAAACCATTACAGAGTTATTTCAATATGTAGAATCTCTACCCTATTTTGTTGCTTTGGCGGCATCATCCAATTATGCGTTTGAAGCAATACAATCCGGATTTTCTGACTATATCGTAGAGTCATTACAGTTGCATGACTTAGGAAAATTGTTGTTTAAATTTGAAAAGAAAAACCCTGTAAACCTCGCAACAAGTATTTGTATTAAATCTTATAGTGATTATCATTTTGTGGCGCTGCAAAATGTAACTTATTTAAAAGCAGACAACAACACAACTGATATTCAAATGGATAACGGAAAAACGGTCAATGCCTACAAAACTTTAAAACATTTTGAAAGCACATTGCCCTTTTACTTTCTACGAATCCATAAAAGCTATATTGTAAACATTAATCATGTTTCAAGAATACATTTCAGCAAATCAAAATGCTACCTAAATTACAACGAAATACTCCCTTTTTCACTTACTTACAAAGATAATGTTGATTCTATAATCAGAAAAATAAATATTTAGAAGACACTGCTTCGTCTCTCTAAAACGAATAAAATTATTCTTCTTATTTCAAATCATCCTTTTCACCACTTTGATTATAGCTTAAACTATCGTAATCATCAGGGTCACTATAAGCATGGGCAAAACTAAAAATGAAAACTCTTTTTTCCTGTTTATTTGTCATTATAATAAACCACAAATTATTGAAGATGGGGAAAGAATTGCTTTTAAGTAATGTCATTTTCAATAATTAGAATTGTCACTTCCCGGCTTTTCAAAAAGGTAATTCCGCAAGGAAGAGTGCCCCAGGATAATATTTACTAATTATTTAATTCATTACTTTTATGAAAAAGCTATTATTTGCTATTGGCTCTATTGCGGCTATGATTGTCATTTCTTCTTGCTCTACTGACAATTTGGAAGAGGGAAAAACAGAAAATTTAATAAAAAACGACCAAATTTCGCCATCGGTAATTATTGACACTATACACAGTACAACTCCTGAAAATTTACTTGAGATATCTGATAAAGATAAAAATCAAGGGTAATGTTTTTTTTAAATAACCAGATAATATTTCTTAATTATCTGGTTATTAATCTCTATTTTTGGATAAACTTTTTCCGAAAACATTGAAGATAAAATCTAAAATATTCTTGTTGGTTTTTTTTTTAATTATAGCATGCCACAAAAAAAATCATTCGAGCAAATTTAAAAAAGCAGTAATTGAAGCTTTAAAAGACTCTGATTCAGAAACATTTAAAAATGAAAATAAAGAAAAAATAGTAGATACTATTTATAATTATTTATCAAAATATGAAAATGATTCTGTTACCAGAAATCTGTATTTTAAAGTTGCCAGCAAGTATTACAATATTGGCCAGTATGAAAAATTTCTAACTGCTGTTAAAAAAGTTTACAATCTTGGACTAAAACAAGATGATACTACTCATATTGCAAAAGCACTCTATTTTTTAGGCGATTATTATGAACAGAAATCACAATTAGACAGTGCTTTTAGTTATTATTCGCAGTCTGAAAGACTCTACAAAATAAAAAAAGACACCTTAAATTCAGGAAGAACGCAATTGTATAAAGCCGGAATTCTATTTGATGCCGGAATTTTTTCTGAAAGCGAAATTGAAGCTATTAGCGCTTTACGACTTCTTTCGAAAACTACAAACACACGATTAATCTATGAATCTTATGTTTTGTTGGCTATTTCATTAAATGAAGTTAATGATTGTTCCAATTCGTTAAGATATTTCAATCTCGCTTTAAAGCAATTAAATCAGCTTGAAAAAGAAAATTATCCGAAGGAAAAAATTATTAAGTCAAGAATTTCCTGCTGCAATAATATGGGACGGATTTATGAAAAACTAAACAACCATAAAAAAGCAATACAATTATATAATACTGCTTTACAAATCAAGGATTTAAAACAAAATTATCCAAAATCGTATGCAATGCTGCTGGATAATCTTGGGTATTCTCAAATGAAAACAGGAAATTATACGAATGTATATAAAATGTTGAGCGAATCGTTAAGAGTAAGCGATAGTCTTGATATAAAACCCATTATAATATCTAATAAAATTAATATTGGGCATTATTTTCTATTTAAAAAAGATACCGTAAAAGCGTTAAATTACATCAGGGAAGGATTTGAATTATCCCAAAAAATAAAATCTAACGAATTAACTATTCAGTCTTTAAAATTGTTGATGGAGAATGACTTCAAAAACAAAACCTTTTATACAAATCAGTATTTAAAAATTGACGACAGCCTGCAAAAAGTTGAAAGAATAACAAAAAATCAATTTGCAAGAATTGCTTTTGAAACAGATCAGGTTGAAGAAAAAAATGAAATTTTATCTAAAAGAAACCGCAATATTATTATTGGTTTTGGGATTGTAATTCTTTTTTCATTTGTGTTCTTTATAATATATCGTTTGAAATCAAAAAATAAAGAACTGTTTTATATTAAAGAACAACAGGAAGCAAATGAAAAAATATACCAGTTAATGCTACAGCAGCAATCTGAAACAGAATTGGCCCGCAATGAAGAACGAAATCGCATTGCAATGGAATTACATGATGGCATTGTAAATAGTGTTTTTACAACCCGATTCAATCTTATTCAACTAGATTCAATTCAAACAGATAAAAAAGAGCTATTGATTAAGGAACTTGAAAAAACAGAGAATGAAATAAGAAGAGTTTCGCATAATTTAACACAAAACCTGCTTTTTGAAGATAAGAGTTTTCCTGAAATAGTGACAAACCTTGTTGAATCTCAAAAAAATCAGTTTAACACAAAGTTTGATGTATCTGTAGATAAATATATAGATTGGTTTTCTGTATCAAGTATCAATAAAATACATATTTACCGGATTATTCAGGAGGCTTTGCAAAATATCAATAAATATTCGAATGCCGAAAGATGTTATATAATGTTATTGAAAACCGGAGATAAAATTACAATTAGGATTTGGGATAACGGAAATGGATTTAATATCGAAAAAGTAAAATATGGTATTGGATTAAAAAATATTGAGGACAGAACCCATGCATTACAAGGAAAATTAAAAATAACATCCGACCTAGGAAATGGAACTACAATAGAAGTTGTTTTTTAATATAAAAACAAAAAGAGGAGACATAAATCTCCTCTTTTCATTGATGTTTAGCAACATTTATTTTGCTAAATCAAACCTGTCTAAGTTCATTACTTTACTCCATGTTGCAACAAAGTCATTTACAAATTTTGCTTGTGCATCAGCACTTGCGTATACTTCTGCTATTGCTCTTAATTCTGAATTAGATCCAAAAACAAGATCTGCACGAGTTCCAATCCATTTTGGCTGACCTGTATTACGATCGTTTCCTGCATAAAGTTCTTTATCATTTGATACTGCTTTCCACTGGGTATTCATATCCAGCAAGTTTATAAAGAAATCATTAGTTAACTGACCCGGACGATGCGTGAAAACGCCGTTTTTGCTTCCATCTGTATTAATGTCCAACACGCGCAACCCGCCTAAAAGCACGGTCAATTCTGGTGGTGTAAGTGTTAACAAATTTGCTTTATCAATAAGAAGTTCTTCTGTAGAAACTGTTGATCTTGTTTTTCTGTAATTTCTAAAACCGTCTGCTTTAGGTTCTAAATATCCAAATGACTCAACATCTGTTTGTTCCTGAGATGCGTCCATACGACCTGGCGTAAAAGGTACTTTAACTGTATTTCCTGTTGCTTTTTCAACACCGGCGCAACCTGCCAAAACGATTAAATCGGCTAGTGAAACTTTTTTGTTTACTTGCGCTACATCAAATTCTGTTTTAATAACTTCAAGTTTGTCTAAAACCTGTTTAAGTTGTGCAGGATTATTTACCTGCCAGTCTTTTTGCGGAGCCAGTCTTATACGCGCACCATTTGCACCTCCACGTTTATCTGAACCTCTAAATGTAGAAGCCGAAGCCCATGCCGTTGCTACTAATTGAGAGATACTTAATCCTGTACTTACTATTTTTTCTTTTAATTGCGCTACATCATTTTCATCTATCAAGGCATGATTTACTTCCGGAATAGGATCTTGCCATAACAATTCTTCCTGCGGAACTTCTGGTCCTAAATAACGCTCGCGAGGTCCCATATCTCTATGTGTTAGCTTAAACCATGCGCGTGCAAAAGCATCTGCAAACTCATCCGGATTTTCAAGAAAACGACGTGATATTTTTTCATAAGCAGGATCTAATCTTAATGATAAATCTGTAGTAAGCATTGTTGGCAAATGTCTTTTACTACTGTCAAAAGCATCCGGAATAATCGCTTCGGCATTTTTTGCTACCCATTGATGCGCTCCTGCAGGACTTTTGGAAAGTTCCCACTCAAAACCAAATAAATTTTCGAAGAAATTATTACTCCATTGCGTTGGCGTTTTTGTCCACGTAACTTCTAATCCACTTGTAATTGCATCAGCACCTTTTCCGGAACCAAAACTATTTTGCCAGCCAAATCCCTGTAATTCAAGACCTGCTGCTTCTGGTTCTTTACCTACGTGATCAGAAGAAGCTGCACCGTGGGTTTTTCCAAATGTATGTCCTCCTGCAATTAATGCTACGGTTTCTACATCATCCATCGCCATACGTCCAAAAGTGTCTCTGATATCTTTGGCTGCAGCGATCGGGTCAGGATTTCCATCAGGACCTTCAGGATTTACATATATAAGTCCCATTTGTACAGCAGCAAGAGGATTTTCTAAATTTCTGGAGTGAACATGACCATCTGCATCATCATCAGAAGATACAACGCCATGTTCCTTTGGTACACCTTCAGAACCATCACTATAACGTTCATCTCCACCAAGCCATGTCGTTTCTGAACCCCAATAAACTGCTTCATCCGGTTCCCATACATCAGCACGTCCTCCGGCAAAACCGAAAGTTTTAAAACCCATAGATTCTAAAGCTACATTTCCGGTTAGTATCATTAAATCAGCCCATGAAATCTTTTGTCCGTATTTTTGTTTAATAGGCCATAAAAGTCTTCTTGCTTTATCAAGGCTTACGTTATCCGGCCAACTATTTAGAGGAGCAAAACGTTGTTGCCCCGCACCTGCACCACCGCGGCCATCCTGTACACGATATGTTCCCGCGCTATGCCATGCCATTCGAATGAATAAACCTCCGTAATGAGCAAAGTCTGCCGGCCACCAATCTTGTGAATCTGTCATAAGTGCGTGCAAATCTTTTTTTACAGCTTCAAGATCAAGACTTTTAAATGCTTCTGCATAATTGAAATCTTTATTCATAGGATCCGAAAGTGGCGAATGCTGTCGCAGGATACTTACCTTTAACTGATTGGGCCACCAGTCACGGTTTTTTGTGCCTGTTGCAGCTGCATTATCCATACTGCCATTATGAAAAGGGCACTTACTGATGTCATTTGATTGATTTTCCATGATTTACAAATTTTTTATTTTTTTGTTTTTGTATATTTTTCGATGATACTAATTTACAAACAAAATAAAAACGATGTATGTGTTATGAATATTATATCAATCTACTTTGATAGATAAAATCTATTGTAAACGTTTTAATTGGTTTGTTATCTAAAATTTTCATCTATAAATGAGCTATATAAAAAAACCTGCAAATAAAATTTACAGGTTCCTCAATTAAAAAATTAACAAATTCAAGTTGCTATTAACAAATAAATTGGTTGTAAAAAATATATAATCCCTACGGGGTATTTTCAGGGTGTGCCTTTCGTTAATCCTACCAATATTTAACTCCTAACGGAGTAATAAAAAATATCTCGGAGAGATTACATATTGGTAGAAATCAATTTATTTGTGCCATTTTTTGTCCCGTAGGGACTACAATTATTAACTGACAAACTTGAATTAACTATTAAAAAATAAATCAATCCGGATTTGCCAATATCTTATACAACTCGGCATTTGAAATATAAAACTGGTTTTCAATACCAATTTGAGACAGTTTTGCACTCACCAGATTATTTTCTCTCGAATTGATCAGGAAAATGGAGCTTTCGCCAAATGAAAATAATTTTTCCTCAGAGTTTAGCATGGTCAAATAATCTTTTACCAGACTGTCAATAACTTCTTTTTGCTTTTTTAAAGATGTAATTTCAGTTTGCTGTGCTTTTATTTTGTTTTTGAGTTCGAGTCTTTGCTGATCAATATCAAACTTTAAATCCTGCATTTTTAGTTTGGCGAGTTTTAAGCTTCCGCGCTCTTTTCTCAAAAAAATCGGAATGCTGAAATCGATATTAAACTTGTAATCATCGGCATTAAAAGAATCAAAATAAACAGGTTCAGAAATATAATTGTAACCAACATTGACCTTTGGCAAAAGCGAATTTGCTTTCAGTTTTCTGTTGATTTCCAACATCGATAATTTAGTTTCTAAAGCTTGTATTTTAGGATGCGATTCCAATGTTTCAACATTTACCATCATCGCATCTGTTTTTAGCGTTTCTTCAACAGTTTCAATTAAATTTTGTTCCGGTTTTACATGATCTTCCAATTCTACCGGAACATTTTCAATCCATAAATAATTTGAAAGATTAAGTCTCGCTTTGGCCAATTTCAAGTTTCCGTTTTCAACATTCAATTGCCTGTTTCGCACTGTAATTTTAGCTTCGACACTATCAATTGCCGGAGAATCACCAAGTTCGATCAGTTTTTTTACTCCTTCAAAACGGGTACTTGCAAAACCCAGATAACTTTTATAAAGTTCAGCTTCGTTAAAGCTTTTCCTCCATTCAAAATAAGCTTCACTTGCTTTGTATAAAACGGCTATTGCCTTTAATTTTCGTTCGGCATCGCTTAATTTTATTTGTAGTTTACCTTCTCTTACATCGGCCATACGCTGATTGATGAACATTCCCTGCCCCAGAGCAACACTAATTCCAAGAGAAGTTAATCCTGCCTCTGGTGTACGATTTTGCGGATTGTAATATTGCCCGTCTGTATCATCAAATCCGGCTTTAACTTCAATTCCATACCAGGTTGGAATTTTGAAACTGCTGTTTAACAGCGAATAATATTCTGTTCCTTTAAATTCTTTCTTATTATAATCTACTTCAATTTTTGGATCAAAACCACCACGCGCCACCATAAGTTTTGCCTGTGCATTACTTACTTCAAGATTGGCTTGTTTTACCAGCGGATGGTATTTTTTTACGTATCCTAAAAATTCGCTATAACTTAATTCCTCTTTATTAAAATCCTGACTATATAATTTTGCAAAGCACAGGAAAAATAAAAGAGAAAAGAATTTTATATTATTTCTCATTTTACTTTTTCTCCTTTCCATTTGCTTTTTCATCCGACTTGTAATAATTTGGCGGAAAACCATTTAGGTTACGCCATATTTCATACCATACAGAAACTGTTTCTAATAACGCGATACTTTGCGCTCCGGCACCAATACTCAATTCTTTAGGCCATTTTTGATCTTTACCATCCGGCGAAATAAGTACTCTGTACTTTCCGTTCGCACTTATAAAATTTTCAATCGCTACAATTCTTCCTCCAAAAGTTCCGTAAGACAATCCCGGCCAGCCAGAAAATACAATTCTTGGCCATCCATCAAACCAAACACGCACTTTTGCGCCACGATGCACCAACGGAAGATCGATAGGATCTACATAAGTTTCTACAGCAATATCATAGCTTGAAGGCATAATACTTACAACCGGAGTTCCCTCTTTAATTGTTTCGCCAAGACCGGCCAGTAAAGCACGATTTACGTACCCGCTTTGAGGAGCCGTAATATAATACATACCGTTTCTTAAACTATAGTTTACATATTGATTCTGCAGTTTGTTTACCTGAGCTTTTGTATCATATTGCGTGCTTAAGGCCGTAAACTTATCGCTTCTTGATTTTGATATTTTTTCAGAATATTCAGCTTTGATGCGGTTTATTTCGACTTTCGCATTGATTAGCTCGTTTTTACTGCTCAAAAGTTTGTTTTGCTGTGTAATAATATACGCTTCAGATTCCTGCAGTTTCAATCTTTTTTGTTCGACATCTGTAAGTGGTTTTAAACCTTCCTTATTAAGTGCTGTCGAACGATTAAATTGAGTCGTAGCGATTCTTAACTGCGTTTTTACCGCTTCAAGATCCATACTGTCACTTTTAATTTTCAAGTGCGCCTGTCTTATTTTATTTTGTGCCTGTTGTAATTTTAATTCTCTTTCTGTATTAAGCGACTGTGCCTGAACATCAAGTGAGTTTACTTTATCACCGTATGATTCTACTGCCATTTTTTTGGCATCCACCTGATCCTTTGTATTTCCAACCAAATTTGGATCTAAATAATCTTCTTTGGTTTCTGAAATAAACAAAATCGTATCTCCTTTTTTTACATAATCACCTTCCTGAACGTACCATTTTTCGATTCTTCCGGCAATTGCATTATGGACGGTTTGAGGTCTTTGATCTGGTTTTAAAGTTGTAACAGAACCACTTCCTGAAATATTTTGTGTCCACGGTAGAAAAAGACAGGCAACAGCAAACAGTAAAAACCCAACTATTACCCTGTTTAAAATTTTGTAATGTGGCCTGCGGGCAACGCTGGTAATAGAAGCGTATTGTCCCGGAGTTATGAGTATATTATTATCTTTAGATATATTGAGCATGATTAAAGCTTTATGTCGTTAATAATTTTTCCATCATCAATCGTGATCATACGGTCACATTTGTCCATCCAAATATCACTTTTAGAAGTCACAATTACCGTCCAGTTATTTTCTTCAGAAAGTAAAAAATCAATGATTTTACCCGAAGTCAGTTCATCCATTTTATCAACAGGATCTTCGAGAAATAATATATTTGGTTTATGAACAATGCTTCTCGCCAACAATATTTTTTGAATATCGGATGCCGAAAGTTCACCACCACCCGGATGAATCTGATTTTCAAGTCCGTTTGGAAAAGTTTTAATGTACGGCGTCAGACAAACATTATCCAATGCCCATTTTAAATCATCATTATTAATTGCTTTATTTCCAAAAAGAATGTTTTCTCTAATGGTTCCGGCAAAAAGTGTATCGCCCTGCAGGAAGGTTCCGGCCTGCGCTCTGTACGCATCTTCATCAAGACGGTTCATGTAATTATCTGTCACGTACATTGCACCGCTTTCAGGCTCTAATAATCCTGAAAGCAAACGTAATAAGGTGCTTTTTCCGGCTCCGTTTGTTCCTCTTAATACTATTTTTTCGCCCTGAGCGATTTTCAGATTAATATTTTTGAGTGATTTTTTATTATAACCCGGATAATTATAGGCAATACTTTCGGTTTCGATTGTAATACCTGTTTCAGTTACTTCTGCTGTTTTCGGAATACAGGATATTTCCATATCCGTTACCTGACCAATTTTTTCTACAGAAGTCAGCACATCATAAAAAGATTCCAAACCAAAGATTATTTTTTCTACAGAATTGATTAGCAACACGATAACAATTTCAGCAGCTACAAACTGCCCAATGTTCATTTGATGGTGAATTACCAGAAAACCACCAATCGATAACAGGGCAGCCGTAACTATTACTTTAAAAATAGTAAGCTGAATGTATTGTTTTTTCATTACCTGAAAATGTTTTTCGCGGTAATTGACGTATTGACTTACGTAACTGTCATTTCTTTCGAGAGCATATTCAAAACTTACTTTTTTGCGAAAGCTTTCGCGGTTGCGCGCTATTTCCTGAAGCCAGGCCGCAACTTTGTATTTAAATTTCGATTCGTTAAGACTGGTTTCAAGACCGTCTTTGTATGAAAATTTAAAAATGATATATAAAATAGCGATAAAGAAAAGTCCAATAACCGTAAAGAAAGAATGGTATAAAACCAATAATATAATACCAAGACCAACTTGCAAAAAAGCAGTACAAAAGTCTAATAAAAGTTTTGCAGTTCCTTTTTGTACCATCAAGGTATCAAAAAAGCGGTTTGCTTTTTCGGGAGCATATTCAGAATGCATTTCCTTAAATTTGATTAAAGGCATTCTGTAAGCAAATTCAAATGAGGATCGCACGAAAATTCGCTGTTGCAAATTCTCCACAATTCGAAGCTGTAAAATAATGAGAACACCGCCAAAACCAACTCCGATTGTAACTAAAAACACAAGTACAATCCAGGAAACACTAAGCTGGCCGCTTTGTATAAAATTTATAATAGCCTGAATTCCTAATGGCAGCGAAAGGTTGACTAAACCGGCAAAAGCAGCATAAAAGATAATTTGATATACGTCGCGTTTATCTAGTTTTAGTAAATTTATAAAACGTTTAAATGGTGTCATGAATTTATATATAAATACAGGATTAATAGATAGATAATATATACGGCAAATGCCATATAAAGGGTTTTAGAATTGCTTCTAACCTTTTAAAAGAGAGTATTTATACGATGAATTCAGGAGGTGGCAAATGAATTTTGCCATGAAAACCGAAAGTAAAAATCGGGTTGTTTATATAATTTTTTCCTTTCGTTCCTGTTTTAATATATAAATCAGGCAATGAAGCACTTAAAGGAACTAAATAATCTAATGAAGGAATGCCTTTTGCTACTTTAGCAGTTTTTGCATCTTTAGATTCAAAATCATTTTTTTCTTCGGTAATACCGTCACATTTAAAAATCTTTTTTAGAAAATTGCAGGTCATTCCCTTAATAGAATCCTGCTCGGTATTTTCTTTAATGATTTCGCTAAGAGTATTAGACATGTTCATGCTGCTCATTAAAAAATACCCAATCAGCAACACCTGAAGGCATTTGCATAAAAGACTATTTTTAATTTTGTTCAGCATCTGGTGTTTCTAAATTTACTTTTAAATTACATTTTAAAGCTTAAAAATCAGCCTGATTTAAAGTGATTTTCTTACCTTTTTTTCGTGGTTGCGCAAGTTAAAACTTAATTGAAAGCGCAACATTAGAATAACATTAGAATTTGATTAAAAACAAGTAAAATGCTAAATATCAATTATTTACACGAAATAATGATTCGCTTTTTTATGTTATTTTTTTATTAATTAGCATATTTATAAAAAAAAAGAGACAATTATAAAATTATCTCTCTTATGATTCTCAAATTAAATTCCGAAATTATTTCCAGCGATTTTGCCTTCAAAAAACTTTACTTCATTATAAAAACTACAAGTTAAAAAAGAAGCAGATTTGGCTTTAATATTTAAAAACCAAAACTAAAAAAGGAGATTTGATTTAGCTGATAAACCCAAATTTATCCTCAAAAATCTTCCCAATAACCGGAATAGGTTTCTTTTGCTCGTTGGCTGCATTTATGATTCCGAAAATCCATAAAATGAAAATGGCGTAACCAATGTAATTCAAGAAATAAAGTGAAGAAACCGAAAATACGATTACAGAAAGCACAATATTTACAGCAAATGATACCAGAAAAATGCCGAAGCCTTGTTTAAGATGGTACGTTACCAAATCGCTTTTTGGGGTTAAATCTTTGCTTTTTACGTAGGCTATAATCCAACCAATAATGGTGATGTAGCTCAGGATTGATAAGGTTTTTTTATCCATTGTTATATTTATTTTGTATGGGTCAAAAATAAATACAACACCAGAAACTTCAAGCAAACACTTTGTTACTGGTAGCTTTTAATTGGTATTTGCGGTACTTGAATGTTTAATCTGTCAAGAGCTATAGCATTACAATTCGTCTTTCATTAATTTAAAAAACTGCTCTTTTTTTCCTCTCGAAACAGGTACAGCAGATTTGTCGTTCATGTGTATCATTCCTTCTCGCGAATAACTTAAAATGGCGTTTATATTGATCAGGTGTGATTGGTGAACGCGAAAAAATAAAGGCGGAACCAAAATATCTTCATAATTTTTTAAAGGCTTGGAAACCATAATTTTTCTGCCATCTACAAGAAAAAACGTGGTGTAAGAACCCGAAGTTTCGCACCTGATAATCTGCTCCAATTTTACTACATACATCGCTTCCTGCGTGGGCAATACAACCCTGTCCGGTGTTTTAGAAAGATTGGTTTGCAGCTCGTTAATTTGTTGGTTTTCAAGAACTCTTTCTTTTAAAACTGCAATTCGGTCGATTGCCATTTTTAATTCCTGCGGATCAATGGGTTTTAGCAAATAATCTATGGCGCTGTATTTAAAGGCATTTACGGCATGCTGCTCATAAGCGGTGGTGAAAATGAGATGAAACGAATGAAAAGTAAGCTGCTGAAGCACCTCAAAACCAGTGCCATCCTTAAGCATAATATCCATAAAAACGAGATCAGGTTTAAGTCTGTCGATCATTTTTTTGGCTTCGTCAACACTTTCTGCATAACCAATTATCTGAACCAAATCGCCGGCCACCATTTCTAGCATAATAGATAAGGCCTCTCTCAGCCTGTTTTCGTCTTCAATAATTATCGCTTTATAAATCATAATGTCGGAATATTTAAAATTACGATACACCCCTGCCCGTCTGTAACATTATCACGTTCCAGGACTTTAAAACCGGCATTTGGATTCTCTTTTTTCATTTTCGCCAGTCTTTCGTCCGTAATTGTGGTGGAAAGAGATTCATGCGCATCATTAATTTTCAGTTTTCTGGAAGCCGCCAATCCTATTCCATTATCTTTAATGGTGCAAATTAAATTGCTTCCGTTTTCATCTATTTCGAAATAAATTTCGATCAGTCCCTTTATATGATTATCCTGCGGTTTTAAACCGTGTTCGACTGCATTTTCTATAAAAGGCTGAATCAATAATGGCGGAATTAAAATGTCCTTTTCTACTTCATCGGCACATTCAATTACATAATCAAACCCATTATTTAAACGGAGCTGCTGTAATTCGATATAATTTTTTAAGGTATTTATTTCTTCTTCCAGCGATATGGTTTCTTTTCTGGATTGCTCCAAAACCTGTCTGGTGAGTTTTGCAAATTTATTAAGATACGAAACCGCGGGAACAGTATCTTTTTGAAGAATCATACTTTGGATATTTCCCAAAGCATTAAAAATAAAATGCGGATCCATTTGCGAGCGCAGCAATCGCCGTTCAAGAGATAATCTTGCCGACAAATTTTCGATTGTTTCTTTTTCCATTAACTGCATTTTCAATTCGCTGTTGGCTTGTTCCTGCTGCAAAAAATCTTCGCGGTTTTGATAATAGCGCTGGCGATAATGATACGAACGAAACATAAAAACGAGTCCAATTAACAAAACGCCGGCAATGCCGTAACCTAATAATTTATTTTGCTGTTCGAGTTCATTTTCAAGTTCAAGCTGTTTGATACGCTCCATTTTTTTTGAAGATTCATATCTTGCATCTGCATTTTGAAGCATTGACTGTGTTGATTCTTTGTACTTTAACTGATTGTATTTTGTAAATAATGTATCGTAACCATAATAGGCTTCAAAATCTTTTCGCTTGACTGAAACATCTTTTAAACAATCATAAAAAGTGGCCAAAAGATAATTATCCGTGTAAGGAAGGCTTTTTTGATACTTGATTCCGTCAATAAATAAAAGTTCGGCTTTAATATAATCCCCTTTTTGAGTGTAATAAAATCCTTTTAAACCTATCGCGCTTCGGTATATAATTTTGACATTGTATTTTTTGGCAATAACAGTAGCTTTTTCCAGATTTTGCAAAAAAGCTTTTTCATTAATAGGCTGAGGTCCTTTTGTATAAAGATCAGCCAGATTGATATACGCTATTCCAATATTACTTTTGCTGACTATTTTAGCTTCATTTTTTTCGGCAAGGGAAACTGTTTCCTGAAAAAAATTCAAGGTCGATTCCCAGTCTTTTATTCCTTCTGTTTCAATATTATCGGTTAAAAAACTTCCAAAAGCCAGTCTGGCATACATTTGGCTTTCGGGATCACCCGATTTTTCGGCGTGATTCAGGGCTTCGCGCGCATACTTTTCGACTTTTGTTGGCGATGCAGGCGAAAAAAGATATGAAATATCCGAAGCAATTTTAGCACATTGATCGTGCGCCTTTATCTTCGAGAATAATTTATAAGAGTCTAACAAATAATTCAGTGCCTGAGGTTTATCATCAATATAAGATTTTAAAGATCCCATTGCGGCAGCGGCATGTGCTTTGGCCCTTACATTTTTAATTTTTTGTGCCAAAAAATAAGCGGTATCTGCATAATGCAAAAAATCTTTAAGATGCAGCAATCGCCTTTGTGTCATGGCCATGTAGGCATATGAAATTATCTCATCTTCTTTGCTTTTATTTTTTATAGCCAATTGAAGTGCCTGCTGCTGAATTTTAAGACAGGCAACAGTATCAGAAAAACGTTTGGCATATCCTTTTGCAGCCATTTTTTCGACTGCAGAAATATTTTGTGCCTGAATTGATGTTGCCCATAAAAACGAAAACAAAAGGGATAAAAGGAGTTTTAATTTTTTGTTTTTGTCTAAAATACTAGTAGAAATTTGGTGCATAAATAGTCATTAATCCCGCCAAAATACAAATTGTGTTTGGTTTAACAAACATTTTTACAGCGATTTTAAATTTATAAAACTCTAAATCGCAACATCTTAAAAGAAATAAAAAACTTACAGGATTCGCAATATATTTCAGAATGAACCAAACAAAAACCAAAAGCATCCATTTACCAATTCTCAATTGTTAATGGTTCGTGTATGACGTAATCTTGTTTTAATAAATTATTTTAAAATGAATTCTATTATGAATAAGAAAAACCTTTCTTTAATGCTACTCTTCTTCTGTTTTTTAACGGGAATTGCATACGGACAACAACCTGATGATAAACACGTAAAAATTGAACTTACTGTCAAAGACGGAAATAAACCGATAACGGTGATGGTTCGTTCTTCAAGCGTTTCCTATAGCAAATCGGCCAATCTTACGGCCAAAGATTCTATTCAGAAAAATTATTATATCGCGATAGATTTAGAACGACATGATATTAATTTATTAACTGCTTTCGCGAAAAACAAAAAAGGACTTGACGGACAAATTATGATGATTGATACGCAAGGAAAAACGCTTCCGCGAAAAATTGAATTTAAAAAGGCAACTTTAGATGCACTAACAGACCAGTTTACAAATGATTATTCGAGTGCCTATTTATCTCTTAATTGCAGCGGACTCGTAATCGATGGCATCAACATAGAATAAAACTTATGGAACTTAAACATTTTACAAAAAACGGCAACCAGTATATCATGAAAAAGCAATACGTTTTTGGATTGATTGTGAGTTTCGGTATGGCGGCTTTTGCCATTGTGGGTATTTGGATAAATGAAATGATCATGGTTTGGATTTTTGGCATTTTGGCGGTTCTTTGTTTTATTTCGATCTGGATGAAACATGTTGTCATCGATTTGGATAAAAATGAAATTACGGTAAAAGTGGGATTAATAAATCCTGTTGTTCGTATTCCGCTAAAAGACTTTTTAAATTTTGAATTGGTGCGCATTACACAATATTTAATTACCACAAATACCTGTTTGAATGTCTATTATTTAAAAAACGGAGAAGAAAAAGCAGCCATGATTGCACAGGGTTTTACCAAAAGATCGATGCAAAATCTGGTAAATGAAATTGACGAAATAATGAGCCTCAATGAACATTCGAGATAAATACGGAATTGAAGAAAATCTAAATTGGTTTTCTCTTCAGCCTGTAAAACCACTGCAAACCTTATCGCAGTGGTTTTTGGCAGGAATTTTTGCAGCGGGAATTCTATTAGCCTTATTGGGTGAAATGCTAAGCGAAGTAATGCGATATTCTATTGCTGCATTATTGGTTTATGGTGTGTTTCATAGTCTATATGATATTATGATAAGAGCCAAAATTAGGTATACTTTTGATGTCAGAACAAACGCCATTTACAGAAAGATTCCGTTTTTTACAGAAAAAAAGATAATGAAACTCGACCAAGCTGTAATTTTTGTAAGTTCGTACATGGGAAGCTGGCATTATAGTCTAGGCGCCAAAAAAAGTCATTTTGTAAAAAGTTATTTTATTAGCGAAAATTTCAGTTCCGGAAAAAAAAGTGAACAAAAAGAGCTTGAATATGAAGAACATATTTTGGTTAAAATTCACAAACTAATCGACGCCGTTCAGCCTTTGGCATAATAAATTGATATTGCAGCAAATGAAAAACTTATTTTTATATTTGATTTTTAGCCTTTTCACGATTTATAATCTAAGCTGTCATTCGGTTTTTAGAAGTACAAATCACGCGGTTGAAAATTTTAAAAAAGACACGATTTATTTAAACGAAGATTTAAAAAAGCAATTAAATCCGGTTTTAAAAAATTCCAAACGAATCAATTCCATAAAGAACTGGACCATAAAAACCAAAAGTTTGTGGGAAACTGCAGAAGGCGGAGAAGCGAAATTTTATTACAAAAACGGGAAACTGGAAAAAATCACCACGCATTATTTGAGTGAAACTTTTCAAAAACTAACAGTTTACCATTTAGAAAATCAAAAATTATCTTTTGTTTTTGACAAATACTACCAATACAATCGCCCCATGTATTATGATTCTATTGCCATGAAAAGTAATAACGATACCGAAGTATTCGATTTTAATAAAGCAGAAATAACAGTAAACAGATATTATTTTTTAGATCAAAAATTGATTTACCAACTCGATAGTGAAGATTGTGGCGCACCATTTTCTAATGATTACTTGTTGGAAACAGAAAAAGAAATAAAAAATGAGTTTGAATATTTAGTGGAGATTTCAAATCATGTATGTGATTGATGAATTGCTTTCGAAACCCTTTAAACAGACCATTCGCGAGAAAGAAGGCGGAAGCTATGGTGTATGTCGGCGGAAGTCTTTTGACAGCACCCAAACAAGAGATCTTTCTTTGAATTTTGATTGTAACCCTGACAAACAAGAGAAATTGGCATAATCTAATCGCGCCTTAACAATAAACTCGCAGCCCCCAATAAAGCAGCAATTTCATTATCTGTAGAAATAGAAACCGTCATTTCAACACCATTTTCTTTTAATTTTCTGTTGAAGGAATCCAGGAAAAACTCACTGGCATTTGCAATTTTTCCGCCAATGATAAAACATTCTGCACCAAATTTTTCTAACCATGAAATCACAACCACAGCCAAGTCCTCTCCCATTTCTTCAAAAACCTGGATGGCAATTTTATCTTCGGCCACACCCAAATTAAAAAGTTCTAAGCCGTTATTAAGATTTTTACCGGTTAACGATTTATAATTATTTAAAAGTCCGCGAACTGAAACGTAATCTTCGGCAATTCCGTTTTTATAAGGAAGATTCCATATCTCTCCATCCTGAGGAACTGATTCCCCGGTAGAAATCGAAACTCCTTTATCAATAAAACAAGCACCGAGTCCGGTTCCCAGCGTTACTGCCATTACTTTTTTTGAAAGGTTCTCTGCATTTTTAAATACTTCGCCTTTGCCAAAACAAACGGCATCATTTTCAAAAAGAATCGGAAAATCACTTGAAAGATTTAGTGTTTCGTGAAGTAAATCACGCACATTTAAACCGTAAAAATGTTCGTATTTTGATTGGTCTTTGATATGGCAAATTCCGCTTTCATAATCAAACGGACCTGGCATACAAATCGCCAGACCTTTTATGTTTTCTATTTTCGAATTTTCGATCGAAATTTCAATTGCTTTTTTCCAGACAGCCATCACTTTTCCCACCGGCATATTTGAATCGAAACATTCTTTATGCAGTGAAAAGTCAATCACTTTCATATCTAAAATATTGATAACCGCAGCGGTAATATGTGTTCCTCCAATATCTATTCCTACAGCGTAATTTTCATCCATGCTTTTTTATTTTTGAACCATTAAGGCATTAAGAAAAATTAAGCAACTGGGCTTAACTTTTCTTAATTTCTTAATGGTGTAATTCTTAAATTTTAATTTTAAATACTTTTATCTTTTAAAATCTGAGGATATTTGATGCTCGTATGAACAATCATTTCTCCAAAAAGTGTATTTGCCCAAGCAAACCATTTTCGGGTAAATTTGGTAACATCATCTTTATGAAATGATTCGTGCATAAAACCAGTATCTGCATTGGTTTTGATCAGGTTACTGATACACATTTTGATTTCTTTTTCATCAACACTTGTAATCGCCCTTAAAACAATACTCATGGGCCAAATCGTATCAACTCCTGTATGCGGACCTCCAATTCCTTCTCCTGCTTTTCCTTTATAGAAAAATGGATTATTTTCTGAAAGCACTACTTTTCGTGTATTTAAATAAAGCTGATTATCCGGTTCGATCGCACCTAAATACGGCAATGACAATAACGAAGGAACATTGGCATCATCCATCATATGAAAACTGCCGTATCCGTTTACTTCAAAAGCAATTATTTTTCCAAATTTTGGATGATCGATGATTCCGTTTTCTTCTAATCCTTTTTGAACCTGAGCTCTTAGTTCTTTGGCTTTAGCAACCAAACTATCATCTTTTAAGGCTGGCAAAGAGAAAATTTCGATCAGATATCCAAGTACTTCGATCGCAAACATATTACTCGGAATTAAATAGCCAAATAAAGTACTGTCGTCACTTGGTCTAAAAGTCGAAACAATTAGTCCACAAGGTTTTACAGGATATCCGTATCCACCAAGAGGCACACCGTCTGTTGCCCATGCCGTTGTTCTTTGAAAACTGTACGGACCTTTGTCTGTCCAGCGTTGTTGTTCCTTAAATGTTTGTAATACCAAAAGCATGGCTTCTTTCCATTTATTATCAAACAAACTTATGTCTCCCGTTTCCTTCCAATAGCCATGTGCCAGACGAATTGGGTAACATAAACTGTCTATTTCCCATTTGCGCTCGTGAATACCGGGCTGCATTTTGGTTAAATCATTTTTCCATTCACTTTCTTTTGTAAAATCTTTATAAAAGGCATTGGCATAAGGATCTAATAAAATACATTTTGCCTGACGATTGATTACGCCTTTTACCAATTCTGCCAGTTTTTTATCTTCTTTTACAAACGGAATGTAAGGCCAGATCTGAGCGGTACTATCACGAAGCCACATCGCATCGATATCGCCGGTAATGACATAAGTGTCGGGTTTTCCATCAATAATTTCAAAATCAACCGTGGTGTCTAGGGTGTTTGGAAAACAATTTTCGAACAGCCACGCAAGTTCCGGATTGGCAATTTGTTTTTTGATGCGCACAATTGCTTTTTCTACAGCTTCGCTAGTAAATTTCCTTTCGGCCAATGGAGGCCTTTTGCTGATAAAATCTTTAAGTGCAAAATTGAAAGTATCTGACGGAAGTGCAAAAACATCGGTTTGAAGCGCCAATAATCCGGCAGAAAAAATGCCTGTATTTTTTATAAATTTTCTACGTGAGTGCATACTATTATTTTGAATTTGAATAAGAATAAGGATAGTTTTTTGCTGAAGTTCCTCTCTTTAAATTAGGTGAACTTGTCATATCGAAATTTAATTCGCCGCCTTCTAATACATCAAAATGGTTGATGTAATTATTAGAATAGTTTTTATTGCCCCATTCCAACTCTTCGACATATCTGTTAATTTCAGAATTATCGGGAGCGTTGATAATAAACTGTTTTCCATTTTCTAATTGTAAGGTTACTTTTTTAAACAAAGGCGCTCCCAAAACATACTCTTCTGTTGCCGGGCAAACCGGATAAAATCCCATTGCAGAGAAAATATACCAGGCCGAAGTTTGTCCGTTATCTTCATCACCACAATATCCGTCCGGTGTTGGTTTGTATAAACGATTCATTACTTCTCTCGACCAATATTGTGTTTTCCAGGGTTCTCCAGCATAATTATACAGATAAATCATATGCTGAATGGGCTGATTTCCGTGCGCATATTGTCCCATATTCATGATCTGCATTTCGCGAATTTCATGAATTACAGAGCCGTAATAACTGTCATCAAAAACCGGAGGTGTTGTAAAAACAACATCCAATTTTGCCGTGAAATTTTTCTCTCCGCCCATTAAATCAATCAAACCCTGTATGTCATGAAAAACGCTCCAGCTATAATGCCATGCATTTCCTTCTGTAAAAGCATCTCCCCATTTTAGCGGATTAAAATTGACCGGAAAACTTCCGTCCAGATTTCTTCCGCTCATTAATCCAATTGCCGGATTGTAGAGATTTTTATAATTCATCATTCTTTTTTCGAATAATTTAATCTCTTTGTTTGGGCGATCTAAGGCTTTTGCCAATTTCCAGATAGCAAAATCATCATAAGCATATTCAAGCGTTCTGGCAGCATTTTCATTGATTTTTACATTATAAGGAACGTAGCCTAATGTATTATAATACGAAACTCCTTTTCTGCCCACAGCATCCATTGGTCCTTCGTTGTTGGCTCCGTGAATTAAGGCTTCATACAATTTATTGATATCATAACCTCGCAATCCTTTCATATAAGCATCAGAAACTACTGAAGCAGAATTATTTCCAACCATCACATTTCTAAAACCGGGACTTGACCATTCCGGCAAAAATCCGCCTTCGTTATAATTATTAATCAAACCTTCCTGCATTTCCTTATTTATCGAAGGATAAACAAGATTTAGCAATGGATAAAGAGCACGAAAAGTATCCCAAAATCCTGTTCCTGCATACATATAACCCGGTAAAACTTTGCCATTGTACGGACTGTAATGAATAATATCGCCATTAGAATCGATTTCATATTGTTTTTGAGGAAAACAAGTTGCACGATATAAACACGAATAAAATGTTTTTAGCTGTTCTTCACTTCCGCCTTCTGCTTTCACTTTACTCAAAACAGTATTCCATTCTTTTTTAGAATTTTCTAAGGTTTCCTGAAATGATGATGTGCCTAATTCGTTCTTCAAATTCAATTCGGCTTGTTCCGGGCTAATAAAAGATGAAGCCGTTCTTACATTTATTATTTCTCCTTTTTGGGTTTTAAAGGTGACTATTGCGCCTACATGAACATTGGTTTTTTCTAATTTATCTTTTTCTAAAATTTTATCATGCCAGGTATAATTAGATGTAAAAGGTTTATCAAATACCAAAACAAAATAGTTTCTAAAATTTGTTGGAACACCGCCGCTGTTGCGTGTTGTATAACCTATAATTTTATTTTCTGATGGAATTATTTTGATGTAAGATGCTTTATCAAAAGCATCAACAACTATCGAAGATTTTTCGTTTTCCGGAAATGTAATTTGAAAATGTGCCGCTCTTTCCGTTGCCGTAATTTCTGTTGTCACATCATAATCAGCAAGGTAAACGCTGTAGTAATATGGTTTTGAAACCTCAGCTTTATGGCTGAACCAGCTTGCTCTTTCTGTTTCGTCAAAAACTATTTTTCCCGTAACGGGCATAATCGAAAATTGTCCGTAATCATTCATCCACGGCGAAGGCTGATGCGTTTGCTTGAATCCTCTAATTTTTTCGGCAGTGTAAGTATACGCCCATCCGTCTCCCATTTTACCGGTTTGCGGCGTCCAGAAATTCATTCCCCAAGGCCTGCAAATTGCGGGATAAGTATTTCCATTTGAAAGACTATGCAGCGATTGTGTTCCCATTAATGGGTTTACATATTCTACGGGATCTAACTGTGCATTTGCTGCAAAACACTGTATTAATCCCAAAAAAATCAAATGCGTTATTTTCATCTTCTGTATAATTATCCTAACCCGTTTTTAAAACCCGTTAGGTCTTTGTTGTAAAATGTGATTGTCGACTTGCAAAGCTTTGTCAAAGTTTTAAACTTTGACAAAGCTTACGTAATCCAGAACTTAAATGATACCTACAAGGTTTTGAAAACCTTACAGGAAACTGAAAACTGTGACTGAAAACTAAAAAGGCCTGTCTTCCTTTTTTACTCCAAAAGTTGCCGAAGGTTTGCTTCCCATAAATAATTTCAATTCTCCTCCGTTTGCAATCATCTCGTGTGTGATGTATGATTTTGTATACGGTTTTCCGTTGTATTCTGCTTTTTGAATAAAGATGTTTGTGGCACTATTATCGATTGCTTTCAATGTAAATGAAAGGCCTTTTTTGTGATGAATTGTGGCTTCGTTCACCAATGGACTTCCCAAAACATAAATTCCATTTGCGGGATTAACAGAATAAAATCCCATTGCCGATAAAACATACCAGGCCGACATTTGCCCTAAATCTTCATTTCCGCATAATCCATCTGGTTTTGTGGAATAAAATTTATCGTCAATTTCGCGAATTAGTTTTGCAGTTTTCCAAGGCTGGCCCGCGTATGCATACAAATACGGAATATGATGATTTGGCTCGTTTCCTTGTGCATATTGTCCGATTAAACCACTGATATCCGGAGAAACTTCTTCACCTTCTACTTTATCTGTGATCAGAAATAATTGGTCTAGTTTTTCTAAAAACTTGGTTTCGCCTCCAAACAAATCAATTAAACCATAAGGATCCTGAGGAACCAGCCAGGTATATTGCCACGCATTTCCTTCTACATAATCATCTTTTCGATGCGCTGATGAAAGCGGGTTAAAAGGTGTTCGCCAATTTCCATCGGTTAATTTTCCGCGCATGAAAGTGGTTTCTTTATCAAAATACAATTTGTACAAATTGGCTCTTTTTGTAAAATAGGTATAATCCTCAGTTTTGTTCAAAGCTTTTGCCATTTGCGCCACGCAGTAATCATCAATGGCATATTCTAAAGCGTTTCCAACAGATTCCAGCATTTTATCCGCAGGAATATATTCTAATTTTTGAACATAATCCATTCCATCGCGGGTTTGCATGGCCGTTTTTTTGATGGCTTCGTAGGCTAAGTTAGTATCATAATCTCTGTAGCCTTTTAAATAGGCATCTACAATTACTGCTATGGAATGATTTCCGTTCATGGTGTTGGTTTCATTGCCCATTAAATGCCAAACGGGTAATCTTCCCTGCTGTTCGTAAATCGCCAAAAATGATTTTACAATATCATTGATTTTGTCAGGCTGTGTAATGGTATACAAGGGATGTAAACCTCTGTAAGTATCCCAAAGCGAGAAAGTCGTGTAGTTGGTAAAATTGGCTTTTTCGTAAACTTTTTTGTCTGTTCCTCTGTAATCTCCGTTTGCATCATTAAAAATAGAAGGTGCAAATGCCGTGTGATACAATGAAGTATAAAAAACCTTCAAGGTTTTATCATTCGCTTTGATCTGAATTTTGCTTAATTCATTGTTCCATTTTGAAGTCGCTTCTTTGACTATTTTGTCAAAATCCCAATTCGGAATTTCGGTTTTTATGTTTGCTAATGCATTCTCATAACTTACCGGGGAAATTCCAACTTTTACTAAAACCTGTTTGTTTTTTAAAGTCGTAAAATCTAAAACTGCTTTCATTTTTAAACCTTCGCCTTCGCTTCCTGTAACAGCAGTTTTATCATCATACAATGTCATGTTTGCAATTGATTCAGAGAATTCGATTGCAAAATAAACACGCTGATCTACAGCCCATCCCGAAGAGAAACGAAAGCCCACAATTGTCTTGTCGTTTATTTTTTTAATGAAAGTTTTCACGGGTTTATCCCATCCTACGCCATCGGCAAGATCTAATAAAACATGAGAATCTGTAGCCGAATTAAAAGTATATTTATGAAAACCAACTCTTTCACTAGCCGTTAGTTCTGCCTTGATTTTATATTTATCTAATAAAACGCTATAATAACCCGGTTTGCTGATTTCATTTTCATGAGAAAAATAAGAACCGTAACCGTTTACCATATCTTCTTTTGTGCCTTTAAAAAGCGGCACTTTACCTGAAACAGGAAGTAACAGAATATCGTTTAAATCTCCAATTCCCGTTCCGCTTAAATGCGTGTGCGTAAAACCTAAAATAGTATTACTGGCATAGTTGTAACCACTGCACCAATCCCAGCCTTCAAAAATATTTATCGGCCCCAACTGAACGGCTCCAAAAGGAACATTAGCGCCAACAAATACATGACCGTGACCTGCTGAACCTATTAACGGATTTACATATTGTGTGTAATCGGTGTTCTTTTCTTTTGCTTTCTTTTGCTGTGAAATTGCAGATAAATTAAATAGTATAATTATCGAGAAAACAATGGGCTTACATTTTAAAATCATTATTTTATTTTTTTATTTACTTTGTGTGATGGAACGCGGATGACACAGATTTTGGCGGATTTTTTTTAAAATCTTTGACCATAATTTAACCGCAAGGTTCGCAAAGGATTTACGCAAGGTTCGCATTTTTTTTGCCTTTGAACCTCTGAACCTTTGCTACTTTGAACCTTTTAATTATACTTTTTCAAAACCTCAAAAAGCGAATAGACTTTTAAAACCGGCTTATCTATTTTCCCTTCAAAAGAAATTATTTTTTCTTCTCCTTCTTTCAAATCTATGTAATTATCGCTCCATTTTCCGGTATATCCTTCTATGGAAACATATACGTATTTTGCTGGTTTCACAGCTTTTAAAGTTACTTTATTTCCTTTTATTTTATAGGTTATTTTCGGATCTTCGAGTTTTAAATCTATTGGGCGTATTAAATCAATTTCCAGCGTTTTATCATCTCGGTAGGCTTCTTTCATAGCGTACCACGCCGCTTTGGGTTGTCGATCGTAATAATCGGTTATGCTCCAGCTTGCTACGGGCCAGCAATCGTTAAGCTGCCAGACTAAAGTTCCCATATTGTAGGGTGCTTTTG
Organism: Flavobacterium sp. MMLR14_040; assembly: GCF_033657265.1. Lineage (NCBI taxonomy): Bacteria > Pseudomonadati > Bacteroidota > Flavobacteriia > Flavobacteriales > Flavobacteriaceae > Flavobacterium > Flavobacterium sp. MMLR14_040. The sequence goes on along the minus strand of NZ_JAWVWO010000023.1, from coordinate 22,648 downwards.
AACGATGGATTCCGATGATATTTTTTAAGGCAAAATATTGCAGACATTGTGTAAGATAGGTATAATCTTCTACAGACATCTTTTTTATTTTTTCTGAACTGATGAAATAGCGATTCAGGTAAGACTCTAATTTCATAAATCCTTTTCCTGCTTTTTGATGCGCTTCCAGAATATCTGAATATAAATATCGGTCTTCTGGCAAGGTGAATTTTTCTATTGAAGAATAATTCGTCATTGCCTCCATTCCGTATTCGCTTACAAAACGGCCTGTTTTTTTCTCTGTAATTTCAATATCCTGCAAACCCCACCATGTTCCCCAATAATGACTGTCGCCCTGGGTAATGCTTTTTTCTTTTGACCAATGAAATAAAGGTGAAGAACTAATGTAAGGTCTTTTTCCGTCGACTTCTTTTACCCATTTCGGAATACTGTCGTGAAACAATCGTACGTAATCATGCCACAAACGGGTTGAATCTTGTTTGGACATTTTCATACTTTTTTGCCAGCCCCAACTTTTAAAAGCCTCGTCGCTTTCGTTGTTTCCGCACCATAAAACGATGCTTGGATGATGTCGCAGGCGTTTTACCTGATATTGAACTTCTTCTTTTACATTATCAAAAAAAGCTTTGTCGCCCGGTACCATTGTTCCGGCAAACATAAAGTCCTGCCAGACATTGATTCCGTATTGATCACATAAGTCATAAAAATAATCGTCTTCATAAATTCCACCACCCCAAACACGAAGCATATTCATATTGGCATCTTTGGCGAGAGCAATTACTTTCTCGTATTCTTTTTTGTTCATTCTCGAAAGAAAAGCATCTGAGGGAATATAATTGGCACCTTTCATATAAACCGGTTTATCATCTATCTTAAAATAAAATGATTTACCAAGACTGTCCGGCTGTTGTATTAATTCTATTTTACGGTTTAGAACATATGGTTTCTCCAGGGATTTTTCATCGTAAGCTTCTAAACGCGGCGTTTTCCATATTCCGCATGTGGTGAATTTAGGTCCCCAATCCCACCCAAAATGGTATTGTGCTTTGCGAACATAAGCTCGCGGATTATCCGGAATTATAAAGGGTAAATCTTTTTTTGCCAGTGAATCGACTACATTTTGTGCCGATTTGAAAACAACAACTAAATCATTATTTCCTGATTTTAAAACCTTCTTTACATCTACTCGCCATTGGCGAAACATATTATCTGCTTTTAAAACCAATTGGTTGTTTAAGTAAACTGTTGCGTAGGTATCTAAACCATCAAAAACTAACTCTGTATTTTTCTTTTTTAGTATAGATGAATTGACTTGAAAAGTAGTTTTGTATTCCCAATCTTTCTTTTCAATCCATTGTAATTTTTTTTCGTTGTCTCTGTAAAATGGGTCCGGAATTATCTTATTGTTCAGTAAATCAGTGTGGATTTCTCCGGGAACAGTTGCAGGAAACCATGTATCGGTTTTTATTTCTCTGTATTGCCAATTTTCTTTTAAATCAATACTTTGGGCATTGACTACAAATGATAAATTCGCAATACAAACAGATATTATCCAATAAAGGTTTTTTATAAATTTCATTTTTTATTTTTTACTGCATGTGATAATAGAACGCGGATGAGACGGATTTAGGCTGATTTTTTCTGAAAATCTTTGAAGATAAATTTACTACAAAGTGCAATTTTTTCTTCCTTTTGAACATAAAATTTAACCGCAAAGAGCGCAAAGATTTACGCAAAGTTCGCAAAGCTTTGTCACTTTGAACCTTTGTTCCTCTGAACCTTTAAAACTTAGAATCTTAGAACCTTCAAAAAAAAATAAGCCGGGCGAGGTACAGGTAATCCTACCCGGCTTAAGTCAAAAACTCAACTAACTGACTAATTTAAACTATTGTTTGTCCCACCAAACTCGGGTTGTCATTAAATCCAGACCCTGACGTGAGATGGCTTCTTTATAATTTTCTGCGTTTGTTAACAATTCAGACTGATCGTAAATTAATCTTCTTGGGATTGTTCCGTTGGTTTCTCCCGTTGGATCATTCACTGGAACTAAAACAGGATATCCCGTTCTTCTGTATTCTGAAAAAGCTTCAAAACCATTGAAAAGCAATAAAATCCATTTTTGAGTAATAATCTGCTCCATTTTTTCAGCCTCAGTTCCGGCAGTTTTAAACGGATAAGTGGTAATGTATGTATTGTATTCTGTGCTTGTAACAGCAGGTACTTTATCGCCAAAAATTTTCAAAACATCCATCGCAGCTTTTACTCCGTTTTCATAATATTGCTGTGCGCTTCCGCCTACGTTCCAGCCTCTTACTGCTGCTTCCGCCAGTATATACTGAACTTCTGCATACGACATAATTAATGTTGGTGCATCTAAACGCAATACAGTTGAAGTATTGGGATCTGAAAAAAGCTTTTTATCTCCGCCCGGAAATTCTTCTGCATCGTTTGGCAAACCTTGTTGATTTGCGGGATTATTGTCTCCGGTTGCTTCTAACTTTGCATAAATTCTTAAACGCGGATCGTTTGTGTTTTTCAATAAATCGATAAATGTTTTACTGAATTTGATGTTCGATTCTCCTCCATTTAAATCATTTGTAACCCATGCAGATGTAATTGGATTTGTTCTAACACCCTGTGGACCTGCATCATGTTTTAAAACAAGACTGTCATCATTTGAAGTAAAAACGCCCTTTGCAACTGCTTTTTCTACAAATTCCTTTGATTTTGCAGGATTTACTTTAGTCAAACGAATGGCGACTCTTAACATTAAGGAATTGGCTAGTTTTTTCCATCTTGCCACATCACTTTGGTAATACAAATCGGCAGCACCCACAAACGGTTTACTGGCATCTAATGCGTCTCCTGCTTCATCCAGTTCTTTTAAAAGATCGTTGTAAATGGCTTCCTGTGTGTCATATTTTGGAGAAAAAACATTTCCGTTATATCCTTTTCCCGCATCAAAATAAGGAACCTCACCATAAGTATCTGTCAATTTTTGGAACAGAAAAACTTTCATAATGCGGCATGCCTGGATCATGTTTGAATTTTCTGGTGTATCCGGCAGAACCGACATTAACTGGAAAATCTGATTCAAACCTTTCCCGTACGTTTCACCAAATAGCGCTCCAGAATATTCTGAAGAATAGGTGTATTTTGAACCCGAACCACCTAATGAAGAAAATTGCTGTACGATTTGTGCGGCATAAATATTATTACCTCTGGTATTCGAAAAATCCTGCCCGTCTACATAAATTTCCGCCAGCGTAAACATCGATTTTACAGCCGGATCTGTTAATGCATTTGGATTTGTATTCATTTCTTCGAATCCTTTGTCGCAAGATGCTAATGTCAAAGCACTAACAATCGCGATACCAAATATTTTTATAAATTTATTTTTCATCTTTTTTAATATTAGAATTTGACATTAAGGGTTAGACCATAATTTCTTGTCAAAGGCATAGAAGCTCTTTCAAGTCCCTGAGCATTACTATTGTTATAGTTTGTTTCCGGATCAATGTTTGGCACTTTATCATAAATTGTCCATAAATTATGAGCAGAAAATGCTAAACTGATCGACTGAAATGGTGTTTTTGACAAATATTCTTTTGGAAAATTATAAGCAAAAGAAATCGCTCTTAATTTCACAAAATCAGCATCATAAACAAAATTTGATGTTACATCACTATAACTTCTCCAATAATCGAATGCAGAAAGTGTTGTATTTACCGGGTTTCCGTTTGTATCGGTTCCTGATACCGCAACGCCACCTTCACGACCCGGAAGCGTAGTTTCAGATAATCCGTAACGTGTTCCTAACTGGTTGGTTGCAGAGTAAATTTCGCCTCCAAATTTAGCATCTACAAATACAGAAAGTGTGAAATTTTTATAAGAGAAATCATTTGAAAGTCCCATTGACATTGGCGCAACACCTTGTCCTGCAATGATTAAATTCCCTCTTAAGAATTTACCCGATGGGTCAAGAACAATATTTCCGTTTGCATCTCTTAAATAATCATAGGCTTTGATCACACCAAAAGGCTGTCCTTTTTCAAGAACTACAGAAGCTCTTGCATCTCTGTTATCGTCTAATAATTTCGTTGTAATTTTATCTGAAAGATTCACTACTTCACTATCATTATAAGCAAAATTATAACCCACACTCCAGCTAAAATTTGGTGTTTTTACGGCTTTCATATTGATGGCAAATTCAACCCCTTTATTCAAAATTTCACCCACGTTGATTTTTGTAGTTCTGTAACCAGATGTTTTCGAAATATCAGCATCGGCAATATCGTTTGTGGTTCTTTTTTGGTAAAAAGTCAAATCTGTACTTAATCTGTTATTGAAAAAAGTATTTTCAAAACCAAATTCAATTGTACTTACATTATAAGGTTTCAGGTATTTGTTTGGAACTGTATCTCCATTAACACCCAAAATTGGCTGACCTTGCGAATCTGTTTGTCCGTCTGGCGTATTGTAGGTTAATGCTAATGCATAAGCATCTGGCAATGCACCTCCTACGTTACCCCAACCTGCTCTAATTTTTCCGTATGTCATCCATTCCGGTAATTTTACTACCTCCGAATAAATAAAACTCGTACTTACAGATGGATAAAAAGTACTGTTATTTGAGGGATCTAAAGTTGAAAACCAATCTTCGCGACCTGTTAAATTGACAAAAAGGAAATCTTTATATCCTAAATCGGCAGAGTAAAAAAGAGAATTTACTTCGCTTTCAGAAAATAATTTTTCAGTTCTTACAGGCTGTGTATTGGCATAAAAATATTTGAATGGAACAATAAAATTATTTCCAGTCATTTTAATACCGCTCATTCTGTTATGCTGACGGTTTGCACCTATAAAAGCATCTAATGAAAGGTTTTTAGCAATATCACCTTTGTAACCTAAATATCCGGAAGCATTTACTTCTGATCTGGTTTGGATTTGATCGTTAAGTGATCCTCCAGGAGCGTAATTAATTCCTGTTGGTTCAATTTCGGTAAATTCATAATTGATATCATCGATACCAATTACGGCTTTCGCGTAAATTTTATCTGTAATGTTATAATTTACTTTTGCCGAACCTATGAAACGTTTTCTAAGATCTTCGTTTAAGGTTTCTTGTGTTGCAAAATAAGGATTTGTTTGGTAAACATTTGTAGCAAAATAATCTGCTTCGCCACCGTTTTCGTCATACGCATTGCTGATCCATCTGATGTCTGTTCCAGGAGTCATAAAAGTAACCGGAAAAGAAGGATTTTTTGGGGCATCATTCAAATAAGGTCGGTTATGACTTTTTTCAGCAATATATTGGGCGTTAGTTTCAATACTAATTCTTTTATTTGGTGCCGAATTTAAACTCAAAGACACGTTGTTTCTTCCAAATCGGGTTCCCGGCAAAATAGATTCGTCTTTTGTATTTCCGAAAGACAATCTGAAATTTGTTGTTTCATTTCCACCAGAAATAGCAAGTGTATTACTGAACGAATATCCGGTTCTGTAGAAATTCTCCACATTATCCTGACCATAAGCCTGGTAAGGTCTGGTTGTTCCGTCGATTGATACAGAAGGTGTTCCGTCGTATTTATCTCCCCAGGCAAAATAGTAGTTATCTCTAAGTTCCTGCAAACTTGTAAATCTGGTTGCAACGCCATTTACAGGCTGTCCCGCACCGTATTGATCCTGCCATCTTAAAAGACTTGCCGGTGTATTAAACGTAGAATTTGTGCTGAAATCTACGCCAATTCCTGTTCCGCTTTTTCCTTTTTTGGTTGTGATCAAAATAACACCGTTTGATCCTCTGTATCCGTAAAGTGCAGAAGCGGCACTACCTTTTAATACCGACATCGAAGCGATATCATCCGGATTGAAAGATGACATACCATCACCTTTATCTGCACCACCATACAGTCCGGCATTTCCTTGTTGCGTATTATCTATGGGAATACCATCGACAACATACAAGGGTTGGTTCAGTCCCGAAGCAGAAGTTGCACCACGAATAACAACACGGCTTGATCCGGATGGCCCTGACACCGGCGCCGAAACGTTTACTCCGGCAATTTTTCCCTGAAGTGCATTCCCTAAATTGATTTCTTTATTTTTTGTGAGGTCATCTCCTTTTAGTTCTCCAACTGCGTATCCTAGACTTTTTCGCTGTTTTTTAACCCCAAATGAAGTTACGACAACATCTTTTAATTCCTGTGTATTTTCTAGCAATACAACTGAAATTCTGGTTTCATTCTCCTGAAGTACTACTGATTTTGATGCAAAACCCATAGAAGATACATTTAAGGTAACTTTACCTTCCGGAACGTTCATTCTAAATCGGCCTTCAGCGTCTGTAATTGCACTAAAAGGTTTTCCCTGAACTTCGATTGATGCAGCAACAATTCCCTTGTTGTCTCCATCTGCTACTATGCCTGTTATTAAGCGGTTTTGTGCTACAGCTCCTAAGCTGCTCAACAACACCATCGCTAACATTGCCAATATTCGTTTCATAAGCATTTTTTGGTTTAATTTTCGTTTTGATTTTGTTTTGTTTGTTTAATCTGCTTGTTTTAATAATTAATAAAAATTTGAACTCCATTCTATATGGTATTCAGTGGTCTCCACACATCGAATACTATTGGTTTATAGCGACATAGGTTTTCTATGTTTCACGCAATCGATATAGCAAAGTAGATATAACTGTATTGCGGATTATTTATTTTACTCAACTAAAATTTTACTAAAACGATTTAGTAAAAACAATTAAAAAAAAACAAATCACTTTGCTCTTATTTTTTCTATTTTAAGATGGTTTTTAAACCGATTCTCTTATAATTAATTTTCCTTTTTTAAGGCTCTTTTCTACTTTATAAGCTTCCATATCCGTCATTTGACTCATCAACAATTGTATCGATTTAACAGCAATTTCTTTTATTGGCTGTTCAATCACTGTAATGGTTGGCGTATGTAATTTAAAACTGTCATGATCGTCAAAACTAACAACCGAAATATCCTGCGGAATCTTGATTCCCATATCTTTAAAAGCTTGCAAACCTGTAAGTCCCATGTAATTTGTCAGAAATATAACGGCATCAATTTCTTTATTCTTCTGAAAAAATTCTACCACAGCTGCAATTCTATTTTGTTCATAGCTATGATATTCCATGTGAAGAACAAGCGAATCTTTATAAATCCCCACTTCTTTTAACGCGTCTCTGCAACCATCTTCCCTCAATGACATCTGAATCATTTCAGAGGTATTATTAACAACTGCAATATTCTTACAACCTTTCTTAATCAAGAATTTAGTAGCTGAATATGATGCTTCGTAATTATCCATTGCAACATGGCTTACTCTTTGTCCCGGAAAATACCTGTCTATTAAAACTACCGGTTTCTTCAATTTAATAAGAAGCTCAACACTTTCCTCCAGATTTTTTGTGGGAGTTATAATAAAACCATCTACGTTTGCCTGCAAAAGACTGTGTATTAATTCTTGTGAACGTTCATCATCATCACCTGTACTGCAATAAAAAACTCTGTAATCGATATTTTTAGCTTCATCTTCAATTACTCTGGCCAAATCAGCAAAGAACTGATTGGAAATATCTTCAACAATTAAACCAATAGATCGCGTTTTTCCGGTTCTAAGGCTGGTCGCTATCATGCTTGGTCTATAGTTAAGCCTTTCTGCTACCTCTTGTACTTTTTTAATAACAGCACCGCTAATTCCCATTTTCTCTCCCTTCCCATTAATGACAAAAGAAACCGTAGATATGGATACTTCGGCTTCTGTAGCAATATCCTTAATAGTAATCTTTTTCATTCAGTAGGTTGTGGTTTTGTAAGCATATTAACGATATAACAAATATAGGCAAAAACAATTACTAAAACGATTTTGTAATTATTTTTTTGAATAAATCATTTTTTTATTCAACTAAATCAGAAGAATCATTAGTAAATATAGGCATTTAGCAAATAATTATTTTTTTTATAAGGTTATTTTGACCATTACGAATTATTAGTAATAAACGCTCAAAATAATATTTGATTTTGAGTTGTCAATGATTTTTTCAAGTCTTTTAAAGAAGTTTTCACTTACCATTGGACAACCGTGACTGTTTGATATGTAATAATCTTGTTCCTCTTCCGGAACTGCAGAATAAGGGTGTAAAACAATAGCTCTTTTTAGCGCATTGCTGTTGGTTTCGTCCAGACCGGATAATCGATATGATTTTCCAAAGTTTCCGTGGTAAGATTTACCTACAACGTATTTTCCTAATGAACTACTATTTGAATTGGCTTCATTGCTAAACACCAATTCTCCCCTCACTTTTGTTTCAGAACCAGAACCATTTGCAACCAAACCCTGATCTAAAATTTTATCATTTACCAAGTCATAAACAAAAAATCTGTTTTTGCCTGATTTGATTTTCATGTCAACAAAAAAAGCAATTTTGGTATTGTAGCTTGCTTTTGTATTTATCATTGTTTTTACTTCATTAAGTTGACTGTTAAATCTTTCCAGCTCCGCATCCGACATGTTGTTGTTATCTTTTAGACCGCCAAAAAAACTTGCAGTAAAGAACAATATCAAATTAAATATTTTCATAAAATGTATTTTTAAAATTTAATAAAAATCTAAGTAAACTGAACTTTTATTTATCCTGATTTCATTTCAAATATAAACCTGGATTTAATTATGCAAATTTACATTCGAACAAAAACAAAAACACACTTTAAAGATTTGTAAAACAAAACAATACGACTTATTTTTTTTCAATATTATATACACAAATTAAGCATAAAAAAGCCCTGTAAACATAAGTTTACAAGGCTTTTTTATTTTAAGTATTTTAAAATTTTATTCGATAATAACCGGCGTTTCCAAAGCTTTATCTTTTGATTTTGCCAATTGGTTTACTCTCCACATTAAAAATACTGTCATTAATGTAACTACTGCAATTACATAACCCAATATATCATAATTTTCTAAGGGTGAAGTTTTCGTTTCCTGATGAACAATAAACCCGGCACAAACGGCTGCAATTCCGCCCGCAATTTGCTGCAAAGAGGAAGTAATAGACATATAAGCACCGCGATCTTTCATTTCAGGAATTGCTGTATTAAGCGTTGTCGCCGGAATCATTCGGCTCATAATTCCCATAAAAAGAATCATATTGATTACTACAATTTCCCATAACGGAATTGGATCAAGATTGGTGTAAATTAAAATCATTATAACAGAAATCACAGATCCTGCCGCAAACAATTTAAACTTACTTACTTTATCACTCAATTTCCCAATCAAAGGCATTATAAAAAGTACCGAAAGTCCGGTGAAGAAAAACACCATCGGCAATTGAAGATGACTGATATGAATGTTGTTTACCAAATAGGCGGTTCCGAATGGCTGTAGCATAAAACCTCCAACAGAAAGAAAGGCAATTGCTGTAAATCCTACCTGATAATGTTTGTTGCTTAACGTGTGCCAAAGATGCAAAAACGGATTTTTTTCTGACTGCAATTCTAAGTGTTTGGTTATCGGCTGCATTTGTGTAATTATGGCAATTAAAATAAGGACTCCTAAAACGGCAATCATAATAAATGCCGAATGCCAGCCCCAGTTATTGGCAAAATATAATCCTACCGGAATACCCAAAATCTGACTGGTTGCAAATGCCATTTGAATAAAACCCATGACGCGCCCTCTTTGCTGAATAACAAATAAATCGGTTACAATTGCCAATGAAACCGAACCAATAACACCGCCAAAAAGTCCGGTAACGATTCTTGCCATCAGCAACATTAAATAACTTGTAGAAAGGGCACAAAAAACAGTTCCGATAATGAAACCGGTGTAAAAGAAAATCAAGAGTTTTTTTCTGTCAAACTTATCGGCAAAACCTGCAGCAAGCAATCCCGAAATTCCGGCACTAAAGGCGTACGCAGAAACAGCAAAACCAAAGTTTGCAGTTGTCATATCCAATGTTTTCATCAGGATATCTCCCAAAGGAGAAATCACCATAAAATCGAGTATGACGGTAAATTGTAAAAGTGCCAGTATGGCAATAATTATTTTTTGATGTGAAGTAAAAGCAAAGCTTTCTGTTGTATTTTTTTCCATATAAGAATAGTGATATTTTGATTAAGGTAATTCCTGGCACTCGTGGCCAAGTTCATTGATGATGCCGATAATTACTTCTGGCTGCAGCGTTTCTGAAACAACGCGAAGTACACGATCAACATCTTCACAATCGACACTCCATTGCTGAATATCCTTGTGATTGCCCAATGTGGTATTGATAGCACAATCCGGATATATTTTATCAATGTTTGTTTTAAAAATGTGTATTTTGTGTAAATCTGTTTCCATAATTTTTCATGGTTTTAGTGCTTTAATAGTGGCCTGAAAAGATTCTCTCATTATTTCTTTGGTCAACACAAATGGTTTTCCTCCCATACTTTTACCTTCGGTGTGAAAATTCAGTAAAGTATACAATGGTCCATAAGCGATGCTCCAAAAAGCTTCAAATGTCATCGGAATTAGCTCTTTATTTTTCAATCCGTTGTCGATAAACTGTTTCATAATAGCTCTGAAATCTGAAAACTCTTTAATTGAATCTAAAATAGTTTCTGCATGAGGTGAATGTTTAATTATTTCAAAAAATGCAACTTCTTTTGGATATTTCATCGTAAAGTCGGCGCGGTTTTCCCATTGTTTCCACAAACCTTCTTCAAAGGACATATCCGGCGAAAAATCTTTTACAGTTCCCGAAAAGAACTTTAATGCCATTTTTCCGCCTATTTTCTGAATTAAATCATCTTTGTCTTTGTAATAGATATATAAAGTGGCGACAGAAATAGAACAGGCTTTTGCTAATTTATTCATGCTAAAACCCTGAAATCCATCTCGTACAATTTGGTCGATTGCATTTTCAATGACCAAATTTTCTTTATCAATATCTCTTATTCTCATGACAACTATTTTTAGCAAAGTTAAAACAATAAATGAATGAACATTCTTTTATTTATTATTTTTTTATTCTTTATGAAAAAAAACTTTTAGTGCGATTATATAAACACATAGAAACATTAATTTTATTGACTTACATCAAACTTTTCCATCTTAAACAACTTTAGATTTGCGGGGTAAAATTTCAAAGTCCATTATAAATTAATACTTCAAGATGATAGATATATTAGTAAGTCCGTTAGAAAAATTTGGTTTAACCAGTCATGAACGTGTAGAAAATGCTTTAAAATATCTTCAAAATGGAAAAGGTATTTTACTCACAGATGATGAAGACAGGGAAAATGAAGGAGATTTGATTTTTTCGGCAGAACATATAAATGTTTCTGATATGGCTTTGATGATTCGGGAATGCAGCGGAATTGTTTGCCTTTGTCTCACAAATGAAAAAGCAGATGAACTGGATTTACCTTATATGGTAAAAGAAAATACGAGCAGTTTTCAGACTCCATTTACAATTACTATCGAAGCCGTAAAAGGCGTAACAACCGGAGTTTCTGCAGCAGACAGAGTTACTACAATTAAAACAGCCTGTCACGAAAATGCAAAACCTGCAGATTTATCAAGACCGGGACATATATTTCCGCTTCGTGCAAAGAATAACGGTGTTCTGGAAAGAAACGGACATACGGAAGGAAGTGTCGATTTAATGAAATTAGCGGGTTTAAAACCTCAGGCTGTTTTGTGTGAATTGATGAATGAGGACGGAAGCATGGCAAAACTGGACAAAATAATTAGTTTTGCCGAAAAACATGATTTAATAGTTTTATCGATCGGGGATATTGCCTATTATCGTAAATTTGTTAGAGACTACATTTAAATTTATGATATACGAACAGCTTGGTCATTACATCAAAAAAAATATCGAGATTACAGATGAAGATTTAAATATCATTCTTTCTTATTTTAAACCTTTAAAACATAAAAAGAATGATTTTTTACTTTCTCAGGGACAAACCAGCCAGCAGAGTTTTTTTGTTGGCAAAGGCTGTTTGAGGATTTTTTTTATTAATGAAGAAGGAAAAGATGTTACGCGATATATTGCTTTTGAAAATCAGCTGGCCACGGCTTTGGTTAGTTTTATAACAAAATCTCCTTCAGCAGAATATATTCAGGTGGTCGAAAAATCAGAGCTTTTATGTATCAGTCATGAAGATTTTAATTATTTGATGGAAACTATTCCGCAATGGCGCACTTTCTATTGTGTTTATCTCGAAAAAGCTTATGTTAACAATACCAACAGACTGATGTCTTTTACCACTATGGATGCATTGGAAAGATACAGCCAATTATTAAAAGTAAACCCAACTATTGTAAAACGACTTCCAAATAAAATTGTGGCTTCGTATATTAATATTTCGCAGGAAACTTTAAGCCGATTAAAATCTAAAGTTTGATTTTAAAAATAAGGAGTAAAATTCTGTCAAACTGATAATCAGCAACATCCGTATTAAAAATCAAAACGATATAAAAGAAAATACTATATTTGCCCGGCAAAAAAATCCACAATTAGTATTCCTTTATTTAAAAACATCTTTGAAATTCACTTTAAAAAATATCTCTTCAGGCCGAAACTTTTTCATTTTAGGAATTATTTTTATTGCCCTTACGCTACTTTCTCTTTATGTGTTAAGTAATTTAATTACTCAAATCACCGAAAAAACAAATACAGAAAGTACAAAACGAAACTTTTTGAAAAGACAGGAAGTTGTACAACAGGAATTTTCACGTTTTCTGGATACTCAAAAAGAGCTAGACCATATTATTAAGATCAGTAATTCTGAAAATCTTGCTGATCATTTGGAGGTTTTAAGTACGCTTCATGCCAATGACAGTTTGATTAAAAACAATTGGTTTCAGATTAACGATGCCAAAATCAAATTTACTACCTCTAAAAGCAGTTCCAATCTTGATGCAGCTATAAAAGATTTTATTGGTAAAAATAATTCCAAAAATCAATCAAATACTATTGTTAAGGATAATGAAAACTTTTTTTGGAGAATTTACTTTAAATCAATTTCAGATAAAGGCACAATTGTTCGATATGGTTATGATGTCGATCTAAAATCGCTGCAATCATATTTTGCTAATATCAATAAAAACCTGCCTAATTATGCTTTTGTTTTTGATAAAAACGGAACAGTTCTTTATCATCCGGAAGTAAAACTTTTAGAAAAGAATGTTTTTAGGATTACTAATATGACTCCGGCAGATACTACTTTTATTAATGATGAGTTTTATGGTAAAAAAATTGCACTTTCAGAATATTTAAAATTAGACATTGTACGATATACTAAACGTCTTAATGTAAAAAACACGAATTGGTATGTGAGCGTTAACTCTCCAAAAGATATTGGAAGCGAAGATGTTGATGCTGTAAAAAAATATGCTTCGCTGATATATGTAATTACAACTTCGATACTGATTCTTTTTTTCTATCTTTTTACTATTTTCAATAAAAAAACATTTAAGGAAAAAGCTATTCTTTCAAAAGAAAAAAACAAGCTTCTTTTAGAAAATGAAAAAATAAATAAAGAAAAAGCACTCATTCAGCTACAACAGCTGAAAGAACAAATTAATCCACACTTTTTATTCAATTCGCTCAATTCACTTTATATGCTAATTGACGGTGATACGGCCGTAGCACGTAAGTTTACTTTGAATCTTTCTAAAATTTACCGTTACCTTATTAATCCTCCGGTTCAGAATATTGTAACGCTGCAGGAAGAACTTCTTTTCATAGAAAAATACATTTTTTTACAGCAAACCCGCTTTAAAGATGAGTTTGTTTTTGAAGTGGACATTATTGATGATGAAAGCGTTTTATCAAAAAAAGTTCCTTATCTGGCTTTTCAGATTGTAATTGAAAATGCCATAAAACATAATATTGCTTCTGATGAAAGTCCTCTAAAAATCACTATTGAAATAAGAGCAAACGAGGTTATTATAACTAATAACGTGAATGAGAAACAAAGCTTTGGCCAAGAGTCTAAATTTGGTCACAAATATTTAGAAAGCATCTATAATTATTACTCTAAAAATGATTTTCAGGCCTACAAAAAAGACGGGAAATTTACTTGCATTTTACCGCTTATTGGCTAAAAAGAAAACATTCACTCCCAAAAAAAAGCCATTCACTCCATTTTGTTTTTTTTAACATTATTTATAAAATAATTTCGGCAAAAATTAACCTAAACTTAACTTTCATTATGAGGGAAAAGGCATTATTGACGAACCTAAAAAACGTTGCTTTGGTAGCTTTGCTATTAAGTACAGGAACAATGGTTTCTCAAAAAAAGAATAAAAAAGACAAAGACAAAACTGAACAAGCTGCAGATTCTCTTAAAACTTCAAAAGGGAAAAAATACGATGATCTTATCAAACAAGGTACATTCAAAAAAGGTTTGTTTAATACCATTCAGGTAAAAACAGATTTATATTTAGAAATCAATGATTCTTTGTTTCAAAGAGAATTTTTGGTGGTTAATAAAATTTCAAGCGTTCCTATGACGATTAACGAGCGAGGGCTTAACAGAGGAATGAACTACGAAAACAAAATTATTACTTTTCATAAAGATCTAGTTGCAAAAAAGGTTTGGGTAAAATCATCTGTGCCTAATGTTTCATCACCAACGGGAGACGCTATAACGGCTTCTGTGAATGCTAATTTTTCTGAATCAATTATAGAGGTTTTTGATATTGAAACAAAAAACAACGACTCTACTTCGATTGTAATCAAAGCAAATAAAGTTTTTGACGGAAAACAAAAGAGTTTCAATGATGTTTTAAGCAATATTGGTCTTAGCGGATCTCTAAAATCGGAGCTTTCGTATATAGAAAGTGTGAAAACTTTTCCAAAAAATATAGTTGTTAAATCTCAGCTTAGCACTTCGGTTTTCGAAGACGGCATTGCCATTTCGGTTACTCTGGGCGTTACGAGTAATATTATATTATTAGATAAAACTCCGATGCACCCTCGTTTTGCAGACAAACGTGTTGGTTATTTCTCTGAAAAACACTGGTATTTTAGTGATGATCAGCAGGAAATGCGTGAAAAAGAATTGATAACACGCTGGAGATTAGAACCTAAAAAAGAAGACCTTGAAAAATATAAAAATGGCGAATTAGTAGAGCCTAAGAAACCCATTGTTTACTACATCGATCCATCGACACCTAAACAATGGCGCTCCTATATCATCGAAGGGGTTCGTGACTGGCAAATCGCGTTTGAAAAAGCGGGATTTAAAAATGCCGTTATCGCAAAAGAACCTACAGATGAAGATACAGATTTTGACATCGACGATGTTCGTTATTCTGTTATTACGTATGTCGCTTCGCAAAAGTCAAATGCAATGGGACCAGCGGTTGTTGATCCAAGAAGTGGCGAAATTATCGAATCAGACATTATCTGGTGGCATAATGTGATGACGTCACTTCATAGCTGGATGCGCATACAAACCGGTGCAATTGACCCAAAAGCGAGAGGAAACAAATTTAGTGATGAACATATGGGAGAAGCAATTCGTTTTGTTTCGTCTCATGAGGTTGGACACACTTTTGGTTTGAGACATAACATGGGCGCTTCATTTGCTTATAATGTAGAATCGCTTCGATCTCCAGATTTTACGGCAAAAATGGGCGGTACTGCTCCTTCTATTATGGATTATGCCCGATACAATTATATCGCGCAGCCAGAAGATCATGTAGAAGCGATTACGCCAAAAATTGGTGAGTATGATAAATACGCTATCGAATGGGGCTACAGATGGTATGCTAACGAAAATGAAGAACATACCGCTTTAAACGCTTTGATTACGAAACATCAAAATGATCCTATTTATTTTTATGGAGAACAGCAAAGCGCCGACGCTACAATTGATCCGCGTTCTCAATCTGAAGATTTAGGAAATGATGCCATGAAAGCCGGAGAATACGGACTGAAAAACTTGAAAAGAGTGGTAAGCAATATTCTGGACTGGACGTATGATAAAGACGAATCTTATTTTGGAACAGGTAACCTATATATTGGCGCAATTGGTCAGTGGAATTTGTACAACTACCATGTTTTAAGCAATCTTGGCGGAATTTATTTAAATACTACAGTTCACGGTGATAATAAAGCGAGTTATGTTGCAGTTCCGGCTGACATACAAAAAAGAGCTGTGGCTTATTTATTAAAAAACACTATTACGCTTCCTCAATGGTTGTTTTTTAATCCAATTTTAGACAAAACGAATCCTTTAAAAGATACTCCGGTTGGGCCTTATGAGTATACACCTTATACTTTGGCAAGAGAACTTCAATACGGAATTATGTATAGCATGTTGAGCGACGATCGTTTGCTTCGAATTACTGAAAACGAATTGTTTCAGCGTAACGAAACCAAAGAGAATGTATTTACGGTAACGCAATTATTTAAAACATTACGCCAGAATATTTTTGCTTCGACAATTCAGAATAAATCACTTACGATTTTAGAGCGTTTGACTCAGAAAAATTATGTTGATGTTTTAATTGTATCAACAAACAAACTTTTTGAAAAAACCGAACCTAAAAAAAGTATCGCAATTCACGAAAGCCTAAACATGCCGCAATTGTGTGATTATTTAGATAATTCTAAAATGGCACGCAATATTAATCAGTCTGCCATGAAAAGAGTTTCGGAAGTTACTTCTGATAAAAAAGGAGAATTGAATCAGGTTTTACAATTATTAAAATCAAAAAGAAATATCGGAAATCAGGAAACTAAAAACCATTATTTCGATTTGATTCAACGCATAGAAAGAGCATTAAACAACACATTATAAATTTTTAACCAAACCCAAATTTCAGAATGAAAAATCTATTTTACATGCTGAGTTTTCTCCTTGCCCTGTCCGGGTATGCCCAGGAAACCAGAACTATTAAAGGAAAAGTAACTGATTCAAAAGATGGTATGCCCCTATATGGTGTATCTGTCTTTGTAGAAAATGCTTCTATTTCAAACAGCACACAACAAAAAGGTGTAATTCAAAGTTCAAGCCTTGGTACCGTTACTGACTTTGATGGTACATTTTCACTACAAATAAACGGTAACGTAAAGTTTTTAAGGGTAACTTATATTGGATATGAGTCTACATCACTTGAAGTTACAAATCAAAAAAACTACAATGTTAGTTTGAAATCTGAAACTGCCGAATTAAAAGAGGTTGTGGTTACAGGTTACCAAAAAATCGAAACCAGAAAATTAACTTCTGCTATTAGTAAGGCTAACATGATCGACATCCAGCAAGCGGGTGTTGCCAGTATTGATCAATTATTGATTGGTCAGGTTACGGGTGTTGCCGTTACTCAAAATACAGGTGCTCCTGGTACTATCGCAAAAGTGAGAATTCGTGGTACAGCTTCGCTTTCAGGACCACAAGATCCATTATGGGTTTTAGATGGTTTGCCTTTAGAAGGAAATGATGTTCCGCAAAACTACGATAAAGACAACATCGATCAGTTGACTAACTTTTCTATCGCAGGATTAAACCCTGAGGATATTAAAGATATCACGATCTTAAAAGATGCTTCTGCAACTGCTATTTACGGAGCAAGAGCTGCAAACGGTGTTATCGTTGTTACTACTAAAAAAGGTAGAAAAGGAAATATGAGAGTAAACTTTACTACGAATACTTTCCTTACACAAAGACCGGATTTTTCTAAATTGAACTTGATGAACTCATCTCAAAAAGTTGATTTTGAATTAGGAATGGCTGCTGATCCAAATTTAACTTACAGAGATACTGGCGGAGAAGTTTCCCGTATTTTAAATGGTGCTAATGAATTAGGAGCTTACAGAGCAGGAGGTTTTTCAGCTTTAAGTACAGATTCTCAAAATTCTATCAATGCATTAAGAAACAACAATACAAATTGGGGTAACTTATTGTATCAGGATGCAGTAAATACACAATACGGTTTGAGTTTATCTGGTGGTGGAGAAAAATCTGATTACTACTTCTCTCTTGGAGCTTATGACGAAGAAGGAACTACAATTGGAACTGGATTCAACAGATATAACCTTACCTTAAAAAACAATTTTGAAGTAAGCGATAAATTACGTGTTGGTATTAGTATTTTTGGTTCACAAAGTACCACAAAATCTTATGTAACAGATACAGATGGTTTTACAAATCCTGGAAATTATTCAAGAACTGTAAACCCTTATTTAACGCCTAGAAATGCTGATGGAAGTTATAACTACGATAAGGATATTGCAGGATATGGAAATAATTCTGTATATGTTCCTTTTAACTTCCTTGAAGAGAGAGAAAATACATCTTACGAATTAAAAAACAGAGCTATAAAAGCGATACTTGATATTGATTATAACATTACTAAAAACTTCAAAGCAACTACTCAGGTAGGTCTTCAATTTGACAATAATGCTTCTGAAAAATTTGCAGATAAAGAAACGTATTACACCAGAAAAGAAAGAGAAAAAACAAGAAGATTTAGTGGCGGAGTAGCTACTTATTTCCTTCCTGAAGGTGGAATTATTCAAAATTCAAATACTGACTTTTTTCAGTACAACTGGAAAACAATGTTAAACTACAGTGCTGTTTTCAACCAAAAACACGAGGTTGAAGTAATGGCCGGTAGCGAATTAAGAAGAAATTACAATACTTCTATAGCAACTAAAGGTTTTGGATATAACCCAACAAATTTAACGACTAAGCAAATCGTTTTCCCTAACGAAAGTATTGCAAACCAGGCTGACTACAGAACATATCAAAAAACAGAGAATGAAAATGCATTTGCTTCATTCTTTGCTACAGCATCTTATACTTACAACAGAAAATATACTGCTTTTGGTAGTGTACGTTACGACGGATCGGATTTATTTGGTGTAGACCCTAAATACAAATACTTACCATTATGGGCTATTTCTGGTTCTTGGTTAGTATCTGAAGAAGATTTCTTAAAAGAAAGTACACTTTTATCTACTTTAAGATTACGTGCTTCTTATGGTTTACAAGGAAATATCGACAAAAATACCTCTCCTTATGTAGTTGGAGAATATAAAAATGTAGTGTTATTACCTGGACAAAATGAGCCAACTATTTTTATCTCGTCTCCGCCAAATGATAAATTGAGATGGGAAAAAACAACCAACACCAACTTTGGTTTTGATCTTGGTTTGTTTAACAACCGTGTAAGTGTTGTAACTGATGTTTACGGAAGAAAAAGTAGCGATTTGATTGGTTTACAATCTCTTCCTATCGAAAATGGTTTTGAATTCTCTAATTTAAACTGGGCACAAGTGTCTAATAAAGGTTATGAGATTGCATTAACAACAAAAAATATCGAACGTCCTAATTTCTCATGGACTACAAACATTAATTTCTCTCACAACAAGAGTAATGTAGACCGTATTCAAATTAGAGAAAATACGTATACGCCTTCACGAGAAGGACATCCTGTGAATGCTGTATTCGCCCTAAAAACAGCAGGAATTGATGAAAATGGATACCCATTATTTATTAATAAAAATGGAGAAACCGTAAATACAAACACCTTTTTTGCCCTTTATGACCCTTATGTAGATCTTTTTCCTGGAGAAATATCGCAATCGCGCTTAACAGCAACAGAAACACGTGACCTATTTACCTACGTAGGAGATCGTGACCCTAAATTTACAGGAGGTTTTATCAACACATTTAAAGTACATAACTTTGACCTAACCATTGCTACTACTTTTAATATTAAACAAACTGTAGTAGAAAGACCTCCTTATAGTGGAACTGAAGTAGATCGTGGACAAAACTATTCTACTCAAATTTTAAATGCACATTCAGCTACAAATACCAGCTCAAACCTACCTGGTATAGTGGGTAAAAATTCTGGAACAGGTGATTCATGGATGGCTTACGACTGGTATGCTACTGCAAATACAGTAGACTCATATGCTTTACTTGACACATGGGTAAAAGAGATGAGTTACATGAGATTAAGCAGTATTCGTTTAGGATATTCTTTACCAAAGAAAGCTACTAATAGTGTTTTCATGGAAGACATCAGATTTAGTATTGAGGGAAGAAACTTATTTGTTGTAAGTTCTGATTACAAAGGATACTTTGATCCTGAAACTTACGGAAATATCTATGCACAACCAATTCCTAGATCATTATCTATAGGATGTAATTTAACTTTTTAAACTGATTTAAAATGAAAAATATATTAAAATATGCATTCTTTTTCATCGCAGCTGCTACTACAGTAAGCTGTGATGATTATCTGGACGTACAGCCTGTTGGCAGAGTAATACCGGAAACATTAACAGATTACAGAAGTGTACTTACAAGAGGATACGAAGCTTTTCCTAAACATAAATCACTTACTACATTAAGAGGTGATGAAATGATTTTAGACCAATATAGTCAGGATTTCGCTTATTTCAGAGACATTTATGCATGGAATGACACAAACCCTGATAAGATTACAACAAGTTTTCAATACGATGCTCTTTACAATACCATTTTTTATGCAAATGTTATTATTAATGATGCAACAGGTAAACTTGAAGCCTCTGCAGATAAAGATCAATTAATTGGAGAAGCATATGCTTTAAGAGCTTATTCGTATTTCGACTTATTAAACTTATTTGCTAAACCTTACAATGCTGCTACTGCAGGCACTGACAAAGGTGTTCCATTAGCTTTAAAAGTAGATTTAGAGCAAGCTTATACTCCGGAAAGTGTTGCTAAAGTGTACGAGCAAATTCTTGATGATAAGGAAGAAGCTAAAAGATTGCTTACTAAAGACACTCAGACTAAAGGTTTGAACTATCGTTTTTCTAAAGCAGCTATTTATGCATTGGAATCTCGTATTTTCTTATACCAAAAAGAATGGGCAAAAGCTCTAGAAGCTGCAAACAATGCGCTAACATACAAAAATGCTTTAGTTAATTTAAATACTACTCCTGTTTTAACAACAAGCTATGATGGTGCAGAATCAATATTAGCACTTGAAGATGTTTTTAACAATAACTTAAAAGGGTCTGGTTATGTTTCTTCAGATTTATTAGATGCTTTTGATCAGGCAAATGATTTACGTTTTGGAGTATATTTCCAAAAAATGGGAGGCGATTTTGTATTTAGAAAAGGTGGAGAACTTGCTCAAAAATGTTCTTTCAGAGCATCTGAATTATATTTGACAAAAGCAGAAGCGTCAGCTCAGTTAAATGATTTAACTCCGGCAAAAACTACTTTGGTCACTTTCATCAAAAACAGATACAATGCAACAGGTTTCAACCAACTTAGTATCGAAATTGATGCAATGACTCAAACAGAACTTCTTGAATTTATAGCTCAGGAAAGACAGCGTGAGTTTGCTGCAGAAGGACACCGCTGGTTTGATTTGAGAAGAACAACTCAAAAATCAATCATGCACACAGTAATTGATAAAGATTACACATTAATCCAAAATGATCCGCGTTATACGTTGCCATTCCCCCAAAATGCACGTTTAAATAATCCAAACTTGTAGATTGAAATTAAGCTCCGTTTTTAACGGAGCTTTTTTTTACCTTTGCAAAAAAAAAGGAAAATGAAAATTGCCATCATTGAAGATGAACATCTGGCTTCAAATTATCTGAAATCAATTCTGGAACAACAACAAATTATCACCATAAGTGAAGTAACAATTTTAAAATCTGTAAAAGATGCTGTAGCTTTTTTTAAAGAAAAAATAGTCGATCTTGCGTTTATGGATATTCATTTGGGAGACGGAAAAAGTCTTGATATTTTTGAAGAAGCAACCATTTCATGTCCAGTTATTTTTATTACCGCTTATGATTCTTATGCCGTAAAAGTTTTCAAACATTTTACAATCGATTATCTTCTAAAACCTTATGAAGAAGAAGAATTACTAGAAGCGCTTTCAAAATACAAAAACATTAAGGAAACTTTCAATCCCAACCCCATTCTTGAATCTTTGGTAGAGATTGAAAATCAAAGCAGCATTCAGCATCATTTTTTAGTAAATCACAGAGATAAACTCATTTCAATAAATGATACTGCAATTCCCTATTTTTTTGCTACCGGAAAACATCTTTTTATTCATACCAATTCTGGAAACAGCTATTTATACAATAGCAATCTTAAAGACCTGATTAATAGTCTTGATCAGAAATTATTTTTTAAAATAAATAGAAAATATATCATCAACAGGCATCATATTCAGGAAATTGTAAAACATTCCAGTCAAAAAATTGAATTGCTTCTTGATCTGGCAGTTCCTGATACTGAACCGATTATTTTAAGTAAAAAAGAAATTAATAATTTCAAGAACTGGCTTAATTCGTAAATTAATTCAATTATTTTCTGCCGTAAAGATTTTGTTCATTTCGATTTTTATAATAAAACAAATCTTTTTTTTCAGGAGCTAATCCCGCTATCCGTTTCAATCTTTTACTCCATTTCATTACATAAAAGGATTTCCACTCCTATCGGGGCTAGGGCAATCATTTCGTAAGAATGTTTTCGTTTAGTTTGTCATTTCGATTTCTATGATAAAACCAAATCTTTTTGATAAGGGATTTGGTTTTTTATTACCGCAAAAACCCGATGGATTATTTTATTTCTTACAGCGTTTAAAATG
>NZ_JAWVWO010000022.1:0-79504 GCF_033657265.1 Flavobacterium sp. MMLR14_040 | reverse complement strand
TAAAAATTTGAATTATTATAAATAATTACTAAAAATTTAATATTTAAAATAAAAATAATTTAATAAAATTTAAAAAATATGATAATTATATAAAAACAATTTAAAATCATATAACAACATTTTTTTGTATTGGTTATATTTTAAAAAAAATAAATAATAAGTAAACTCATATTTATTTTGCTGGTTTAAATCTTGTAACAAAAATCAATTAAACACTACTTATATATTATTGAAAAGTGTTTTGTACTTTTAAATCCAAAATTGTAAAACGAAATGGCAAATCCATTAATTAAAATAACAGACATTAAACGAAATTTTGTACTTGGTAATGAAATCGTTTATGTTCTGAAAGGAATTAATTTAGAGATTAATAAAGGAGAATATGTAGCTTTAATGGGACCTTCAGGATCCGGAAAATCAACTTTAATGAATTTATTAGGTTGTTTGGATACTCCAACTTCGGGACATTATGTTCTGAACGGAAAAGATGTAAGCAAAATGAAAGATGATGAATTGGCCGGAATTCGAAATAAAGAAATTGGATTTGTATTTCAGACATTCAATCTATTACCACGAACTACAGCGTTAGACAATGTGGCGCTGCCAATGATATACGCCGGACATTCGAAATCGGAACGAAATACACGTGCCGTTGAAGTTTTAACCCAGGTAAATCTAGCCGATAGAATGGATCATCAACCTAATCAGCTTTCTGGTGGACAACGTCAGCGTGTTGCCATTGCCCGCGCTTTGGTCAACAAACCTTCTATTATTCTTGCCGATGAACCAACCGGAAACTTAGATAGTAAAACTTCTGTAGAAATCATGAAGCTTTTTGGAGACATTCATGCACAGGGAAACACCGTAATCTTAGTAACACACGAAGAAGATATTGCTGCTTATGCACACCGCGTTATTCGTTTACGTGACGGATTAATTGAAAGTGACGTAACTAAATAGTTTTAGGCCTAAATATTATAAAATGACATTAAACAGCAAAAAACTTTTGCCTATATTTTTATTTATACTTAACTGTGTCAACGCACAAACAAGCGCACCCTTAAAAGGAAAGGTTATTGTTGATGACGGATATACAGTGGGTATAATTAAGTATGACAAAACAATTGATTATTATGTTGAAGATTCCTTAAATAAACCTGTTTCTATCAAAAAAATTGAGGCATCAGTTATGTTTAAATTTTATGACAATACGAACAAATTTCTAAAAGGCTCAAAAAATAAAAAGAAAAATGTTTTTTCATCTGAAATACCAACAGAAGACAAAAAAATAGAAAACATTGCCATACTTATTAAGATTAACGACAAAAAATACGTAGCCGCTTTTCGCTATCCAAAAAGCTAAAATTTTAAAAATCTAAGCATCTTAGAACCTTAGCATCTCAAAAAAATGAAAGTATATACAAAAACAGGAGACAAGGGAACCACAGCTCTTTTCGGAGGTACTCGTGTTCCTAAAGATCATATTAGAATTGATAGTTATGGAACCGTTGATGAATTAAACTCTTATATAGGTCTTATTCGTGATCAGGAAATGGATTCGCATTATAAAACTATTTTAATCGAAATTCAGGACCGACTTTTTACGGTTGGGGCTATTTTGGCAACCCCACAAGAAAAAGAGGTTTTAAAGAATGGAGAACTTCGATTAAAAAACCTTGGAATAATTGATACTGATATTGAATTATTAGAAAACGAAATTGATAAAATGGAAGAAAGTCTTCCTCAAATGACCCATTTTGTTTTACCGGGTGGACACCCAACCGTGTCACATTGTCATATTGCACGTTGTATATGCCGTCGTGCAGAACGTTTGGCAGTTCATTTAAGCCATAATGAACACGTTCCTGAAATCGCAATCATGTACTTAAACCGACTTTCTGACTACCTTTTTGTCTTGGCACGGAAGTTGTCGTTTGACTTAAAAGCGGAGGAAGTGAAATGGATTCCGAGGAAATAAAATTTTAGATTTTAGAGTTCAGATTTTGGATATTATGATTCAAAAATCTAAAATCAACAATCTAAAATCTGCAATATAATAGAGACGTTCTTAAATTTTACTAAAATAAATCAAAATTTACTTGTCTTTTTCAGTAAAAAATTTATTTTTGCACAAACTAAACAAGATAACAGATGTATTGGACATTAGAATTAGCATCTTATTTAAGTGATGCGCCATGGCCTGCTAACAAAGATGAACTTATTGACTACGCTATTAGAGCTGGTGCTCCGTTAGAAGTAGTAGAGAACCTTCAATCTATCGAGGACGAAGGTGAGATATACGAATCAATGGAAGAAATTTGGCCTGATTATCCAACAGACGAAGATTATCTTTGGAATGAGGATGAATATTAAAAAATAAACCAAAGGAAAAAGTCTCATCACAGAGGCTTTTTTTTTGGTTCTAAATACAACATTTACATATAATAGAAATACAATAAATCATGAGTTTCATAAACAGTATTATAAAAGTCTTTGTAGGTGATAAATCACAAAAAGATGTCAAAGCTTTACAACCTTATTTAAACAAAATTAAAACATTCGAAACTAGCTTAATGAGTTTGTCTCACGACGAATTAAGAGCAAGAACCGCATATTTTAAGGAAAAGATAAAAGAAGCCAGAGCTGATAAAGATGCTAAAATTGCTTCGCTTAAAGCAGAAGTAGAAAACATCGAAGACATCGACAAAAGAGAAGATCTTTATGATGCTATAGACGCTCTTGAAAAAGAAGCTTATGAAATTTCGGAAAAAACTTTATTGGAAATTCTTCCTGAAGCATTTTCTGTAGTTAAAGAAACGGCACGTCGTTTTAAAGATAATTCTTTTATTGAAGTTACTGCAACTGCAAAAGACCGCGAACTATCAGCTACTAAAACATACATCACTATTGAGGGTGACAAAGCAACATGGGCCAATAAATGGAATGCTGCCGGTAAAGAAATTACATGGGACATGATTCATTACGATGTTCAGTTAATTGGTGGAATGGTTTTGCACGAAGGTAAAGTTGCCGAAATGCAAACGGGTGAAGGTAAAACTTTGGTGGCTACACTTCCATTATATTTAAATGCTTTAACCGGAAATGGAGTTCACTTAGTAACGGTGAATGATTATTTGGCAAAACGTGATAGTACATGGAAAGCGCCTTTATTCGAATTTCATGGTTTAACTGTTGATTGTATCGATAATCACCAGCCAAGTACAGAACAAAGAAAAAAAGCTTACGACGCTGATATCACTTACGGAACCAACAACGAATTTGGTTTTGACTACTTAAGAGATAACATGGCACATTCGCCAAGTGATCTTGTACAAAGAAAACACAACTACGCTATTGTCGATGAGGTCGATTCTGTATTGATTGATGATGCAAGAACACCGCTTATTATTTCAGGACCAGTTCCTCAGGGAGATCGTCATGAATTTAACGAGTTGAAGCCAAAAATCGAAAACTTAGTAGCACAGCAGCGTCAGTTAGCAAATGGTTTCTTATCAGAAGCTAAAAGATTAATCAAAGAAGGAAACACTAAAGAAGGTGGATTCTTATTATTGAGAGCTTACAGAAGTTTACCTAAAAACAAAGCATTAATTAAATTTTTGAGTGAAGAAGGAATCAAACAATTGCTTCAAAAAACAGAAAATCAATACATGCAGGATAACAATCGCGAAATGCACAAAGTTGATGAAGCTTTGTATTTTGTAATTGAAGAAAAAAACAATCAGGTTGAATTGACTGATAACGGTATCAAATACCTTTCAGGAGATACAGATGCAGACTTTTTCGTGCTTCCGGATATTGGAACTGAAATTGCTGCTATCGAAAAACAAAAATTAGATAAAGACGCTGAAGCGGAAGCAAAAGAAAGATTGTTTCAGGATTTTGGTGTAAAAAGCGAGCGTATTCATACTCTTACTCAACTTTTAAAAGCTTACGCTCTTTTTGAAAAAGATGTAGAGTATGTAATCATGGACAACAAAATTATGATTGTCGATGAACAAACAGGTCGTATCATGGATGGTCGTCGTTATTCTGACGGTTTACACCAGGCGATTGAGGCTAAAGAAAACGTAAAAATTGAAGCTGCAACACAAACTTTTGCAACTGTTACATTACAGAATTATTTCAGAATGTACAGCAAATTGGGTGGTATGACAGGTACAGCGGTTACAGAAGCTGGAGAGTTATGGCAGATATATAAATTAGACGTAGTTGAAATTCCAACCAACCGTCCGATTGCAAGACAAGACAAGGAAGATTATATCTACAAAACTACGCGTGAAAAATTCAACGCTGTAATTGAAGATGTAACTGAATTATCAAACGCAGGAAGACCAGTTTTAATTGGTACAACTTCTGTAGAGATTTCAGAATTATTAAGCCGTATGTTGAAAATGAGAGGCGTTACCCATAACGTTTTGAATGCTAAAATGCACAAACAAGAGGCACAGATTGTTGAAGAAGCAGGAAAAGCCGGAGTTGTAACTATTGCAACAAATATGGCTGGTCGTGGTACCGATATTAAATTATCTCCAGAAGTAAAAGCTGCCGGAGGTTTAGCAATTGTGGGTACAGAACGTCATGATTCTCGTCGTGTTGACAGACAGTTACGTGGTCGTGCAGGACGTCAGGGAGATCCGGGAAGTTCTCAATTTTATGTTTCTCTAGAAGATAACCTAATGCGTTTATTTGGTTCTGAAAGAGTTGCAAAAGTAATGGACAGAATGGGATTACAGGAAGGTGAAGTTATTCAGCATTCTATGATGACCAAATCTATCGAACGTGCTCAGAAAAAAGTAGAAGAAAACAACTTTGGTGTTCGTAAACGTTTATTAGAATATGATGACGTTATGAACTCTCAACGTGAAGTAGTTTACAAACGTCGTCGTCACGCATTGTTTGGTGAGCGTTTAAAACTGGATATTGCCAATATGCTTTATGATACTTGCGAATTAATCGTAAGCAACAATAAAATAGCAAACGATTTTAAAACTTTTGATTTTGATTTGATTCGTTATTTCGGAATCACTTCTCCAATTTCTGAAGCTGATTTTACAAAATTATCAGATGTTGAAATTACAGGAAAAGTATACAAAGAAGCTTTGGCTTTTTACACTGAAAAAACAGAAAGAAGCGCAAGAGAAGCTTTCCCAATTATAAGAGGAGTTTTCGAAGAACCGAACAATCATTTTGAGCGTATTGTAGTTCCGTTTACAGATGGAATCAAAACTTTGAATGTTGTTACCGATTTGAAAAAAGCTTACGAAAGCGAAGGTGCTCAGTTAATTGCTGATTTCGAGAAAAACATTACACTTTCAATTGTTGATGAGGCTTGGAAAAAACACTTACGTAAAATGGACGAATTGAAACAATCTGTTCAATTGGCCGTTCACGAACAAAAAGATCCATTACTAATCTACAAATTAGAAGCTTTCAACTTGTTTAGAGGAATGTTGGACAACGTTAACAAAGAAGTGATTTCATTCTTGTTTAAAGGTGATTTACCAGCTCAAAACGTTACTTCAGAAATTCATGAAGCAAGAGAAGTTCGTCAAAAAGAAAACTTCAAATTAAGCAAAGATGAAATCGTTAACAGCGAAGACATCAACCGTGAAGCTGGAGAAACACAACAACGTCAGGTTACAGAAACGATTGTTAGAGATATGCCAAAAATCAACCGCAATGATACTGTAACAGTTCAGGAAGTTGCTACAGGTAAAACTGAAGAAATGAAATTTAAAAAAGCAGAAACTTTAATCGCTTCTGGCGCTTGGGTTCTTGTTAAATAAGTTACGGTTTAACAGTCGCAGTTTTCAGTTTACAGACTGATATCTAAATTATATACATCACACCCGACAGGCTTTTTAAAACCTGTCGGGTTTTGTTTTTTAAAATAGTTTTCAGTTTAGAGTTAGTGACTGTAAACTGAGACTGTAAACTTTTTTTAGGAAAACTTAAAAATAAATTCTTTCTAAATCGAATAAACAGTACTTTTGCAATCGTAAACAACAAAAAAAGTTTTGAAGAGAATTTTTATCATATTTCTTTCCTGCATGCTTTTAGTGCCATCATTTGGCAGTTTCTTTGTTTATACCTCCTTCAAATTAAATCAGGAAGAAATTTCAAAAACCATTTGCGTTCAGCGAAAAATGGTTTTTAATAGTTGTAACGGTCGATGCGAACTTCAAAAAAGTTTAAAAAAGTATTCCGATAACGAAAAAAGAATGCAAAACAACCTGAAAGAAAAAGCAGAAGTTGTTTACATTCAGAATACAGCTACAGCTAATTTTAAATTAGTAACACCAATCGAATCTCCTGCAAAACTTTTTGCTTCATTTGATGCAAAACCAATTTCGGTTTCCAATTCTACCTTTCATCCTCCATCCTATTTTATATAAATTTTAGCTGCACTTTTCAATTCAAACCTGAAAAGATTTTTTCATGACTCAAAGTCAGGAAAAACACATGTTACTTTTAAAATTTATATAATTTAAAATGAAAAAAATATACTTTACCCTACTTATCATAGGGCAATGTGTTTTTGCACAAAATAAGGTGGAAAAAGACACAACAAAATCTCAGGAACTGGAAAATGTTTTTATAACTGCCAATCGTACTGCAACTTTACGTAAAGAAACCCCTGTTGCCATTAGCAAAATAACGGCAAAAACCATTAACGAAACCAAAGCAACAGCCGTATACGAGATCATAAACAAAACACCCGGAGTTTTAATGGTGAATTTAGGAAACGAACAGCATATGATGTCGATTCGTCAGCCAATGACAACCAATGCTTATTATTTATATTTGGAAGATGGTTTACCGATTCGTCCAATGGGAATCTTTAATCACAATGCTTTACTGGAAATTAATCAATTTAATTTACAAACTATTGAGGTTGTAAAAGGACCAGTTTCTTCATTATACGGACCTGAAGCAGTTGGCGGAACGATCAATTTAATTTCGCTAAAACCACCTGTAGATCCTGAATTTAAATTTGGAGTTCAGGCAGATAATTATGGCTACCATAGATTTCAGGCTGCAGGTGGCGCAACAATTGGAAAAGTTGGTTTTCATATTGCCGGAATTTCAAGCTTACAGGAAAATGGCTGGATGACGTATTCTGATTACAACAAAGACAATATAAACGCGAGAATCGATTACCACATCTCCTCTTCTACACGATTGATTAGTAATACCATGTACGGAAAATACTATTCTGACATGAGCGGAAGCGTAAACGAAGATGCTTTTAATAACAGAACTTATAAAAGCACAACGGATTTTACGTATAGAAAATCGGATGCTTTAAGAACACGATTAACTTTAGAACACGACTGGAACAGTAATTCTAGCAGTTATATTACAGCGTATTTACGCGACAACAAATTGGGACAAAACCCTTCATACGGAATAAAATGGAGCCCGACCGTAAATCCTACAACTGCAAAAGGAGAAGTCAATTCAAACAACTTTAAAAGTTATGGAGCGATCGGACAACATACTCAAAAATTTGATTTCTTAAATACTAAATTGGTTGCCGGAGCTTTATACGATTATTCTCCAGTTACTTATTGGGCTTATGTGATTGATTTAAAAGCCAATTTAAATCCTGGAGAAGTTGGAAAACAAACTGTAGATTCTTATGAAATTATTGCAGAACATCCGGATTCAAAATTAGCCGATTATACGGCTGATATTTTCAACACGGCAGGTTATGCGCAATTGAGTTTTAATCCGATAGAAAAATTAGTTATCACGGTTGGCGGTCGTTATGACAATATGAAAATTAATTACAATAACGCATTAGATAATTCTACAGGAAGCAAAGTCTACGACAAAGCAACTTTCAAAGTAGGCGCAAATTACAATCCTATTGAATTTGCAGGTTTTTATGGCAACTACTCTCAAGGTTTTGCGCCCCCGGGAATCACATCTATTTTTAGAACAAAACCCGGAACTGGCGGAACAACTGGCGTTCCTGCAGATTTTTATTACAACTTAGAACCTGCAACTTTCAATAATTACGAAGTTGGCGGATGGTTTTCTTTCTTTCAAAATAAATTAAATTTTGATTACGCTTTCTATTATATGGAAGGAAAAAATGAGCTTCTAAACATCAAACTTGCTGATAATTCAACTGATTATCGTTCGGCTGGAGAAACCCGTCATAAAGGAATTGAATTTGGAGCTTCTTACCGCCCATCAAAACAATTCAACTTTCGCCTTGGCGGAACTTACGCCCAACACACTTATATCGATTTCAAACTTTCAGACAAACCATCAGATCCGGTTCAGGATTTAAACGGAAAAGAAATGCCTGCAGCACCGAGATGGTCCGGAAATTCAGAAGTAAGTTATTATCCAAACTGGCTTCCAAATTTAAGAACTTCTGTAGAATGGCAGCTTGTGGGAAGTTATTATCAGGATCAGATTAATACCATAAAATATGGCGGATATAATTTGTTTAATGCAAGAGTTGGATACCAATGGAAGGGAATTGAAGTTTACGGAAATGTATTAAACTTAACCGATAAATTATATGCTTATAATGTTTCGAGAGCAAATACCACAAACGCTCAGCCAACATACACAGCAGCAGCACCAAGAACTTTTGTTTTTGGAATTCAGTATAATTTTTCATTAAAAAAATAATTATTTAGCCACAGATTTCACAGATTAAAAAGATTAAAATAAGTTTAAAAAAATTGAACCATTAAGATATTAAGTTTCATTAAGCAAAACTTAACTTTTCTTAATTTCTTAATGGTAAAAAATCATTTTAATCTGTGAAATCAGTGGCAAAAAAAAACCATTAGACAAATCATAAGATTACAGACATGAGCAAAGAAATAAAAGAGAAAAAGTCTAAAAAGAAAGATTCTAAAATTGTCAAAAAAATCAAGCAACACATGTACAAATGGCATCGTACAATTGGTTTGATTACAATTATTCCGGTAATCTTCTGGACGTTATCAGGTTTGATGCATCCTTTTATGGCGCATTTTTTCAAACCTGAAATTGCCCATGACAAATTGGAAACTCAAATTATTGATAAAAATCAATTGAAATTTTCGATTCAGGAAGTTCTACAGAAAAACGAGATTAGTCAATTCAAAAATTTTAGAATAGTTACTTTCAATAATAAAACCTATTATCAGCTTAAAACTATAATTGGCGAATTATGGTATTATGATACTTCAACAGCTGAGAAATTAGAAAATGGAGATCAAAAATATGCGGAATGGCTTTCAAGATATTTCCTGGACGATCAAAAAAGTACTATCAAACAAAGCGAAGTTGTAACCGAATTTACTTCGCAATACAAATATGTAAACCGTTATTTACCAGTTTATAAACTTAGCTTTGATCGCCCTGACACCATGGAAGTTTATGTAGAAACTTCTTCAAGTAAACTGGCAACATATAATCCAACTTCCAGACAATGGTTTATTTGGTTCTTTGATACTTTCCATAATTGGTCGTTTGTAGATGCGATTACAAATAACAGTATTAGAATTATCACAATGATTTTTTTACTGTCTATAATTGGGTTTTCTGCCTTGAGCGGAATCTTAATTTATGGTTTACTTTGGAAACAATTCAAAAAGACGGATAGTTTAGCACCAAAAAAAGGATTGAGAAAATACCACCGCCAAATCGGAATTTGGGTTTCCCTTTTTACGCTGACTTTTGCTTTTAGCGGCGCATATCATGCCACAACAAAATGGACTCCGTATACTTTATCGCAAATGGTTTACGAACCTACTTTTAAAACCAAAGAAATTCCTGTGGCAAATAATGTTTTAAATTTAGATTGGAATCGCTTTCAAAACATCAACATTATTACTTTAAATGACACAACTTATTTCCGTTGTCAATTATTAGAAAAAGAAAAGTTTAAAAAGCCAAAAGGAGATTCAAATTCAAAATGGGGCAAAAAAGACGATAAAAAATCGGAAGTAGTTTACATTAATGCAACCACAAATAAAATAACTCCAAATATTGATTTGGAATACGCCGAATTTCTGGCTTATTATTTTACAGACGGAGCGCCAAAAGCGGCTTGCTGCGAAATGGTTGAAAGCTCTGATGAACCGGAAACTTCATTAGAAAATGCAAAACTATTAGAATCTAAAGTTTTAACTGATTTTGAAAGCAGAGAATATGGTTTCGTAAATAAAAGATTGCCCGTTGTTAAATTGGCTTATGACACTCCGGAAAAGACAACTTATTTTATCGAGACTTCGACTTCAAGACTGGCAGCTAAAATTAAAAGCTCTGATATGGTTGAAGGTTATTCGTTTGCCATTCTCCACAAATTTTTATTTATGGATTGGGCAGGAAAAAACATTCGCGACCTAACCATGGTTCTGGCCGCTTTGACCATTTTAATTGTTAGTGTTTTAGGTTTTATTTTATTTTTGAAAAAGTAAAAAAAAGGTACTGAGGCTCTAAGTTACTAAGGTTCTAAGTTTTTTCTTAGTTGCTTAGTAACTTAGGCTCTTAGAACCTTTTTTTACATATATTTGATTGCATTTAATAATCTTCAATAAAATTGAAAAAGAACTTTCAGCTTTTACTTCCCTTAGCCTGGACATTTTGTTTTAGTTATTTTTTTATTTTAATGATTAACATTACGTGGCAATATATTTCCTTTCATACTGATGCTGCTTTTCTGCAAATAAAACAAACTGAAGTAGATAAGATTCCGTTTTATATTCCTTTTTTTTACGCTCATGTATATTCAGCAATTTTTGTTTTACTTGCCGGATTTTTTCAATTAAATACTACTCTTTTAAAAAATTTTCCATTAGCACACAGAAACATAGGGAAGTTTTATGTTTTTACAGTTCTTTTGTTAAGTGCGCCTTCGGGTTTGTTTATTGGTCTTTTTGCAAACGGCGGATTTTATTCCAAAATCTCTTTTGTCAGTTTGTCCGTTTTATGGTTTTACTTTACTCTAAAGGGTTTTACTGCTATCAAAAACAAGAATATAACGAAACATAAGTCCTTTATGCTGCGAAGTTTTGCTCTAACTTTTTCTGCTATAACGTTACGTTTCTGGAAGGTTATTCTTGTATATTTGTTTCATCCCGCTCCAATGGATTTATACCAGATAATCGCTTGGTTAGGATGGATTCCGAATTTATTAATCGTTGAATATTATCTTTATAACCAATTAAAAAAATGAAAAACCTTTTTTGTTTATTGTTATCCATATTACTTTTCTCCTGCAACTCTAATGAGAAAAAAAGCATTGCCAAAAATGCCGATAATACACAACCCGAAGAAATTCATACTGATTTGTACGGTTCGTGGGTAGGCGATTTTACTGTTTTGGAACGTGATACAACCAGAGCAGAATCTGAAATGTATAGTAACAAAATTAATATTGTCATTAAAAAAATAACAGCTTCAGAAGTTTTAGGGCAAAGTGTTGTTGCCGGTAATAGCCGTCCGCTTAAAGGCAAAATAACAACCGAAGGAAATACATTTCATTTTACACTTAATGAACCCGGAGATGATAAAAATGACGGTGTTTTTGATTTTGAAATAAAAAATGACACCTTGTTAGTAGGAATCTGGACTGCCAATAACACCAAAAAAGAAGTTCGCAAAAGAAAATTCGAACTCGTTAAAAAAGCTTTTAATTACAATCCTAATGTAATGCTTCCGGAGGAAGGAATGTATATCGATTACCAAAATCCAAAAAAAGAACAAATAACCGAAGAAACAGAAGGTGAGAATCCTGAAGATGCTAAAGAAGACATCACCTATATGGAAACTGTATACAGAGAAGCTTCTGAAAGTATTTTTAAAATAAATTCATCAACCCAAAAATTGAAAGAATCTGATGTAAAAAATCTAAAGAAAATTGATTTGGAGATTCTTAGAAATACCATTTTTGCCAGACACGGGCTTACTTTTAAAACTAAAACAGTTCGTCAGTTTTTTGATGATGTTGAATGGTATATTCCGGTTTCAGACAATGTGAATAATGAACTAACAGCAGTCGAAAAAGAAAACGTTGTTTTGCTAAAACGTTTTGAAAAATATGCCGAAGATAATTATGATTCTTTTGGCCGATAATTTTTTTGCCACGAATTACACGAATTTTCACGAATCAGTTTTTAAAATTAAAACCAAAAATCAGTAAAAATTCGTGTAATTCGTGGCAACCTTTTTATCTCGGATTTTCTTCAAAATATCTTGCCTCAATTCGTTTAATATCTTTAATCGAATTTTTAGCCCAGGCCAAACGTTTTTCCAGAATTTCTTCTTCGGATAAATGCCAGTCGATATCTGAATTTTGTAATCTGTTGGTTAAGTTTTGAATGATGATCGCTGCAGAAACCGAAATATTCAGACTTTCAGTAAAACCAACCATCGGTATTTTAAGAAAACCATCCGCTTTTTCCAGAATTTCTTCGGATAAACCATCTCTTTCTGTTCCGAAAAATAAAGCGCTGGGTTTTGAAATATCAAAATCCTCCAGTAAACAGTCATTTTCGTGTGGCGTGGTCGCGATAATTTGATACCCTTTTTCTTTTAAAGTAGAAATACAATTGGTTACCGAATCAAATTGATGAATATCAACCCATTTTTGGGCGCCCATTGCAATTTCTTTGTCGATTTTTTTTCCGTAGCGCTGTTCGATTACATTCAGTTCCTGAATTCCGAAAACTTCACAGCTCCGCATAACGGCACTTGTATTGTGCATCTGAAAAACATCTTCAACCACAATTGTAAAATGTTTAGTTCTGTTGCCGAGTACTTTAAGAAATTTTTCTTTGCGGTTATCTGTTAGTATATTTTCAAGAAAAGCGAGGTAATCTAAATCAATCATTTCAATCTTATTTGTCGCAAAAATACATTTTAAAAGAAATATGTGTATTGCTTTATTTTTATTTTTTACTAAAAACCCCTTCTAAAACATCACTGAAAATAGTTTCGCCAAAACTTTTCTTTTTATCCTGATTCGGATAAATTGGCTCTGGTTCTCTATTACTCATTTCTCTTTTGAGTAATAAATTGGTATTTTTAAAAGAATAATATTTTTGCGAATCCATTTTAGTCGGAGTAAAACCTGGCTTGGGATTATAGATAGAAAACTGAATAGGAAAGTTGATGTATTTTTGATAATCGATAGCATAATTATCCGTATTTGAAAACTGAAAATTTGCTGCGAAACTAGTATTCCCAAATGGAGTAACTCCCTTAGGTTTAACCTGAGCAAATAAATGAGTCGCTGCAAAAAGAACGAGCAATAAAACCATCTTTTTCATTTGATAAAAATAACATATAAAAAGCAAGAAAAAAGGTTTTTATACTTTAATAAAGTTATAGTTCATTTTTTCATATAAAGAATCAAGTTTCATAAAATCAATCTGTAAAGTTTCTTCTTTAAAAAAATCACCTGTAAAAACTGCACTTTCATTTTTAGAATGTGTTCCTAAACGTTCATACATTTTAGCAAGTTCACTATCCGCATAATCAACATTAATAAATGAAATAAATTTCTGTACGACATTTTTCATTCCTTCATTATAGTTCAATTTGGTAACATTTTGATCTGTTTCGGAAAAGTCCAGAAATGCCTGAAAATATTTCTCTAAAACCAAAGCTCCGTATTGCTGAAAACTAATTTCATTCATTTCTTTATCTGTAATTCCAAAAATAGTAAACGGTAACAAATTCGGAACCATATGCATTCCTGTCAGTTTTTGATGTGATTTTAAAACTTCAACCGGATTTCTGTAAAGCAATGCAAAAGGTATTTCAGGAAAAATAGATCGCAAATAATCGGCATTAAAAATGTGCCAGGCATCGAGTTTAACAATTAAATGCTGCTGTTCGGAAAATCTTTTTTGACCCAAAAATGAAATAACAGTTTTTAAAAGAGCTGCTTTTTTATCTAAATCAAAATTTTCGCTTCGTAAAATTTCATCGATAATGGGTGCTTCAGAAATCATGATATTTTCTGAAGACGTTGCCAAAGATTGACTCAACATGGTAGAACCACAGCGCGAAACATGGAATATTAAAGATTTTAATTCGACAGCAATTAATTCATTCGACCAATCCAAAAGATTTTCTACCGTTGTAATTACTTTAAATAGTTTCGAATTATTAACGTGACTTCTACATTTTGAAATGGTTTCATCAAAAAAAGGTTCCGCATATTTTAAATCTCCCAGATAAATCCATTCAAAATAAACTTCATTGTCTTTTTCAATCAATTTATATGGAATCCAATTTGAAAGCGGATGATTTATATTTTTCATTTTATCTTTTATTGGGCTAATAAATCAGCTATAATTTTAGCATTAATTTCTGATGGATTTAAAGAAAGCTCATCAATAATTTGTTGTTTGAGATCGTCTGAATAAACATTTTTTTTCGGTGAAGAATGAATATCAAAACCCATTTCTTCAAATAATTTATCAGACCAATCGTTTCTAATACAATCCAATGTAAAATGAATTCGGGGTTCGGCACTTTTATTTTCTACGCTATGCGGAAGCTGAAAATTAGCGTACCAGCACTCGCCCATTTTCATGGGAACCCGTTTTTTATCCACATAAAAAAATACTTCATCGTTTGTTATAATAGGGATGTGAATTCTAAAAAAACCATCTTCATAAGAAGTATCATTGTCAACATGTTCTTTTATTTCGCTTCCTGGTCCTAACCTTAATAATCGAACGGCTTCTTTTTCGCATTGAAACCAATCCATAATTTCTTTAAAATACTCACAACGATCCAGCAAATTCGTATTTTTATGTTCTGTATTGGCAAAAGAGGTAATATCGTTTACCAAACCAGATTGCGATCTTAAAGACACGCTTGTCCAATTTCCTTCATAACGATTGGTATTAAAATGTGGCGTCCACAAATCATTTTCACAAATAGCGAGTTCTTTTTGTAATTTATCTATTGAAAAGGAAATTGGGAGTTTGCTGGATGAAGGATTCATATACTTTAAAAATTAGATTAGGCTAAACCGGATATATTATCAATTATAAAATTATAAAGTTTATTTGTCGAAAAAGGAATAGTTTCAAAATCTGTTTTTAAAACCAAATCGGCACTTGACGGAGTTTCAAAAACATCGCTTATTCCTGTAAAATTTTTTATTTTATTGCTGTCATAATCCGGCAATAAGGCTTTTTTATACAATCCTTTCGGATCTCTTTCGATTAAATTATTGATGGAACAATCCAAAAATACGGTTCTGACAAATTCGTGATTTCTCAATTCGTTTCTCAGGTTTTCATATGGATTTATTACAGACATTAAAACAATCGTATCGGTTTTAATAAAATCTTGTCCTACATTAAAAAGGCGTCTGACATTTTCGCATCTGTCATCTTTAGAAAATCCCAGATCTTTGCAGATTGTCTTTCTATACACATCACCGTCTACTATTTCAGCTTTATAACCGTTTTCAATTAACAAGCCACGAACATTCTGGGCTAATGTTGTTTTTCCTGAACCAGATAATCCTGTAAATTGTATTAAAATCATGGAGAATTTTCTTTAGTTTTTTTAACCTTAAAACTAAATAATTTGTAAGAATGAAACAATAAGTATAAATACCCTTTTATTGTTTGTCGAAATCATTATTTTTATCTTTTAATTGAATAAAATGAAAAAGAAACTTGTTGTTTTAACCGGAGCCGGAATTAGTGCCGAAAGCGGAATAAAAACTTTTCGTGACAGCGATGGTTTGTGGGAAGGTCATGATGTTATGGAAGTGGCAACGCCTGAAGGATGGCATAAAAACCAGGAATTGGTTTTGGATTTTTATAATAAAAGACGTCAGCAGCTTAAAGAAGTGCAGCCGAATTTAGGTCATCAAATTTTAGCCGAATTAGAAAAAGATTTTGATGTTCACATTATTACACAAAATGTTGATGACCTGCACGAGCGCGCCGGAAGCACAAAAGTTTTGCATTTGCATGGAGAATTATTAAAAGTGCGAAGTACAAAAAATAAAAGTTTAATTCTGGATTGGCCAGACGATTTATATACGGGTGATTTTGATGAAAACGGACACCAATTGCGTCCGCATATTGTTTGGTTTGGCGAAGAAGTTCCGGCACTTGAAGAAGCAATAACTATTACAGAAACAGCTGATTATTTTGCAGTAATTGGAACTTCATTACAAGTTTATCCTGCCGCAGGATTAATTTCATATACTTACAGCATTACGCCGGTTTTTTATATTGATCCGAAACCAATTTCGATTCCGAATATTCAAAACAAAGTGGAAGTTATTGCTAAACCTGCTTCGGAAGGTGTAGCAATTTTAAGAGAAAAATTATTTGAAATGGAAAAAACAATATGATGTTTCAAAGCTGGTTACAGCTCTTAACTCAATTTAATTTATGGAGCTTATTTATTTTATTTTTGATTGAAAATTTAGTTCTGATAATTCTTTCTGTTGTTCTGGCAAAAATAATTGAATATGATAATACAAAACTGAACAAAACAGATCGTAAATGGGTAATTTCAACTTTAATTTGCAATACATTCATAACGCTGTTGGGTTTTGAATTATATCATTTTGGCATTATAAAAATAGATTTTTCGCCATCTTTATTTTCAATAATAACAGACACTTTATTGTTAGTCATAATAATGGATTTTTTCATGTTTTGCTTCCATTTTCTCGCGCATTATTTAAAATGGTTTTCTCCTATTCACAAACTGCATCACACACATGTCGAAACGAGTGTATATAGTTTGTACGTATTGCACCCGATAGAAACTTTAGGATTTGGAATTATCTGGTTGTTTTCGATTACGGTTTTAAACTTCAATTATCTCAGTATTATTATTTATCTAATTTTAAATCTCTTATATGGAATATTTGGCCATTTGAAAAAAGATATTTTTCCTGATTTTTGGTATAAAAGTTCTTTCACAAAATGGATTTCGACTACGAAGTTTCATTCGAATCATCACAAAAATGAATTTCACAATTATGGATTTTATTTTACTATTTGGGATAAAATCTTCAAAACCATCATCTAATTGTAAAGTTGCGACATAATAACGCTTCGGTAATTTTCAGAAGTTTTAACAATACCTTATATTTGCACCTTTCGAACAAACAACATAACAATGACTACTTTAAACGAATTGAATGCTATATCGCCAATTGACGGAAGATATAGAAGCAAAACCCTTTCATTAGCCCCTTTTTTCTCTGAAGAAGCTTTAATCAAATACCGTGTATTGGTTGAAATTGAATACTTTATTGCCTTGTGCGAAGTGCCATTACCACAACTTTCTGGCGTTAACCCAAACTTATTTGACAGTTTAAGAGATATCTACAAAAAATTCTCTACTGAAGATGCGCTTTGGATTAAGGAAACTGAAAAAGTAACCAACCACGACGTAAAAGCGGTAGAATATTTCATTAAAGATGCTTTTGAAAAATTAGGTTTATCTCAATACAAAGAGTTCATTCACTTCGGATTAACTTCTCAGGATATCAATAATACAGCAATTCCGCTTTCGACAAAAGAAGCTTTTGAGCAGGTTTATATGCCGTCATTAATTGCTTTAATTTCTAAATTGAAAGAATTAAGCGTAGAATGGGCAGCCATTCCAATGTTAGCCCGTACGCATGGACAGCCGGCTTCTCCTACTCGTTTGGGTAAAGAACTTTTGGTTTTT
The DNA here is from genome assembly GCF_033657265.1 of Flavobacterium sp. MMLR14_040. Classification (NCBI taxonomy): domain Bacteria; kingdom Pseudomonadati; phylum Bacteroidota; class Flavobacteriia; order Flavobacteriales; family Flavobacteriaceae; genus Flavobacterium; species Flavobacterium sp. MMLR14_040. Next base: position 61,795 of record NZ_JAWVWO010000022.1, on the reverse strand, counting down.
GTAGAACGTCTTGAAGAGCAAATGCGTTTGTTGTTTAATATTCCGTTTGCTGCTAAATTTGGTGGTGCAACAGGAAACTACAATGCACATCATGTTGCATATCCGCAAATCGACTGGAAACAATTTGGTAGTAAATTTGTTCAGGATGAACTTGGTTTACACCATTCTTTTCCAACCACTCAAATTGAACATTATGATCATTTTGCTGCCTTTTTTGATGCTTTAAAAAGAATCAACAATATTATTATCGATTTAGACCGTGATATCTGGACGTATGTTTCAATGGATTATTTTAAGCAAAAAATCAAAGCAGGCGAAATTGGTTCATCTGCAATGCCACATAAAGTAAACCCAATTGATTTTGAAAACTCTGAAGGGAATTTAGGAATTGCAAATGCTATTTTTGAACATTTAGCAGCCAAATTACCAATTTCAAGATTACAGCGTGATTTAACAGATAGTACTGTTTTACGTAATATTGGCGTTCCGATGGGGCACACTATTATTGCTTTTGAAGCTTCATTGAAAGGTTTAAACAAATTACTTTTAAATGAAGGTAAATTTGCCGAAGATTTAGAGAAAAACTGGGCAGTTGTAGCCGAAGCAATTCAGACGATTTTACGTCGTGAAGCGTATCCAAATCCATACGAAGCTCTGAAAGGTTTGACAAGAACCAATGAAGCGATTGATAAAAAAGCTATACATAATTTTATTGCGACTTTAGAAGTTTCTGATGCCATTAAAGAAGAATTAATACAGATAACACCTAGTAATTTCACAGGAATTTAAAGAAAACCTAAAATATTTTGTCAAAAAAAGCTATCTTTATCGGGATAGCTTTTTTATTTATATATAAACCCTATCGGGAACTAGTCCAAACTTGTTCACTGCTTTTATTCTAGTCGTTTAGTGAATATATCTGAAAATGAAAGTTTTTATGAAACTATTTTTTTAAAGTAAAATCCTGAATGGAAACCTGGATTAGCTTCCGAACAAACAAATGCCACGTATGATTGCTTTAAATGCCGCTGCAGAAACTACACACCACTTAAGACCTTTAATTAGTGATTTGGGATTGATCCTGATTACTGCTGGAATTGCTGTTCTTCTATTTAAAAAAATGAAACAACCGTTAGTTCTAGGTTATCTGATTGCAGGATTTTTGGCCGGAAATCATTTTGATTTTTTCCCGTCTATTACCGAAATGAAAAGTGTGGAAGTCTGGGCAGAAATTGGAGTAATCATCCTGCTATTTAGTTTAGGACTCGAATTTAGTTTTAAAAAACTAATGAAAGTCGGCGGAACGGCATCTATTACGGCAATTACCCAAATAGTAACTATGGTCCTCGTAGGTTATTTGGTCGGGCAATGGATGGGCTGGTCATCAATGGATAGCATTTTCCTGGGGGTAATTTTATCTATTTCTTCGACAACAATTATTCTCAAAACATTTGATGAATTGGGCGTAAAAGCACAAAAATTTGCAGGAATTGTAATTGGGTCGCTTATTGTTCAGGATATTGTAGCCATTTTGATGATGGTTTTACTTTCAACTATTGCCGTAAGTCAGCAATTTTCAGGAGGCGAATTAATGATGTCTGTTTTAAAATTAGTATTCTTTTTGACTGTTTGGTTTGTAGGCGGAATCTTTTTTATTCCAACACTTCTTAAAAAAACAAAACACCTATTGACAGATGAAATGCTGCTTATTATTTCATTGGCATTATGTTTAATGATGGTAAGTTTTGCCGCAAATGTTGGTTTTTCTCCTGCATTGGGTGCTTTTATAATGGGTTCTATTATTGCAGAAACCACACAGGCTGAACATATTGAACATTTGATAAAACCTGTAAAAGATTTATTTGGTGCGATATTTTTTGTATCGGTTGGAATGTTAATTGATCCAAAAATGTTATACGAACACGCTGCTCCTGTTGCCATATTAACGATTGTAATCATCGTTGGTCAATCTGTAAGTTCAACAATTGGTGCTTTATTGGCCGGGCAGCCTCTTAAACAATCCGTTCAAACCGGAATGAGTTTATCGCAAATTGGTGAGTTTTCGTTTATTATTGCGACACTCGGAATGACACTAAACGTTACAAGTTCTTTCTTGTATCCTGTTGTTGTGGCAGTTTCTGCGATAACAACATTTACTACGCCATTTATGGTAAAATATGCAGTGCCTTTTTCTGAATTTCTGGAACGAAAATTACCTAAAAAATGGGTTAAAAACATCAACCGTTATAGTGTGAATGCCCAAGCCATAAAGGCCGTTAGCACCTGGCAAAAAGTAATGAATGCTTATGTCATTCAAATCATAATACACACCATTATTATTGCGGCAATAATTTTATTGTCATCTAAATTTGTAGCCCCTTTGGTTGCTGATACGAGATTTGGAAATACGCTGGCAGCTTTTATCACATTAGTTGTAATTGCGCCTTTTTTATGGGCACTTTCATTGCGACGTGTGGCTGTTGAAGAAGTCGAATTATTATGGGAAGAACGTAAATATCGAGGTGCGTTATTAATGTTAATTTTAATTAGAATGAGCCTTGGTTTGTTTTTTATTGGTTTTCTGTTAAACATTTTCTTTTCTCCGTTGGTCGCATTTGTAGCTTTAATTATTGCCATTGCAGCTTATCAATTATTCCCGAAAAAACTAAATGAACAATATCACAAAATTGAAAGTCACTTTTTAAAGAATTTAAACGATCGAGAGAACAAAAAAATCGACAGACGTTATGCTAACCTAATGCCCTGGGATGGTCACATGTCATTTTTTGATATTGGAAGAGAATCTAATCTGGCCGGAAAAACATTAGAAGAATTAAGAATTCGTGAGCAAATGGGAATTAATATTGCTTACATAAAAAGAGGCGATGTCACCATTTCTATTCCCACAAAAAATGAAAGAATATTTCCGGGAGATGAAATTTGTGTCATTGGTACAGATGCACAGGTTACTGAATTTACAAAATACCTCAACCAAAATGAAACCGATGACGCTCAAACGGTAGAAGAATCTCAAATTGTTTTGCGCCAATTAGAAGTTTCTGATGAAGATTTTATTCAAAAAAGCATCGGCCAATTTAGAACTAAAACTAATGGAATGGTCGTAGGAATTGAAAGAAACGGAAACAGAATTCTAAATCCTGAATCACATTTAATTCTCGAAAAAAATGACATTATCTGGGTTGTAGGTGATAGAAGAAAAATGAAAGAGTTGATGAAGAAAACTTAATAAAGGTGCTAAGGTACTAAGACTCTAAGATACTGAGGTTTTTTCTCAACAACTCTTAGAAACTTAGTACCTTATTCTCTTAGCACTTAGAACCTTATTTATTAGGTTGTGGTGTCATACGCAAATAAGGTTTTATTGGCGTGTGTCCTTTTGGGAATTTTGCCGGAATATCACTATCCGGAACCGCTGGCGTAATTACAACATCTTCTCCATCTTTCCAGTTTGCAGGTGTTGCAACGCTGTAATTTGCTGTTAATTGCAAACTATCAATAACGCGAAGCAATTCGTCAAAATTTCTTCCTGTCGAAGCCGGATACGTTAGCGTTAATTTGATTTTTTTATCGGCACCAATAACAAATACAGAACGTACTGTAAATTTGTCACTTGCATTTGGATGCAGCATATCGTATAAAGTAGCTATTTTTTTATCCTCATCAGCAATTATCGGGAAATTTACGGTTGTATTTTGAGTTTCATTGATGTCTTTTATCCACTCTTTGTGCGACTCTAAACCATCAACGCTTAAAGCAATAACTTTTGTATTTCTTTTAGTAAATTCAGGAAGATAATTAGCAACTGTTCCTAATTCAGTTGTACAAACCGGTGTAAAATCTGAAGGATGCGAAAATAAAACTCCCCATGAATCTCCTAACCATTCATGAAAATGTATTGTTCCTTCTGTGGTTTCTGCAGAAAAATCCGGAGCTATATCGCCTAATCGTAATGTTGACATAATTGTGTGTTTTTTAGTTCATCTAAAATTAATCAAAAAAAGCACAAAGAGAACATTCAATTTCTAAAAAAAAGTTAAAATTCTATCTTTTCTATCTAATTACTATTCTAAGCTAAATAAAGCTTACAACAAAGTACCATATAGCAAGGGTTACAAACGAAATCGGAATTCCGAAACCAATCATCATACTGCTCAATTTTGGCTTTAAACCATAAGTCGAAGCTAAAATTGCACCTGTAATCATAGGTGCCATTGCAATTTCTATTATTGTTATTTTGATTGCTTCAGTATGCTGATTAAAAACAAAAACATATAATACCAAGATTATAAATGGAGTAACGATTAATCGAAAAAAAAGCCCAAGTCGTAAAAATTGCCAATGACGACTTTTTCGATCAAAACTCAATTGTAATCCAACAGAAAATAAAGCCAATGGTGTAACCAAACTTCCAATTTTTAATAAAATAGATTGGAGACTAAGTTCTAGATCGTACTGAAAAACATTCATCAAACAAGCTACAACAAAAGTGATAAACGGCGGAAATAAAATTATTTTCTTAAAAATACTCAAAGCATCAGGACTTCCTTTCGAATAAAAAGCCGCTACGAAAACACCCAAAGTAGAAACCACAACAAATGTTCCCGGCTGATCGACCAAAACAGCTGTTTCTAAACCTTTTTTCCCAAATAAAGCTTCAACGATTGGATATCCAAGAAAAGAGGAATTACTTAATCCTGCAGTTAGAATTAAGCAACCGATCAATTTATTTGACCAGCCCAATCTTTTTCCTAAGAAATGAAAAAAAACAAAAGCCAGTAAAAAACTAATCCAGCCCGCTCCTATCGGAAACAATAATTCATTGCTCCATTTTATTTTCGGAATATGATATAAAGTAATTGCCGGCAGACATAAATAAATGACAATTTTATTGATACTCTTATAGATATGCGTTGGAAATTGCTTTATATTTTTTAAAAGCAATCCCAGAAACAAAAAGAAGAATATTAAAATAAAGTTGTTCATATTGTTAAGTAGCCACAAAAATAGACATTTATAAGCTGATGTATAAAACAAATTATACGGCTTCATAAAGTTTTTATTACTTTTAATCTGTAATTAAAAAAAGCAATGCAGCGAATACGAGATAATTTTGATAGAATGGCAAAACTTTCAGATGAGGACTGGAATACTTTTTCGTCAAAGCTAATACGTCAGGAATTTTCAAAGAAAACGCCTATACTTGAAAGGGGCATGTTGAAAATTATCTTTCCTTTATAGAGAAAGGAGTAGTTCGGTATTATATTCCCGGCGAAGATAATGATCTCACTTTTACGTTTGTATTTGATGGTGAATTTGCAAGTGGATATGATTCGTTTATTACAAGACAACCTGTAAATTATACTATTGAAACCCTTGCTGACACTATACTGTGGCGCATATCATATAGTGATCTTCAGGATATTTATACCGAAACAAAAATTGGTAATACTCTTGGGCGTCTTGCAAGTGAAGGATTATTTCTAAAAAAATCCAAACGGGAACTTTCGCTCCTTAACGATTCTGCTGAGCAACGCTATCTCAATTTATTTACAGAGCAGCCACAATTGATTCAAAAAATTCCTCAAAAATACCTTGCTTCTTATATTGGCATTACTCCACAAGCTTTGAGCAGAATAAAAAAACGCATTTATTAACCCAGGTTCATTTTTTTAGGTCTCTTTAGGATGCAACTTTGTATAAAAAAGATATGAAAACTTTAATTATTTTATTCGGAGTCTTTGCAAGTGCCTTACTTATTATAAAATTAACAACTAAAAAATTTAAAATTTCACAGGCTGGCAGAATAGCAATGACCGCCATGCTTGTATTTACGGCAATTGGTCATTTTAAGTTTGCAAAGGGAATGGCAATGATGATCGCTTTTTTGCCTTCGCCTATCACAATTGTATATATTACCGGAATCATAGAATTAGTTGCGGCGGCAGGGCTTCTGATACCAAAAACAACATCACTTACGGGCAAACTACTTATAGTGTTTTTTATAATGTTGCTTCCTGCAAATATCTACGCTGCATGTCATAATATAAATTTACAAACCGCCGATTATAGCGGTAAAGGCATTTCGTATCTATGGTTTAGAATACCACTGCAGCTTCTTTTTATACTTTGGGTTTATTATTTTTCGATCAGAAATCAATCAAAAATCAAATAGCCAATCAAATGAATGCACATTATTTAAACAAAATGATGTGCACAACTTCCCGTTTCATCTTAGCTTTTTAATTAAATTTTAGTTAAAACTTTTTTTATTTCATAAAACATCTTACATTTGTAACATATTTTATTACAGTATGATTTCAGGTAAATTTGCCATAACGATTCACATTCTTACTTTGCTTACAAAATATCCAAATGATTATTTATCATCTGAATATATTGCGGGAAGCATTAATTTGAATCCTGTTTTGGTTCGAAAAGAAATTGCCAATTTAAAATCACACAACATTGTAGAAAGTAAAGAAGGCAAAAATGGCGGAACAAAATTGTCTGTTGATCCAGGTAAAATCACTTTAAAAGAGGTTTTTGAAATGACTTTTGAAACCATTAATTTAGGTTATGCCAAAAATCAGCCCAATCCGGATTGTCCTGTTGGAAAAAAAATCAATCAAAACCTATCTGCTTTATATGCAGATATGAATCAAAAAGTTAGTTTACAACTTGAAGGAATTTCTTTGGAAGATTTTTCGAATCAGTTCTAAAACTATTTTTTTACACAAAACTGTAACATTTTTTATTACTATTAAATTATATATTATGAAAATCGCAATTATTGGAGCAACAGGATTTGTTGGCTCAGCTATTTTAAACGAATTAGCAAACAGAAATCACAACATTACTGCTATTGCCAGAAATCCGAAAGAAACATCAAACGCAACATGGGTTGCTGCAGATATTTTTAATGTTGAAGCATTGGCAGATGTTTTAAAAGGACATGACGTTATTATAAACGCATACAATCCAGGTTGGACAAACCCAAATATTTATGACGATTTTCTGGCAGGTTCTAAAGCTATTCAGGAAGCTGCAAAAAAATCTGGCGTGAAACGTTTTATAACAATTGGAGGTGCCGGAAGCTTATTTGTTGCGCCAGATTTACAAGCTGTTGACACTCCTGATTTTCCTAAAGAAATCTATCCGGGAGCCAGCGCTGCAAGAGATTATTTAAATATCATTAAAGAAGAAAAAGATTTAGACTGGGCATTTTTTAGTCCGGCTTTCGAAATGCATGCAGGAACTACAACAGGAAGAACAGGAAAATACCGCTTAGGTTTAGAAAATCCGGTTTTTAATGATGAGCAAAGAAGTATTCTTTCTGTAGAAGATTTAGCAGTTGTTATTGCAGACGAAACCGAAAATCCTAAACATCATCAGGTTCGTTTTACAGCAGGATATTAAAACACAAATTTCACTAATTTTCACGAATCAAAAATTTTTAAAGAGTCTGCATTAATTTGTGTTAATTTGTGAAATTCGTGTTCTATATTAAACAGTTTCAAAAATCCTTTTTTTGAAACTGTTTTTGTTTTCTGTACTTTTACAATACCAAAAAAAGTATTTTGTCAAGTTCAAATAAACAATCGAGCAGTTTACAAGAAAAAGCCGGAATTTCGCCTCCAGAAATCACCAGTATTTCTGCTATAAATCAAATTCAGAAAAACAGGAAAAAGCAACCTTCTTCAGATGAATTGATTGATGGAATTCTTAACGGAAACAGAACTTCTTTAAGCCGTGCCATAACTTTAGTAGAAAGTACCAATCCCGAACATGCGGAAAAAGCAAATGAAGTTATTAATGGATGTTTGCCACATGCCAATAAATCGATCCGAATAGGAATTACAGGTGTTCCCGGCGTTGGAAAAAGTACTTTTATCGAAGCTTTTGGAACTTTCCTGACACAGCTGGGTAAAAAAGTTGCTGTTTTGGCCGTTGATCCAAGCAGTTCGCTTTCACACGGAAGTATCCTGGGCGATAAAACCCGAATGGAAGAACTGGTGAAAGATGAAAATGCTTTTATCAGGCCAAGTGCTTCCGGAGATACTTTGGGTGGCGTGGCCAGAAAAACCCGTGAATCAATTATCTTATGCGAAGCCGCAGGTTTTGATACGATCATTATAGAAACCGTCGGCGTTGGACAAAGCGAAACTGCTGTTCACAGCATGGTAGACTTTTTTTTATTGCTGAAAATTTCAGGTGCCGGTGACGAGCTTCAGGGCATTAAACGCGGCATTATGGAAATGGCAGATGCAATTGTCATTAACAAAGCTGACGGCGACAATATCAAAAAAGCAAATCAGGCGAAATTGGAATTCAACAGGGCTTTGCATTTATTTCCTCCCAAAAAATCAAACTGGCAGCCAAAAGTTACTACTTGCAGCGCTATTACAAAAGATGGTGTATCAGAAATTTGGGACACCATATCTCAATATTTTGAAATGACAAATGAAACAGGTTTTTTTCAGGAAAAAAGAAAAGAACAGAATCATTTCTGGATGATGGAAACCATAAACGAGCAATTGAAACAGAATTTCTACAATCAGCCAGAAATCATTTCTCAATTAGAACAAAATAAAAAAGCAGTGCAAAACGATGAAATCTCACCTTTTGCAGCTGCTCAGAATTTGTTGAAATTGTATTTTAATAAAGGTACAAAGTAGCAATGGTTCAAAGGTACAGAGTAAAAACCTTTGTCGCTTTGAACCTTTGTTCCTTTGGACCTATTTAGTTCCTCTTAACTTATACTTATTTTCCTTATATAAATTTCCCGCTGTTATTACATGCGCCAAAGCATCTTTTGCTAATTCTTCATTTAATTTTACAGGAATTAAGGTTGTATCATTTTTGATTTCGAATTGCAATGGCTTTAAATTTGGCTGCATAATCACAACCTGATTTTCAACCCTAAAGGCGTTAATATCATTAAACTGCATAATCGATCTTCCCTGCGTTTTGGGATCTAATTGATTTAGGTTTCTTCCCACCATTGGCGTTTCGAAAGGAATTCCTAAATAACCCAATAATGTTGGCGGAATATCAATTTGACTTGCCAGTTTACTATACGAAACTCCTTTTGCAACTCCTGGTCCCATAATTAAGGCCGGAATATGGAATTTATTTATTGGTACTAAATTTTTTCCGTAAGTTCTTGTATTATGATCCGCGATTACGATGAAAATCGTGTTTTTGAAATAAGCTTCTTTTTTTGCCATTTCAAAGAATTTCCCAATCGAAAAATCGGCATATTTCATTGCATTATTTACAGTCGCAGCTGTTTTATCATACGTTTTAATTCTTCCTGTTGGATATTCAAAAGGTTCGTGATTTGAAGTTGAAAACATTAAAGAAAAGAAAGGTTTCTCCCCTTTTGCTTTAAAATAATTATTTGCTTTTGTTACCAAATCTTCATCAGAATAACCCCAGGTTCCTTTAAAAGCATATTTATTTCCGTCTGATTCAAAATCTGTTTGATCTACGATATCCTCAAAGCCATTTCCGTTGAAAAATGAAGCCATATTATCAAAATTCGCCATTCCGCCATAAATAAAACTGGTGTCATAACCTTTTTGTTTTAAAGCATCTGCAAGCGTAAAAAATCCTTGTTGAGAGTTTCCTAACTTCACAACACTTTCCGACGGAGACGGCAAAAATCCGGTTACAACTGCTTCAATTCCGCGTACGCTTCTGGTTCCTGTACAATATAAGTTGGTAAACAATAAACCTTCTTTAGATAATTTATCAAATTCTGGTGTTAATGGTTTTCCACCTAAAATTCCAACATACTCAGCTCCTAAACTTTCCTGCAAAAAGATTACTAAGTTATAGGGTTTCTTCATAACAGAATCCGGCTGCTGTACATGTAAAAACGGAATATCAGCATCATTAAAATCACCTTTTCCGGCTATCATGTATTTTTTTACACGAGCGATTGCTTCGGCTTCGTCCATTTTACCATACATTTTTGTGTTTCCTTCGTTTTTAATCGAATAAGCAGCAAAAGCAACAGTATAAAATGAATTTAAACCTAAACAATTTGTCAATTGATCTGTAGAAAAAACAGCATTACTGGCGTTAATTGGACGTTTTGAAACCAAACTTGAGCGTGCTCCGAAAAACAATAAAAAAGCCACCAATGGAAAAAGCATCAGTTTGAATTTATATTCTGTACTTGTGGTATGAAAATATTTTTGTCCTTTTTTGAGCGCCAAATAAATTACAACTCCCAAAATCAGGAAAGTCACAATAATTGAAGTCAGATAACTTTTTAAAAGCATTCCAACTACTTCTTTCGGGTAAATCAGATAATCTAAGAAAATTTTATTCGGACGTGTATCGTATTGTTTTACAAAATCCGGCGAAGCCAATTCTACAAACAAAATCAGAAACAGGAATAAAAAACTATAAATTACCAGAAATTTATTGGTAAACTTTAGCCATTTATTGGGTAAAAAAGTGATTAATACCGCCGGGAGAAAAGACAAATAACACAATAGAATTAAGTCCATTCGAAGACCGATTGGAAAGATATACCAGAAATTTGGGGTTTCTACTACTCTGTCTTTAAAAATAAAAAATAAAAAGATTCGACTTAAAGTAGTAATTAGCAATCCAATTGCTATGAAATTAAAAATGGGTTTTAGAAAACTTAATTTTTTCATCATAAAGATTTAATATTTTGGGTTGAGACCTGTAACGAAAAAACGCACTGCGGTGCGTCTCTACTATTCTTCGTAACGGTTTATTTCTCTGTCATAAAACTCATTAGCCAAAACAATTAATCCTTCCATTTCTGCGTTTAATTCTGCTTCATCAAGATCTTCGGCTTCTTCCATAAATTCAACCTCATCATCTTTTAAATTGATTATAAATCTTGGGTAATCAAGGTGAATGATAAAAATATCATCTGGAAAATCAGTATTATCTCCGAGTAAAAATTTAGGTAATTCCATTTTTATTAATTTATTTTTTTGTTTATTTTTTTTCTTGCCACAGATTAAAGGATTAAAAAAGATTTAAAAATCTGTAGCGTATATTTTTTAATCGTCAAATTTAGTTATTTGAAGATGAATTATCGATTAATTTTTTGGTTAAGTAATGAAAGTGAATATACACCTATATTTCTGCTGTCGTTAAAGGCTGGTAAAGATAATCAGAAGCTTTGAATTCTTATGTATTATTAAAATTATAAGCCAATATTAAGCATTCAATAGCTCGATAGCAGATTATATAAAAATTTCAAAAAATTATATAACAAACACCAAAAGTCTTGCGTTTAATTTTACAGTATTAATAATTCAAAAAAAATTATCATGAAAAGATTACAATTTATATGCCTTGCTGCTTTTGCTTTTTTATCTGCCAACACAACTTTTGCTCAGGAAACTACTTCTGAAGAAATTAAAAATTACGATCAGGGATTTAGATTAGGTTTTGGGGTAAACGGTGGTTTACCAACTGATAATGCTTACGATTGGTCTCTTGGTGGAGACGTGCGTTTGCAATATGATTTATCTAAAAGAACTTCTTTAACATTAACTACAGGTTTTACAAATTTATTTATGGGTAAAGATGACAATGGAGTTGATGTAGATGATCTTGGATTTATTCCGGCAAAAGCTGGTTTTAAAGCCTTTGTATGGGAAGATCAATTTTATGTTCTTGGTGAAGTCGGTGCCGGTTTTGCCGTAACAAATGGTTATGACAATACTACTTTTTTATGGGCACCGGGAATTGGATACGCTAACAAATACATTGATATCAGTGTACGTTACGAAGATTATAATAAATTTAAAACAAATCAGGTTGCGCTTCGTTTAGCGTATGGATTTGATTTGTAAAAAATACTTTCATTTTTATTCTTTTGTTTTTGGTAATAATCCCGGCAGATCCTCACAATCTGTCGGGTTTATAATTTTATAGAAGTTCCAATTTCTCTATATAATAAAGAACATATTTACTCAGCCAGACAACAATTATCTAATTATCTCAATTCGACAAATTATCTAAATTACTTCTTTCCTGACAATTCCTTCTTATACATTTCAAAGTTGGCTTTTATTTTATCGTCTAATTCCGGCTCTTTAATATCCGTGTATTTTTTCATTTCTTCCCAGATAATTTTAGCCACAATATAGCGCGCCATTTCTTTATCATCGGCTGGAACAACATACCACGGCGCATGTTCTGTCGAAGTTCTGTTTATGGCTTCTTCATAATATTGCTGATATTCCTCCCAATGTTCGCGCTCTTTCAGGTCTCCCGGAGAAAACTTCCAATTGTGCTTTCCTTCTTCCAAGCGTCGTAACAATCGTTCTCTCTGCTCTTCTTTACTTAAGTGTAGAAAAAACTTCATGACAATCGTTCCGTTTTCGACAATATGACTTTCGAAATTATTGATTTGCTCAATTCTCTTTTTCCAAAATTTAGGTGTAATATCGTCCACAGAATTTATTCCCGGTAAATTCTCTGCCAAAATATATTCCGGATGTACGCGTGTAACCAAAACGTTCTCGTAATGCGTACGGTTAAAAATCGCAAACTTTCCTTTTTCGGGCAAAGCGATATAATGACGCCATAAATAATCGTGTTCTAATTCCGTCGAATTGGGCGTTTTAAAACTATGTACTACTACACCACGCGGATTAAATTCTTTAAAAACTTCCCGAATCAAACTATCTTTTCCCGAAGTATCCATTCCCTGCAGACAAATTAAAACGCTGTACTTATTATACGAATACATTATATCCTGCAAATCGCTTAATTTGTCTCTCACTTTGTCCATTTTTTCTTCCTTCTCTTCATCATCAGCTTCTATATCTAACAAAGTTGGAATCTTGGATAATTTTATTTTATCTGTAACTTTAAAATCATTCGGATCTATAGATTTCATATATTTCTATTTTTATATTATAAATATACTAATTTTACGAATTCCGATAGCTATCGGAACTACTATTCATTGCTATCAGCGGCTAGGTTTAAGTTCAAAACATCATCCATGGAAAAATTTACATTAGAAATATTATTTCAAATCATCGGAATCGGTTCGGCATCAGGATTATTTTTTAATAACGATTCATTGTATATCATTGGCGATAACAGCGGCTTTTTATACGAATACAATATGCAGAATCAGCAATTAAGTCATCATCCATTAATTGATAATCCGTCGCAAAATATTCCGAAAAAAATCAAACCAGATTTTGAATCTGTTACGCATCATAATGATACACTTTATGTTTTTGGTTCCGGTTCAACCGAAAAAAGAAACAAAATGATTGCTTTTGATTTAAAAACCAAAACCATTTTACAAAAAAATAATTTGGTTGATTTATATGCCGTAATGCAAAGTTTTGGATCTATAAAACCGGAAGATTTTAATTTGGAAGGCGCTATTTTTGATGGTGAAAACTGGTATTTATTCAACCGCGGAAATGGAATCTCCAACAAAAACACCATTTTTACCATTCACGCCAAAAATTTGGGCGAAGAATTTGCTTTGGTTGCCACCAATTATAAACTACCAAAAATAAAAGGTGTTCGCTCCAGTTTTACCGATGCTATTTTAGTCGAAGACAAAATCTATTTCCTTTGTACTGCCGAAGACACAAAATCAACTTACGACGACGGAGACATTTTGGGAAGCTTCATCGGAAGAATCGATCTTAAAACCATGAAAATTGATTTCACTCAAAAAATTACGTCAACCAATAAATTTGAAGGTTTGACTTTCTATAAAAAATCAAATGATAAAATTGAATTTTTATTGTGCGAGGATAATGATACGGATCTTTTAGAGACGAAGATTTTCAAATTGGTTTTGCCGATTAAATAATACGTTCAGTTTGTCATTGCGAGGAACGAAGCAACCACACTAAAATAAGGAAGGCTGCTAATAAAAAAATCAACATGAGATTGCTTCGTTCCTCGCAATGACATAAAATTGGTAAATATCTTTGCGGAGACGCACTGCTGTACGTCTCTACAAATGCGCCTACAAATACGTTTCTAAATATAAAACCTATGAACCTTTGTAACTTTGAACCTATGAACCTCTAAAAAAAAACTTTTTTTAATCCCCGTCCCAACCTTTTTATCTTTTTATCTCTCTATATAAGAAAGACACCAATTGTGATAAACGAAACTCAAATATCCGGCTGCAAAAAAATGAACCGCGACGCTCAGCGTCAGGTTTATGAGCATATGGCTCCACAACTGTATCGCGTTTGCAAACGATACTTAAAGAAGGAAGAAGAAATCGAAGAAGCTATGGCTGACGCTTTCTATACCATCTTTACAAAAATAGAACAGCTAAAAGAAGATAAAGCTTTTGAGGCGTGGGCAAGAAAAATAGCGGTTAACCATTGTTTGGCAACGATCAAGAAAAATACAAACTTTAATATGTATTTGGATGATGTCAAACTGCTTTCGCAACCTTTTACCGACGAGATCAATTCACTCGAAGAAGAAGATTTACTCAATTTATTGAACCACATTCCGGATGGCTGTAAAACTGTTTTCAACCTTTTTGTTATAGAAGGTTACGGACACAAGGAAATAGCCGGCATGCTCAACATTTCTGAAGGCACATCAAAATCACAATTGAATGCTTCTAAAACCAAGTTGAAGGAATTAGTAAACAAATTGTATTACCAAAAAGCAAAGTAGTCATGGACAATCAAGATAAAATATTCGATAAATTTAAAGAAGCGGCACAAAATGCTGAGCTGAAAGATTTTCCGGGAATGGAAAAAGTCTGGTCGCGCGTTGAAGAAAAACTCGACAAAAAAGAAGATAAGAAAACAATCGCGTTATGGAAAAAAATTGCCATTGCAGCTTCTCTTTTATTATTAATTTCTTTAGGATCTCAGTTTTTTCTATCAGATAAAACAAAGGAAATTCAAAATAATCAAGTTGTTGTGAATGATTCTGTTGAAACGAAAACTCAGAATGCTATTGTAGAAAAAGATGGTGTCGCTGTTGAAAATCCTGAAATAGTTCCGAAAGAAGATGCTGTTAAAATTCTGGACAAACAAATTCAGCAACAACAAAAAATAGCGGTAAACGAAATACAACGTTCGTTTAGTGAACCAACTGCAGATGCAGTATCGCCAGCAACAGTTCTTAATGAGGTCGTTGTGGCAGCTCCGGTTCAATCTGCATCAAAATATGCAGAAGAAGAAGTTTCAGTTGAACAAGATAAAAATGAAAGTTTCGGTTATTCAAAAGCAGTACAAAAAGAATCTGCCCGAGTGGCTTTCGCTGAAAAGCAATCTTCTGTAAAAGCTAAGAAAAGCGCTCCGCTGGTTGTTATAAACGGAAACGCGATGGCCAATAGCGATGACGCCAAAAAAGACAAAATGATGTCTGCAGAAATGTCAAATCTGGAACCTTCAAATGTAGATTCGTTAGTAATTCTGGACGAACCTTTATATATTATTGACGGAATTTATTATTCTGAAAATGATTTGTATGGTCCAAATCCAACAAGTCCGTACGCGCCTTTAGACAAACAGGAAATCAAAACCATAACAATACTTCAGGATCTTGAAGCCACATCAAAATATGGCGAAAAAGGCAAAAAAGGAGTTGTTATTATTACTACCAAAACAGGAAAACCGGTTAACAAAAAATAATTCTTACTTCAAAAAATCTTTGCCGGAGTTGAGACTTTGGCAAAGATAAATTCCGAACATTAATTTAAAAAATCACTATCATGAAAAGTCTAAAACTTATTTCATCAGCCATTACTATGCTTATATGTTTCGTAACATTTGCACAGGAAAAAACAATTAAGGGAATTGTTTCAGATGTAAGCGCGAACCCGCTTCCGGGAGTTAATATTTACATTCAAAAAACAAAAACATCAGCTACTACCAATTATGATGGACAATATTCTATTAAAGCTCAAAAAGGAGATAAAATCGTGTTTAGCTATGTTGGAATGCATTCTGAAACCATAGTTGTAAAAGATTCAAATGTAATGAATGTTACGTTGAAAGAAAACTCTAATCAACTGCAGGAAGTAATTACTATGGGTTCCGGAATAGCTACAGAATATGAAAATAATAGTTATAGATCTGAGAAAAGAAAAATGGCAGCAAAATCTGCCAGGGAATCTGTTCAGGGAAGAACTTTGGTTGCACCAAGTGTACAAAATAGTTCACAATATATTTCCGGATCGACTATTACAATTCGCGGCACACAATCTATTTCATCTAAAAATGAACCATTATATATTGTCGACGGAGTTGCCATAAAAGCCGATCAAATGGCGCAAATAAACCCGAATGATATTCAGGATGTGAAAGTTTTAAAAGACAAAAACTTAACTTCAATTTATGGAAATAAAGGTGCAAACGGAGTTGTTGTCATTGCTACCAAAGGCGATATGTATAAAAATCTTTCTGAAAAAGAAATGAATGATAAATTAAAACCTATCAATACAATTCAACCAACCGAACCAAATAACGAAGATTACGATGCTTTTGTAGAAAATGCTTTTGAAAGCCCAAAAACGGCACCGCTTTCTACATTTTCTATTGATGTTGACAATGCTTCTTACACCAATGTGAGACGTTTTATTAATAACGGACAATCTGTTCCTAAAGATGCTGTTCGTGTGGAGGAAATGGTCAACTTCTTTAAATACACTTATCCGCAACCGCAAGATCAAAATCCTTTTTCAATAAATACGGAAGTAAGCGAATCTCCGTGGAATGCTAAAAACAGGGTTTTGAAAATCGGTTTACAGGGAAAAAATATTCCAACAAACGATTTACCTGCATCCAATCTTGTATTTCTAATCGATGTTTCGGGTTCGATGAGCGATCCTAACAAATTGCCTTTATTGAAACAATCGTTGAAAATATTGGTAAACGAATTGCGAAACAAAGACAAAGTTGCGATTGTAGTTTACGCGGGTGCAGCAGGTTTGGTTTTGGCACCAACATCTGGAGATGAGAAAAAAACAATTGTTGATGCGCTTGAAAACTTAAATGCCGGAGGAAGTACTGCCGGAGGAGCCGGAATTGAATTGGCATATAAAATTGCTGCTGAAAATTTCATTAAAAATGGAAATAACAGAGTGATTCTGGCAACAGATGGTGATTTTAATGTAGGCAGTACTTCTAACTCCGACATGGAAAAACTGATTGAAGAAAAAAGAAAAACCGGCGTTTTCCTTACTTGTCTGGGTTATGGAATGGGGAATTACAAAGACAGTAAAATGGAAACGCTGGCTGATAAAGGAAATGGAAACTACGCTTATATCGACAATATTCAGGAAGCAAATCGATTTTTAGGAAAAGAGTTTAAAGGTTCGATGTTCGCTATTGCAAAAGATGTAAAAATTCAAATAGAATTTAACCCAAAACAAGTTCAGGCGTATCGTTTAATTGGATATGAAAACAGAAAATTGCGTCCCGAAGATTTTAAAAATGATGCAATTGATGCGGGCGAATTAGGAAGCAATCATACCGTTACGGCTTTGTATGAAATTATTCCGGCCGGAGTTACGAGCGACTACTTAAACCAACAACCGGATGCTTTAAAATATACTACAGTTCCCGAAAGCACGAATAACTATGCTGGTGAATTGGCCACGGTAAAATTCCGTTACAAAAAACCAGATGGCGATAAAAGCATCGAAATGGTAAAAGTAATCGAAAACAAATCGGTTGCTTTAGACAAATCAAGTGATGATTTTAAATTCAGTACTGCGGTTGCGTGGTTTGGATTAAAATTAAGAGATTCAAAACTAATTGCAAATAAATCATCAGAAGATATTTTAAAACTAGCCAAACAAGGAACATCAAACGATTCTGAAGGTTATAAAGCAGAACTTATCCGACTTATTGAAAGCGCAAAACAGGTTTATTAAATCAATACTTTATTGCAATTTAAACAGTTGAACATAATTTATTTTAACACATAGAAACATAGATTTTGCAAACCTAAAAAGGCGTTTCACTTGCATTAACACACAGAGCTATGTTTGAGAAACTAGTTTCTTTTTATATTCTTTTTTCACAAATAGAGAGCTATGTTTCTATGTGTTTATTTAAACTTTAAGAATTATACCCATTTATCATTTAATTTTTATACCATGAAAAATTTACTTTTTACATTATTAATATTCATCACCATAAATGCTTTTTCTCAAAACAAAAGTGTAAATGACAAACCTTTTATTGAAGTTTCCGGTCAGGCCGATACCTTAGTTTTACCGAATAAAATCTGGATTAATGTGTTGTTAACCGAAAAAGATTCAAAAGGAAAAAAATCTGTAGAAGATCTTGAAAAAGAAATGATCCAGAAATTACGAGAAATTGGCATCAACACAGATAAAAATGTGAGTGTGAGCGATATGTCCAGTAATTTTAAATTTTATCTTTTAAAACAAAATGACGTTTTCAAAAGTAAATCCTATTCTATTTTAGTTGGCGATGCTAAAACGGCTTCAAATGTTTTTATTGGATTAGAAAAAATTGGTATTTCTAATGCTCAAATTGAGAAAGTTGAAAACGATCAGCAAAAAAATATCAAACTTCTAATAAATGAAAAAGCAATTCTTCGTGCCAAACAAATCGCTGAAAGTTTTAGCAAACCTTTAAATCAAAAAGTTGGAAATGCCATACAAATCAATAACTTTGACTATCTCAATCAATTATCAGGAAACGTTGCAGAAATAAGAATTAGAGGGACAAAAACCCTTTCTTCAGAAGAACAGACAAATGAACCTAATATTGAATTTGAAAAAATTAAGATTGTAACTTCTGTGCAAGTGCGCTTTCTTTTAGAATAAATTAAAATATTATAAATCAATTTCAAACAAAACTTAATGAACCCAATTTTAAATCAAAACCTATTCCTTGTAAAAGAACACGTTGGAATGTTCAAGGCCGCAAACAACTATGACATTTATGATCCTGAAAGCAATCAGATTATCATGAATTGCCGTGAAAATAATCTTGGCTTTTTTACCAAAGTTTTCCGTTTTACCGATTATAAAAGAATGACGCCTTTTAATATTGAAATTACAACAGCTTCCGGAGAGAAATTAATTTCAGTGAGACGCGGCATTGCCTGGTTTCGTTCTACTGTTGAAGTTTTGGACGAAAAGGATCGTTTGGTGGGAACTTTTAAACAGAAATTCTTTTCATTTGGGGGAAAATTTGAAATTTTGGATAAAAACGAAAAACCGGTTGCAACACTTCAGGGAAAATGGACGGGTTGGGATTTTAAATTTTCGCATGAAAACAAACAACTTGCTCAGGTTAGTAAAAAATGGGCAGGAATGGGAAGAGAACTTTTTACAAGTGCTGATAATTACGTACTTCAAATAGAAGAAACTGTAGCACCTGAAAGTCCGCTTAGACAATTAATTCTTGCAGCCGTAATGTGCATTGATATGGTTTTAAAAGAATAAAAACAGTTTGTTAAACTTAGTTTAAGAAAACTTCTAAAAGCATCATTTTAGTTATCAAAAGCTTTATTTTTGTATGACTTAAAATGATGCTTTTTGCATTTCTAATATATAAATCATGACAGACTTAAAAAATAAAAATGCACTAATTACCGGAGCAGGAAAAGGAATTGGAAAAGCAATCGCGATTGCATTAGCCAAAGAAGGTGTAAACGTAATTTTAGTTTCAAGAACACAATCAGATGTTGATCAGCTTGCGATTGAAACTTCAAATTTGGGTGTAAAATCATTAGCGCTTTCTGCAGATGTTTCAGACATTAACTCTATAAACAAAGCAGTTGAAAAAGCTTTGACAGAATTTAAAACCATCGATATTTTAATTAATAATGCCGGAATTGCTTCTTTTGGGAAATTCCTGGAATTAGAACCGGACGCGTGGGAAAAAATTATTCAGGTAAATTTAATGGGAACATATTATGCAACACGTGCCGTGATTCCAAACATGATTGAAAGACAAACAGGAGATATTATTAATATTTCATCGACGGCAGGATTAAACGGAAATGCTTTAACGAGTGCATACAGTGCTTCAAAATTTGCTGTTTTAGGATTAACAGATTCTTTGATGCAGGAAATGAGAAAACACAATATTCGCGTTACAGCTTTAACGCCAAGTACGGTGGCGACTGATATGGCTAAAGATTTAAACCTGACAGATGGTAATCCTGAAAAGGTTATGCAATCTGAAGATATTGCTGAATTAATTATTGCACAACTGAAATTAAGCCGCAGGGTCTTTATAAAAAATAGCAGTATTTGGTCGACGAACCCATAAGTAACAAATTCTAAAAAATAATTTCCAAATTTCAACTGTTAGTGGAAGTTTTAATCATATTAAAAATTGGAATTTGGAACTTAAATTATTGGAGTTTCCAGAAAATATCGTACCTTAATCTTTGTCAAAGTTTGAAACTTTGACAAAGACCTAAAAGCTTTAAAAAACATGATGGAACAATATTTAAGACAATTAATAGCTATTGAATTTAGCGACAAAAAAGAGCTTTTTACAGGTTTTCTTATTGATTATTCTGATGACTGGATTTTATTAAGAAACAATCCGGTAGATTTTATTTTGGATGGATTTGTGATTTTAAAAAACAAGAATATCGAAGCTGTTCACAGAGATGAAGATCTGGAATTTACCGAAAAAGTAATTCGCCTGAAAGGTTTAAAAACAAATGCCGAAGATATTATTCCGATTAGGGATTTGGCGTCGATTGTACATTTCATAAACAATAAATATGGTGTTTTACAGATTTCCAAAAAATCTGCAAAATCTGCTTATTTAGGAAAATTGATCGAATTGAACGATGAAGAACTTACAATTGATTTTTTAGACACAAAAGGTCAGTTTGGTGGTGAATTAAGTTTTAATCCCGAGAAAATCAGAGTAATCGAATTTGATACAGATTATATTAATTCATTGAAATTAATGCTTCAGCAAGAAAAGAAATAAACTACTTTTTTATAGAAAATGAGAAAGCCCTTTTTTAAATAAAAAAAGGGCTTTTGTGTTTTGTCTTTCCGAGGAACGAAGCAATCTCACTTAGTATGTCTTATCAAATTTGCTTATTGTTAGTGCGGTTGCTTCGTTCGTCGCAATGACATGCTTTATGTATATTGTTACGCTTCCGCCAACTTATTTAAAAACTCTAAGCGTACGCTTCCGTCTTCGTCAATTTTTGTTAAATTGATTTCCTGTAATGTATTGATCAACTCAGGATTCCACGGTGTTTTTACTTTTACGTAGTTTTCGGTAAAACCGTGTATGTATCCTTCTTTATTTTCACTTTCGAACAAAACGGTTCTGTTTGTTCCTAACTGACTTTCATAAAAGGCGCGACGTTTTTTTACTGATAATCCACGTAACATTTTACTGCGTTTTGCTCTAACATTCGCAGGAACGATTCCGGGCATGTTGGCAGCTTCGGTATTGTCTCTTTCAGAATAGGTAAATACATGTAAATACGAAATATCCATTTCATTTAAGAAATGATAGGTTTCTAAAAAGTGCTCATCTGTCTCTCCCGGAAAACCAACAATTACATCAACACCAATACAAGCGTGTGGCATCACTTCGCGAATTTTATTCACACGTTCTGTATATATTTCACGTAAATAACGGCGTTTCATCAATTTCAAAATATCATTGCTTCCAGATTGCAGCGGAATATGAAAATGCGGTACAAAAGTTCTGCTTTTAGAAACAAATTCTATGGTTTCGTTTTTCAATAAATTAGGTTCTATAGACGAAATTCTCAAACGTTCGATTCCCTCTACTTTATCCAAAGCCTGAACTAAATCAAGAAAAGTATGTTCGTGTTTTTTATTTCCGAATTCTCCTTTTCCGTAATCTCCAATATTTACTCCGGTTAAAACAATTTCTTTGATGTTTTGCTTCGAAATCTCTTTTGCATTTTCTAAAACATTTTCTAAAGCATCACTTCTCGAAATTCCTCTTGCTAAAGGAATTGTACAATATGTACATTTATAATCACAGCCATCCTGAACTTTCAAAAAAGCGCGGGTACGATCTCCAATAGAATAACTTCCTACATAAAAATCCGCTTCGGCAATTTCGCATGAGTGCACTTCACCCATATCGTTTTTGCTTAAATCGTGAATATAATCGGTAATTTTAAATTTCTCAGTAGCACCCAAAACCAAATCAACGCCATCAACAGCAGCTAATTCTTCTGGTTTTAATTGCGCATAACAACCCACGGCGGCAACAAAAGCCTTTTCGTTTAGTTTCATTGCCTTTTTTACAACCTGCTTAAATTGCTTATCTGCATTTTCAGTTACAGAACAAGTATTGATTACATAGATGTCGGCTACTTCTTCAAAATCAACACGATCAAAACCTTCATCATTAAAGTTTCGGGCAATTGTAGAAGTTTCTGAGAAATTCAATTTGCATCCAAGCGTATAAAAAGCAACTTTTTTTCTATTTTCCATAGGAATAGACTACGTTTTAAGTAGTAAGATATTATATTTACATCTCAATTTAGAGAGTTTGCAAATTTACATACAATATTCTTTAAAATAAAATCAATAATATACTATATATCAATATTTTGAAGTAAACATCTATTAAAACAAGACTAAAAAAACAGTAAACTCTATTCGTAGAATCAAAAAATAAGTTTTATTTGTAAAGTAAAAAAAATAATTCAATAAGAATAAAATGACAAAACATCGATTAAAAGCAAATTTTGTCGTTTAAATGCATTTTATTTACAGTCAAATTAAATTTTTCTTACATTTAGCTTTGAAAAAGCTATCGTTTGCAGTTATGCTATAATTAGATAAAAATTTTAACATAAAATAATTTAATAAACCGTAGATTTAACGATAACAATTTTGAAATTTAGTCGTTATATTGTTGTTTTGTTATAAATAAAAATGGGTAAGCCGAAAACCATAAAGAGTAGGCAAAAAATTAAAAAAATCCACACTTATTATGAAAGCATTTTTACCCACAATCTGCTTGATGTTCTTAACCTTTTTCACTTCGCAAGCGCAAACGCAACAAGCTGCTGCTCCCGCTACTACTAATCCATTCCCATCTATTAGTACTTTGACAAATTGGGCGAGTTTAAACTCTCAATCACAATTTGACATTGCTATTCGTGCGGTTGGTTTTAAGTTTGAAGTAAAAGAACCAGGTGAAGGATCAACTGCTTATACCTACATTCGTAAAGTAACTGTAAACGAAGTAAACTATACTGATAGAATTGTATATAGAATTGCGAACAACAATTCTGCAAGTATCATTTCTTTAGTAACGGCTTCTACAGATTTAGTAAGTTTGTATACACCACAATTAGCTACTTTTAAAAACAACAATTGCAAAACTGAAATGTCTAAAGACAAAAACACTACTTGCAGCTGTTACGAAAGTGTAAATTTTGCTATTGATCTTTGCGACGAACGTGTAAAATTAACAATGGGTGATGGAAATAAATATTTTGTTTCTGTAGCTAAAAAATAATAAAGAATTAATTTCTCAGAGAATAAAACAACGAACTGTTCTCCAAATCTTTGCAAACTCATTACGAAAGTTTATAAAGATTTGGACACATTTCTCTGATTTAATATTATTTGTTCGGATTTTTAAATTCGTACCAAACTTCTAATTCGTCTTCATACAAAAACGAATTTACATATTGAAAACCCAATTTTTCAAGAACTTTTCTTGAGTTTTCATTTCCTTCATCTGCATAAGCATAAAGGCAATCTATTTTCATTTCATTAAAAGCATATTCAATAAAGGCTTTTCCGGCTTCGCTTGCGTATCCTTTTCCCCAATGCTTTTCAATAAACCGATAACCAATTTCATAAAAATTTTGGTGTTTATTGATTTCATTCGTAATGAATTTTATTCCTGACCAGCCTAAAAATTCATTGGTTTCTTTAAGAACGACAGCCCAGCGGCCGATACCAAAATCTGCATATTGCTGTTGGATATTTTCAATCTGACTTATACTTTCCTCAATACTCTTTACAGGTTTTTTTCCCAGAAAAATATGGACATTTGGATTCGAATCCAATTCAAACATCCCATCTGCATCTGAAAGGTTTAATTCTCTCAAAAGCAAACGTTCTGTCTCAATTGATTTCTTCATGGATGTAATTATTTAAGATGTAGCGCTGCACCACTTCGGCAACTCCATCATCATTATTAGAAGCTACAATTACATTGGCTCTGCCACGCAATTCAGGCGTTACATTATCAACCCAAACACCCAAACCAGCATATTCGATCATTGTTAAATCATTTCCTGCGTTTCCAACAGCAATAATTTCACTTTGGTGAATATTTAGTTTTTCGGCCAAAAGTTTTAGGCTGTTTGCTTTATCAATGCCATTTTGAGCAGCTTCCAGGAAAAAAGGTTTAGACATGGCAACACTCAAATGTGGCATTGCTAATTTTAAATCTTTTTCTACTTCTTTTAAATAAGAAGGTTCTGCCAACAAAATACATTTTACAGCAGGTTTAGTTACTGCAGCTTTAAAGTCAGGTACTTTATTATGAGGCAATCCTGTGATTTCTTTTTCGATTTCGATATATTCAGAATCTGTTTCACTCACTATTTCACCATCAAGATAGGTTATGATATGTGTTTTCATCTTTACACTATAATCGTATAAATCATGAATTTGCTCCGGAGTTAAACACTGTTCAAATAATATAAGGTCATCTTTTGCTGTACTAATTACAGCGCCATTAAACGAGATAATATACGAATCGTTTAAATCTAATTCTAATTCTTTAGCATAAGCCGTCATTGCCGATGTTGGACGACCCGAAGCCAAAACAACACGCACCCCTTTTGCCTGAGCTTCAAGAAGGACTTTTTTATTTAATTCTGAAATTTTATGATCGTCTGTCAACAAAGTATCATCCATGTCGAGCACCAGCATTTTATATTGCATGTTTTTTTTGTGTTCAGTATTCAGTCGCAGTTTGCAGTGCTCTCTGAGACTGAATACTACGACTGAAAACTAATTTAGATACTCATTCTAAAATCTTCAATTACCGGATTTGCTTTTGCAAAATCAGTTTCCTGAATAAAAACTTCAACGGCTAAATCGGTTTGTCCAAAACCTGCCAAACGAGCAGATTGAATATTATCTTTCTTTACGGTTTCAACTCCCGCTTGTTCTAATTTTTCCTGTAAAGCAATTGCTAATACTTCACTTCCTGAAAACACCTTCATTAATCCCATAACATTTTGTTTTTAATTTTTATTGTAATATTATTTTTAGCTGATTTTGAAAATCTTCGTTTTCATTTATTCCTATATGATCCTGATTTTTCAGCAGAAACAAATTTTTATCTGATTTTAACAATTCATTCAATCGAACGGAATTTTTAAACGGAATCAGCTGATCTTCCATTCCGTGAAAAATATAAATAGGCGCTTTTATTTTTGGCAAATAATCACTGGTTTCTAAACTAAACTTCTTCATGAAATTAGGAAAAAACGGAACTCTCGAACTCGATAATTCTGTAAAACTATAATAAGGCGCCTGAAGAATTAAAGCTTTGGGTTTGTTTTGAGAAGCTAAAATAGTTGCCAATCCTGAACCTATTGAATAACCCGTAATAATGATTTTATTTTCAGGATATCTTTCAAGCATTTTTTTATAAACAACAGAAACATCCTTATTTAATTGCTCTTCATTTTCAATTTCTCCTTCACTTTTTCCAAAACTTCTGTAATCCAAAATAAAAATATCATACCCTAGTTTGGTATACACTTTGGCGATTTTCCCCCAGGTTTCTAATGTTCCGGCATTTCCATGCAGATAAAAGATCAAACCTTTAGAATTTTCGGCTTTGAATAACAAACCGTTTAAATTAATCCCGTCAAAGGATTTAATATTTAATTCTTCAAATTTTTGCTGATAATCAAACTTAAAATCTTTTGGAAGTCTTGCGCTTTGAAAAATCATTCCAACCTGATTAAAATATACATAAGAAACTACCAAAATATAAATAACAACAAAAAATAACAAAAGCACAATTGTTAGAAATTTAAAGGTCTTGAGTATTTCCATATAGTTTAGTTTCTAGTTTTCAGTTGCAGTTCTCAGTCTCAGTTTATAGTATGAAAACTGAAAACCGAGACTGAAAACTGAGACTAATAAATTACTCTTCTTCGATAAAACCTTCTTCTTCATCCAATTCTTCTTCACCTTCTTCATCCATATCAAAAAAATAAGGTTCCAGAAGCATTTTATCTGCCAAAATCTCAATACGTTCTGTCAGAGTTTCAGCAAAAATAATACGTTGCGTTTTGGTAATACTGTTTGAAATACGCATGATTTTAGTTTCATGACGTAATTTCAAAATAGGATCTGCATCGTCAAGAATAAACATTTTTAAACGGTTTACATTATAACCCGCCGTTGTAAACATGTCGCTCAATTTATTTGGTGTTCCAATTAAAACGTCGATTCCGGTTGAAATGTAGTTTTTATCATAATCCATGTCACCTTTGTCATGCACTCCATAAACCTCAAGATTGGTATATTTTCCGTATTTTTCAAAAAGTTCTTCCATTTCCAGCACTTTGGCTTTGTCTTCTACAAAAATCAAAGCACGTGGCGATTCTTCTGTCTGACCGGCCAATTGCTGAATAACATTCAATACAATCGTTGTCGATTTCCCGCTTCCTTTTGGAGAAATAATCATACAATCGGCCCCACTTTTTATGGTCGAAAAAGTTTCCATCTGCAATACATTTGCTTCCGTCAAACCATTCTCAATTAAAGCGTCTTGTAACTTCTCGTTTATCTTTTTTAATTTCATGTTCTAATTTTAGATTTTAGATTTTAGATTTCTGATCGAAAAATAAAATCACTATTTGCTTGCAAACATTTTCACGTCTGTTTCAGAAATTTCGTTTCCTCCCAGAATGATTAATCTTTCGACTACATTTCGAAGTTCACGAATATTTCCTGTCCAGTCGTATTCCTGCAATAATTTTATGGCTGGCTGCGAAAATACTTTGACAACATTTCCTTGTTCCGAAGCAATTTTCTCCGCAAAGTGTCTTATTAAAGCCGGAATATCATCACGTCTTTCATTTAATGGCGGAACTTTAATCAAGATCACAGCCAAACGATGGTATAAATCTTCACGGAAACGACCTTCGGCAATTTCTGTTTTCAAATCTTTATTGGTTGCAGCCACAACACGAACATCAACTTTGATATCTTTTTCTGCCCCAACTCTCGTAATCATACTTTCCTGCAAAGCACGTAAAACTTTGGCTTGCGCCGAAAGACTCATATCACCAATTTCATCTAAGAAAATAGTTCCCTTATCTGCTGCTTCAAATTTTCCTGCGCGATCTTTCACTGCCGATGTAAAAGCACCTTTAACGTGACCGAACAATTCACTTTCGATTAATTCACTCGGAATTGCAGCGCAGTTTACTTCAATTAAAGGAAAATTAGCACGCTCGCTTTTTTCATGCAATTGATGCGCTACTAATTCTTTTCCTGTTCCGTTTGGACCTGTAATTAACACTCTGGCTTCGGTTTGGGCAACTTTATCAATCATTAATTTAATATGACTGATGGCTTCACTCTCGCCTACCATTTCGTAGTTTTTACTGACTTTTTTCTTCAGAATTTTATTTTCAACTACAAGCTGTTTTTTGTCTAAAGCATTACGAACTGTATTCAGCAAACGGTTTAAATCCGGCGGTTTTGAGATATAATCAAAAGCTCCTAAACGCATGGTATGAATCGCCGTTTCCATATCACCGTGACCTGATATCATGACCATCGGAATTTCCGGTTTAATCTTTTTTACTTCTTCCAAAACCTCAACACCATCCATTTTTGGCATTTTGATATCGCACAAAACCAAATCGTAATCGTTGTTTTTTATTTTGTCAAGTCCCGCAGCCCCATCTTCCGCCTCATCAACCTGATAGGTATCATTTTCTTCTGATAAAATCTTTACTAAAACGCGTCTGATCGCTGCTTCGTCTTCTATAATTAGTATTTTACTCATTTTTTTGAGGTTCAAAGGTTCAAAGGTTCAGAGGTACAAAGTTTAAAATCTTTGCTGCCATTATACTTTTGAAACTACATTATTTTATTAATTTATGCTCTTTGTAAAATTCTACAATGTCTTGTTTTAAATTACGAAGGTGAGTGTATTCAAAAAACCTTTGTTCCTTTGTAACTCTGAACCTTTGTAACTATACAAACTAATACTTCAGCCATCTATACAATTCTTTCCATGTTGGTTTTTTGCCATACATTAAAATACCAACGCGGTAAATTTTTGCGGCGAACCAGACAACAAGGAAAAAGGTTGCAAACAATAATGATACCGAAATTGCAATTTGCCACCACGGCACGCCAAACGGAATTCGCATTAACATAACAATTGGCGACGTAAGCGGAATCATCGAAAATACAACCGCAATTGTTCCGTGAGGATCATTTACTACTGTAAAAAATCCTATGTAAACACTTAAAATAAGTGGCATTATGATTGGCAATAAAAACTGCTGCGAATCGGTTTGATTGTCTACTGCGGCACCAATTGCGGCATAAAATGAACTGTATAAAAAATATCCTCCGATAAAATAAACTACAAAACCAATTATAATACTGGCAATTGGTAAATTCCATAATTCGCTAATATACATCTGTGCTGTTCCCGAAAATTCCTGTTGTGCCGAATGCATTAATTCTGGTGGAATTTTAGCTGTTGGACCGACATTTACGCCAAAAAATGCCGACGCTGCAAACATCAATCCCAAACCAATTATCGCCCAGATGATAAATTGCAATAATCCGGCAAGGGAAGTTCCAACAATTTTACCAATCATTAACTGAAATGGCTTTACTGATGAAATAATGATTTCGATAATTCTATTGGTTTTTTCTTCGATCACGCTTCGCATTACCATATTTCCGTAAATGATAATAAACATCATGATTAAATATCCAAAAGCACCTCCAATTCCGATTTTTATTTCGTTCAGTCCTTTTAAACTTTCTTCTCCTGAAGCTTTTGCCAAATGAATATTAACCTCAGCATGTGCTTTTTGAATGGCTAAAGTATCTAATTTTGCCTGTTCAAAATTTAGCTTTGTAATTTTATCAGCAATAACATCCTGCGTATTTTCTATGAAAGCAATACTTGGACTATTATTCGAAATAAAATCTATCCTACTTTCTAAATCTTTTAAATTACTCGTTTTTGGAATAATAATTAACCCTGTAAAATTCTCTTTTACAATACTATCTTTCAAAGATTTTGTATCAATTTCAGAAAGATTTAGATATCTGTATTCTCCGTCTTTTTTATTCTGTTTTACAAAATCATCTGCAAACAAACCTGTTTCATCATGAATTGCGATTCGTTTGGTTTCGGCTTTCATTGAACTTAAATAACCAATAAATCCGGCAATTGCCACAAACAGTAACGGACTCAAAAAAGTCATAACAACAAAAGACTTATTGCGCACTTTTGCAATAAATTCTCGTTTAATAATTAATGAAATAATGCTCATTTTTTTATTTTAGATTTTAGATTGTTGACTTTAGATTTTAGATTCCAGGTTTACACACCTAAAATCTGAAATCTGAAATCTAAACTTTTTCAGTAACTGTCTGAATAAAAATATCGTTTACACTCGGGATTTTTTCTACAAAATGTGTTACTTGTCCGCGTTGTGTCAGGATATGCAATAACTCGTTTGGAGCTGCATTTCCTATCTGAATATTTAGTTTTAAATCGTCATTTAAAGATTTAAAATTAGCCGGAGAAACAGTAAACTTTTGGGTAATGTCGTACATCAAACCTTCGACATTATTAGTCAGGATTCCAACTTCAAAACTATTGGTTTTAAACTCGCGTTTTACATCACTGACTTTCCCTTCGATTAATTTATTCGATTTATGAATTAAGGCGATATGATCACAAAGTTCCTCAACGCTTTCCATACGGTGTGTCGAAAAAATAATTGTGGCGCCTTGTTCTTTTAATGCCAAAATTTCATCTTTAATCACATTCGCATTTACTGGGTCAAAACCGGAGAAAGGCTCATCAAAAATCAATAATTTTGGTTTATGCAGAATACAAACCACAAACTGAATTTTTTGCGCCATTCCTTTAGAAAGTTCCTGAATTTTTTTATTCCACCAACCTTGAATTCCCAAACGATCAAACCAAAAATCCAGTTGCTTTTTAGCTTCAGCCTTAGAAAGTCCTTTCATTTGTGCCAAATACAAACATTGCTCTCCCACTTTCATAGAAGTGTACAAACCTCTTTCTTCCGGAAGATAACCGATATTCTGCACATGTTTTGGCTGCAATTTTTCTCCATCCAAAATAATCTGACCGCTATCCGGCAGTGTAATTTGATTGATGATTCGAATAAGGGAAGTTTTTCCAGCTCCATTTGGACCCAACAATCCGTAAATGCTGCCTTTGGGCACATTTAATGAAACTTCGTTAAGCGCTACATAATCGCCATATTGTTTTACGACTTTATGTACTTCGAGTAAGTTGCTCATGCTGTTTTTAGAATTTTCTACGTCAGTTTGACCATTGTGGCCTAGCGACTGTAAAAGTAAATAATTAGTACCGATTCTAAGTAATAATACATAAAAAACCCATTCTAAATTTACTTCAGAATGGGTTTTAAAAATTTATTTTCTCTTTTTAGAAAAAGTTTCTGTTATGAAAACATATCTTTTACTTTTTCAAAAAATGATTTTTCTGATTTTTCAGGACTTGGAACAAAGTGTTCGTCGTTAAGAGCATTTTCAAAAAATTGTTTTTGCTCTTTATTCAATGTTTTAGGTGTCCATACATTTACGTGTACCAGTAAATCCCCGCTTCCGTATCCGTTAATACTTGGAATACCTTTTCCTTTTAATCTTAATATTTTTCCTGATTGAATTCCTTCTTCCAGTTTAATACGAACTTTTCCGTTGATTGCTTCAATATCTTTAGAAACTCCTAGAACTGCTTCAGGGAAACTGATATATAAATCAAAATGAATGTTTTCGCCTTCACGTTTCAAAAATTCATGCTCTAACTCTTCAATTGCAACAATTAAATCACCAGGAACACTATTTCCAGGAGCGTCGTTTCCTTTGTTAGAAACTTTAAGCTGCATACCGTCCACAACTCCTGCAGGAATTTTGATTGAAACAGTTTCATCTTCCTGAACCATTCCCTGAGCATCTGCTTCAGACGGTCTTTTATCCAGAATTTGTCCAGAACCACCACAAGTAGGGCAAGTTGATGCAGATTGCATTCTACCCAAAATTGTGTTTGTTACACGCATTACCTGTCCCTGACCATTACAAGTCGAACATGTTTTGTATGTAACACCTTTAGCCTGAACTTTACGTTTTACTTTTACTTTTTTCTCAACACCATTTGCAATTTCTTCTAAAGTCAATTTTACTTTAATTCGAAGATTGCTTCCTTTAGCGCGACGAGGACCGCCTCCGCCTCCACCGAAACCGCCAAATCCTCCACCAAAAATATCACCAAACTGGCTGAAAATGTCATCCATATTCATACCGCCGTGACCACCGCCAAATCCTCCAGAACCATCAAAAGCCTGATGTCCGTATTGGTCGTATTTTGCTTTTTTGTTAGGATCACTTAAAACTTCATAAGCTTCTGCAGCAAGTTTAAAGTTTTCTTCTGCCTCTTTGTCGCCCGGATTTTTATCCGGATGATATTTTAAAGCACTTTTTCGGTAAGCTTTTTTTATTTCGGCAGCGTCAGCATTTTTTGAAATGCCTAGTATTTCGTAAAAATCTTTTTTCATAATTTAGGTTAAATTCCAAATCTAAAATTCCAAATTTCAATAATTAAAAAATTGACTTTCAGAATCTCATTTGCATTTTTTAGTTTCCAATAACCACTTTAGGGAAACGAATAATTTTGTCTCCTAATTTGTAGCCTTTTTCAATAACATCAACAATTTTCCCTTTTAATTTGTCAGACGGAGCTGGAATTTGGGTAATTGCCTCAGCAAAATCAGCATTAAAAGCATCACCTGCTCTTACTTCAACTTGCTCTAAACCTTTAGAAACCAAAGTGCTTTTCAATTTTTCGTGAATTAACTCAACACCTTTTTTCAAATTTTCATCGTCAGATTTGTTGATTTCTACAGTTGCTCTGTCAAAATCATCCAAAACAGGAAGCATCGCTAACAAAACTTCTTGGTTTGCTGTTTTAAACAAATCCATACGCTCTTTTGAAGTTCTTTTTTTGTAATTTTCAAATTCGGCAAATAATCTCAAAAACTTATCTTTTTCTTTTGCCAAGTCTTGAGCCAATTGCTCTTCAACACTTAATTCTTCAACAATTAACTGCTCACCGTTGGCATTGTTTTCTAACGTTACATCATCTAATTCCTGATCGAATTCTGTATTTTCCGTAGTCATATTACTTGTATTTTTAAAAATATTCTTAAACTTCATTTTCAATTCTTTCTTTTGGATTGCAAAAGTACTGCCAAATCTTATAAAATGTCAAATTGTCACGCTGTTAAAATTTGGCTGTTTATATAAATAATTTTCTTACTTTAAAATTTAGTATAATTTTAAGACTATTACGTTTTAGTTTATGGTATATTTGAGGACAAAATTATAATCTAAATTATTACCTATCAAAATTGAATTTAAGGGTTGGCCTAGGCCTCAAAATAATTATTAATTCAAATTTACCTTATATTAAAAAAAGCTTCGCCTATTTCAGACGAAGCTTTTTTTTATGCTTTTTTGAGAAAGAAAAATTTACCGCAGAGAACACAAAGTTTTTTCCGCAGAGATCACTAAGATTTAAGTTGTGTTTACACAATCAAAGTTCGCAAAGCTTTGTGAACTTTGTGTTTTTTACTAAACTTACAATTTAAAAAAACTTTGTGTTCTCTGCGGTAAATTTTTTCCCTCTTAACTTTTATAAAAAAACAAAGTTCGCAAAGCTTATTAATTGAGCTTTGCGAACTTTATATTTTTTTTTAAGTATTCTTAGATAAGAATCTTTGCGTTCTTTGCGGTAAAAAATTGCACGGGCGGAGGGATTCGAACCCCCATCAACGGTTTTGGAGACCGCTATTCTACCCTTGAACTACGCCCGTAACTTAAGGTCGGCAAATTAAAAGTTTTTTTTCTTCTTTGGCAACTATTTTAGGCAGATTTAAAAAGATTTTAAGCTGATAAACGCTAACAATTCATTAAAACAATCATATCCAAAGCTTTGCGAAGTTTGCCTTCTTCTAACAAAACAAAAACTTTGCGAACTTTGTGTAAATCGTAGTGTTCTTTGCGGTTAATTTCGTCGCAATTCACGAATAAAAATCATTTTTAATCTGTAAATCTGTGGCGAAAAAACTTTGCTTTTAAAAATCTTAAGCCAACAAAGCATTTTTCAATCCTTCAAAATCAACGGAAACCTGTTCGCCTGAAACTAAATTTTTAAGCGAATATGAATTGGATGCAATTTCCTGATCGCCAGCAATTACCGCAAACGGAATCAAGCGTTTATCTGCGTATTGAAACTGTTTCCCTACTTTTACATTATCCGGATACAATTCTACTTTTATATTTTCTTTTCTCAATTTCTGAATCGCCTGCGATGCGTATAAAGCCTCAGCATCTCCATAATTAATAAATAATGCTTTTGATGTTGCCGCAACAGTTTCAGGAAATAATTGCAATTCTTCAAGAACTAAATAAATTCGGTCTAAACCAAAAGAAATTCCGACACCGCTCATATTTTTCAAACCAAAAATTCCTGTCAAGTCATCATATCTTCCGCCTCCTCCGATAGAACCCATCGAAACACTTTTGGGTGCTGCTACTTCAAAAATAGCTCCGGTATAATAATTTAGTCCTCGCGCTAATGTCACATCAAGATCTAATGTCGCTGTTGCTAAACCTAAAGTTGCCACATTGTCACAAATAAATTTCAATTCTTCCAC
Organism: Flavobacterium sp. MMLR14_040; assembly: GCF_033657265.1. Taxonomy (NCBI): domain Bacteria; kingdom Pseudomonadati; phylum Bacteroidota; class Flavobacteriia; order Flavobacteriales; family Flavobacteriaceae; genus Flavobacterium; species Flavobacterium sp. MMLR14_040. The sequence goes on along the minus strand of NZ_JAWVWO010000022.1, from coordinate 27,781 downwards.
TCCTTTCAATCCTTCTTCCGAAGAAGCTAATAATTCTGAAAGCTGCTTTATTTTATCTGAAAAAGTTCCGGTAAAATTAAAAAGCGGTTGTACTTTCACCAATGCTTCTTCGGCAATTCCTTTTTCAATCATTTCTTTTTTAATGCCGTCTTCACCAATTTTATCCAGTTTATCTAATGCCACCGTAAAATCGATCAATTTATCAGATGCACCAATCACTTCTGCAATTCCAGATAAAATTTTTCTGTTATTGATTTTAATCGTAACGCCTTCTAAACCTAAAGAAGTAAAAACTGTGTCATATAACTGAACCAATTCTACTTCCTGCCAAAGTGATTTTGAACCTACAACATCGGCATCACATTGATAAAATTCTCTGTAACGTCCTCTTTGTGGGCGATCTGCTCTCCAAACTGGCTGAATTTGGTATCTTTTAAAAGGAAATTCAATTTCATTTTGGTGCTGCACAACATATCTTGCAAACGGAACCGTCAAGTCGTAACGCAAAGCCTTCTCCGAAATTTTTCCTGTAAATTTATTCAGCTCTATTCTTTGATTCAAATCAATTGTTTCTGCCGAATTTAATTGAAGCGATTCTATAGATTCCGGTAATTCAATTTTATTTTTATTGAAGAAAAAATTACCTGAATTCAGTATTTTAAAAATCAGGCGATCTCCTTCTTCTCCATACTTTCCCATTAAGGTATCTGAATTTTCAAACGACGGAGTTTCGATCGGCTGAAAGCCAAATTTCTCAAAATTGTTTTTTATCGTCTGAATAATATATTGACGTTTTGACACCTCTGCAGGCGAAAAATCTCTTGTTCCTTGTGGTATGCTTGGTTTTGAAGCCATCTTTTTTATTTTAGATTTCTGATTTTAGATTTTAGATTTGCTTTTAGAAATCTGAATTAAAATCTTTTTGGATTATTTATTTTTAGATTTCTCTATTTCTAATGGACTGCAAATATCTTATTTTTTAAAATAAATATTGGCAGTTCGAAAACAAACTTGTAACAAAAAACGTATTTTCGTGACAAATTGGTCATGATGCTAAAATTATTTAAAGAAAATATCCGAATTGCTTTTGGTTCAATCAAAACACAATTACTGCGAACCATTCTTACGGTATTAATTATTGCTATCGGGATTACCGCTTTGGTTGGGATTTTGACCGTCGTAACAGCACTTGAAAATACTGTTTCTACCAATTTTGCTTCAATGGGAGCTAATACTTTCAACATCAATCAATACGAAAATAACGTTAAAAACCGAGGAGGAAATGAACGGGAAATTATAAATCCGATTATTTCATATCCCGAGGCTGTTGCTTTCAAAAACAAATTCAAATACCCTTTTACAGAAACTTCTCTTTCGTTTACAGCCACAACAACTGCCGAGGTAAAGTATTTAGATCAAAAAACCGATCCTGAAATTACAATTGTTGGTGTCGACGAGCATTTTATTTCAAATTCGGGATTAGAAACTACTTTAGGTCGTTCTTTCAACCAATTTGACATTGACAACAATACTTATTCCTGTATTGTAGGTTCTGATTTTGAAAAAGGTTTATTAAAAGACATTAAACCAATTGACAAAGTTATTTCAATTCGCGGAGCGCGTTTTAAAGTTATTGGTGTTTTAAAAGAAAAAGGTTCAACGTTTGGAAACAGTCAGGATTTACGTGTGTTGATTCCGATTCAGGTGGCGCGTTCCTTATTTACTGCACCAAATATCAATTATACAATGAGCGTCATGGTTTCTAAAAAAGAACTTTTAGACGAAGCTGTTGATAACGCTACAAGTACAATGCGAAGAGTTCGTAAATTGAGTCCGGTTCGTGATAATAATTTTGGAATTGGCCGAAGCGACGATTTAATCAACAGAATTCTCGGAATAACTAAATATTTAGGCTGGGCTTCTTGGATTATCAGTATTATTACAATTTTAGGTTCATCAATTGCCTTAATGAATATTATGATTGTTTCGGTTACAGAACGTACTCGCGAAATTGGTGTTCGAAAAGCTTTGGGCGCAACAAAAATCACAATTTCTGTTCAGTTTTTTATCGAAACTTTATTGATCGGACAAATTGGCGGTTTGGTTGGAATTGTATTGGGAATTCTAATTGGTTTTGCATTTGCGGCCGCAATGAGTTTTGCATTTGTGATTCCGTGGATGGCGATTTTTGCCGCTTTTGCAACTAGTTTTATGGTAGCGATAGTTTCCGGATTATATCCCGCAATAAAAGCTTCGCAATTAGACCCTATTGAGGCTTTGCGTTACGAATAATTTAGTTTTCAGTCGCAGTTTTCAGTCGCAGTTTTTAGTTTACAGTAAAAACTGTGAACTGAGACTCAAAACTGAGACTAAATAGAAACCTTGCAGGAAATCATGCGGTCGTTATCGTAGATATCTTTTCTTAATTCGATGTTTTTAAAATCCATTTTCTCCAATAAATCGGTCATTTCTTTCCCTAAATACTGATTGATTTCAAAATACAATTGCCCATCATCTTTAAGCCCACTTTTTGCTAAAGCAGCTATTTTTCTATAAAAAATCAAAGCATCATTATCGTCTACAAAAAGTGCCAAATGTGGTTCGTAATCCAGGACATTTTTTTTGATTTCTTCTTTTTCTAAGTTACGCACATAAGGCGGATTAGAAACAATAATATCAAAATTACAAGTAAGTACATCTGTATCTAAAATATCCAAATACATAAAAGTAACATCAACATTATTATTGATGGCATTTCTTTTTGCAGTTTCTATCGCTTTTTTCGAAACATCAATTCCGTAAACTTCGGCATTTGGGAGATTTTTTGCTAAAGAAATTGCAATACAGCCGCTTCCGGTTCCGATATCTAAAACTTTTATTTTCTTAGATTTTTCTTCTTTTTTGTTTTCATTTATAATCCATTCGACCAATTCTTCCGTTTCCGGTCTCGGAATCAAAACATTTTCATTTACTTCAAAATCCAAACCATAAAAATTTGTTTTCCCCAGTAAATACTGAATTGGGACTTCTTTTTTCAACTCATTTAAAAAACCACTCCAAACAGCTAAATCAGCATCCGAAAAAGTTAATTCATGATTGAGTGCCAAATCAATTTGTCTAAGCTTGTGTTTATTTTCTAATATTAGATAAAAAAAACTCTCTGCTTCATAAGCATCATAAAAAGGAGAAAGTTCTTTTATAAATTGAGTTCTATATTGTTTGATTCTCATTTCGTTTTGAGCATTTTTTAGCTAAATCCAACCCTGTTATACAATAAGTATTGCAAATTAAAATTTGTTACAATCTTATTTTACAATTCCTTCAACATCCAAACCGGACAAGAACTATGTCCAGTACAACCTAATGGAGCATCTAAATACTCAAAACCTGATTTTTTATATAATTTTTGAGCGGCATGCATAAAAGGCATCGTCTCTATATAGCATTTTTCAAAGCCAAAATCTCTTGCCTGCGACAAGCATTTTTCCATCATTTGACTTCCAATTCCTAATCCGCGGGTTTTAGGCAAAAAATACATTTTTTGCAATTCACAAATTTTTGGATCACCATTTTCTAAAGGTGCAATGCCGGAACAGCCAACAATTTCACCTTCATTTTCCACAACAAAATAAACAGATTGTGGTTTATTATATTCTTCAAACATCAAATCTAAATACGGATCTGCATAAGCTGTTCCAATTTTTGGGATTTCCATTTCGTCAAAAACCGATCTTATTAATTGGGCAACTGCCTGATTGTCTTCTTTTTTAATTCTTCTGATAATCCAATTTTCCATATTTCAAATTCGTCTGATTTATTACAAAAGTAGAAATACTTTTCCGATAGTTTTATAACAAATCAGAATGTTTCACAACTATACCAAATCTATAGACAATAAAGGCAAAAATAACTACTTTTGTAAAGTGAATATACATGAGAAATACATAAAGCGTTGCATTGAACTGGCTCAAAATGGTTTTGGAACTACATATCCAAACCCAATGGTGGGAAGTGTAATCGTTTATGAAGATAGAATTATTGGCGAAGGATGGCATAAAAAAGCCGGAGAACCACACGCCGAAGTCAATGCCGTTCGATCTGTAAAAGACAAATCACTTTTAAAAAAAGCAACAATTTATGTAAGTTTAGAGCCTTGCAGTCATTTTGGAAAAACGCCGCCGTGCTGTGATTTAATTATTGCAAATGAAATTCCGAATGTTGTAGTGGGAACTGTCGATCCAAATGAAAAAGTAGCCGGAAACGGAATCAGGAAATTAATTGCCGCCGGTGTCAATGTTACGGTTGGTGTTTTAGAAAAAGAATGCAACGAACTTAATAAACGTTTTTTTACTTTTCATAATAAAAAGAGACCTTATATTATTTTGAAATGGGCAGAAAGTCAGGATGGTTTTTTAGCCCCTGAAAAAGATATAAACCAGGACAGAAAACCCATTTGGATTACCAATCAATACTCGAGACAATTGGTACATAAATGGCGAAGTGAAGAACAGTCAATTCTGGTAGGCACGCAGACGGTTATTGATGACAATCCAAAATTGAACACAAGAGATTGGGTTGGAAACAATCCCGTAAGAGTAGTTTTAGATCAAAATAACCGAATTTCTAAAGACAGTTTTATTTTTGATGACAGCGTAAAAACGATTGTATTTACAAAATCTGAAAGTAACTTTTCTACAGAAAACACAACTTTTGAGATTATTGATTTTGATCAGAATATAATTCAGCAGATTTTAGATGTTTTATATCAAAATCAAATTCAGTCTATTATTATTGAAGGCGGTTTAAAAACTTTACAATCTTTTATAGATGAAAACGTTTGGGATGAAGCGCGAATTTTTATCGGAAAAACTTCTTTCGAAAAAGGAACCAAAGCTCCATTTATTCTAAAGAAAAATGCAACCAAAACTTTCATTCAAGGCGATGAATTAATATACGTTAGAAATCATGATTGATACTATAATTTTTGACTTTGGAGATATTTTTATCAATTTAGATAAACAAGCCACTATTTCGGGATTACAGAAATTAGGAATGACAGAATGGAATTCTGAATTTGACCGATTAAATCTTTTGTTTGAAACTGGAGATATTTCGCATGATGATTTTTTGGCAGGTTTTCAGGAACAGCTTCCAAATGCCTCTAAAGAAGAAATCCTGGAAGCCTGGAATGCCGTTTTGGCTGATTTTCCATTGTACCGATTAGAATTTCTGCAAATGCTTTCAAAAAAATACCGTTTGTTTTTATTGAGCAATACGGATTCTATTCATATTGAAACTTTTCAAAACACAACTGGAATTTCATTCTACAGTGATTTTTATCAATGCTTTGAAAAAGTTTATTTTTCATTTGAAATTGGAAAGCGAAAACCAAATCCGGAAGCGTATCAATATATTATTAACAAACACGAATTATCTCCCAAACGAACTTTGTTTGTAGATGATAAAAAAGAAAATACAGATGCAGCCGCGGCTTTAGGGCTTCATGTTTGGAATTTACAGGTTGGCCACGAAGATGTGGTTGATTTATTTGATAAAAAAATATTGTAGCTTAGAAATTTACCGCAAAGGCGCAAAGTTTTACGCAAAGTTCACAAAGTTTGATTTGAGTTGATTCTCAAGGGAAGTTCGCAAAGCTTTGTTATAATAATTAAATAAAGTAATTTGTGTGAATTCGTGAAATTCGTGGCTAAAAAAAATAAACATAATTTAGAAATTTACTTTTGGAATATAACGATACGTATCAAACCATTGCTTTTGAATCTGAGGAAGTACTTTTTAAGGAAAAAGGAAGTAAATTCTTTGGATATGCTTTTCCTATAGAAAATGAGGATGCGGTAAAACCTATAATAGAGAACTTAAAAAAACAGCATCCGCACGCGGTACATTATTGTTATGCGTATCAAATTGGTACGGCTCCAAAAATTTCTTATCGCGCTAATGATGATGGCGAACCAAGCAACACAGCCGGAGCACCAATTTACGGGCAAATACAATCTTTTGGCCTGACTAACGTTCTTGTAGTCGTTGTTCGCATTTTTGGCGGAATTAAATTAGGTGTTGGCGGATTAATTGCAGCTTACAAAACAACAGCACAAATGACATTGGAAGTTTGTGAAATTGTAGAAAAAACAATTGATGTGCATTTCTTAATTTCTTTTGATTATAAAAACATGAATAAAGTAATGCGGGTAATTAAAGAAAAGAAGCTTGAAATTGTTTCTCAGGAAATGGAAATTGACGAAGAATCAGGTTTGCCAATTGGAAAAATAATAACAAAAACGCGCAAAAAAAATGCCGAAATGATATTCGACATTTTTGATTTAATGTTTGAAATTGACATCAAAATTATATAATTTAATATAAAAACACAGTGCGTTTTAACAATTATACAAGCGTTTTAAATAATTCTAAAATATAATCCGGAGGGGCTGTTGGGCGACCTGTTTTTAACGAAATAAATACTAAAATAAACATCGCAGTTGTTAATAACTCATTCGCTTCATTATAGATTGCGCAGTCAAATTCAATCTTAACAGAGGACTGACTTTTGAAAGTTGTATGAATTGTAAGAAGCTCATCGTAACGCGCCGATTTTTTATAATTTATCTGCATTGAAACAATTGGTAATCCAATTCCGCTTTCTTCCATGCTTTTATACGAAATCCCTTTATTTCTAAGCCATTCCACGCGCCCGATCTCAAAATACGGGATATAATTTCCGTGATAAACAACTCCCATTTGATCGGTTTCAGAGTAACGAACACGCACTTGCGTTTGATGATTTTTCATTATTTACAGATTAAAAAATTTAAACTTTTAAAAGTTCACTTACAACTTTTTTTTATAAAATTAGAGGGCAAAATATTTTTTTTTACAGAAATTTGTTCACATATTTGTTATCCCGAAATACGGAATAAAATTGCTCCATTTTTATTAGGAGAATCTTTATCAATAATAAAAAAATTTATCTGAATTTATGACTAAAACTGCTCAATCGGTATGGGAAAACTGTTTGTCCTTTATAAAAGACAATATTCAAGATCAAGCATACAAAACTTGGTTCGAACCAATCAAATCAGTTGAGCTAACCGACAACGCGTTATATATTCAAGTTCCAAGTAAATTTTTCTACGAATGGCTCGAAGAGCATTACGTAAAATTATTGAAAGTTGCGCTTACCAAAGAACTGGGAAAAAACGCAAAGTTACTCTATAAAATTAAAATGGAAAACACTTATGGCAATAAACAACCGTTTACCGAACAGTTGCCAAGTGCCAATAGAGTACCAATGAAACCGCAAGAGGTTGATGCTCCGTTTAAAAACTTAAATCCAGAACTTAAAAATCCGTTTGTAATTCCGGGAATTAGAAATTTAAAAATTGAATCGCAATTAAATGCAAATTATAGTTTTGATAATTTCTTAGAAGGAGACTCAAACCGTTTGGCTCGTTCTGCGGGTATGGCTGTTGCCAATAAACCTGGAGGAACTTCATTTAATCCGTTATTGATTTTTGGTGGAGTTGGTTTAGGAAAAACACACTTAGCACATGCTATTGGTGTTGAAGTAAAAGATAAATATCCGGAAAAAACGGTTTTATATATTTCTGCCGAAATTTTCACACAACAATATATTGATTCTGTAAAAAAGAATAATCGTAATGATTTCATTCACTTTTATCAGTTAATCGATGTTTTAATTATTGATGATGTTCAGTTTTTATCAGGAAAATCAGGAACTCAGGACGTATTTTTCCATATTTTCAATTATCTGCACCAAAACGGAAAACAGGTAATTTTAACTTCGGATAAGGCTCCTGTTGACATGCAGGATATTGAGCAGCGTTTATTATCTCGTTTTAAATGGGGATTATCTGCAGAGTTACACCAGCCGGATTACGAAACTCGTATTTCGATCTTAAAAAACATTCTGTACCGCGACGGTGTTGAAATGCCGGAAGACATTATTGAATATGTTGCCCGCAATATCAAAACCAATGTTCGTGAACTTGAAGGTGCAATTATATCCTTAATTGCCCAATCTTCTTTCAATAAAAAGGAAGTTACAATTGAGTTGGCTAAAAGCGTTGTAGAAAAATTTGTTAAAAACGTAAAGAGAGAAATCTCTATCGATTATATTCAAAAAATTGTGTCGGATTATTTTCAGTTGGATATTGAAACACTTCAATCTAAAACAAGAAAAAGACACGTGGTTCAGGCGAGACAATTGGCTATGTTTTTTGCAAAGAAATTTACTAAAGCTTCTTTGGCAAACATTGGTTCACAAATTGGAGATCGCGATCATGCTACCGTATTACACGCTTGTAAAACAGTTGACAATTTAGTTTCTACAGACAAACAATTCAAGAAATTTGTAGAAGACATCAACAAAAAACTAACGCTATAAACGCGCATCATGCCAGTAAAAATTTTAATGGTTTGTTTGGGAAATATCTGCAGATCACCTTTAGCCGAAGGGATTTTAGCATCAAAATTACCCAACGAAAAATTTATAGTTGATTCGGCCGGAACTGGTTCCTGGCATGTAGGTCATTCGCCGGATAAACGTTCTATCGCTGTTGCCCAAAAAAACGGTTTGTGCATTGATGGTCAAAAAGGAAGACAATTTAAAATTTCTGATTTTGACGAATTTGACTATATATATGTAATGGACAATTCGAATTATCGTGATGTTATTCATCATGCCAAAACACCAGAACATAAAAATAAAGTTCATTTAATTCTAAATGAATTATTTCCAGATGAAAATGTTGATGTACCCGATCCTTACTTTGGCGTTTCTAACGGATTTGACAATGTATATCAAATGCTTAATGAAGTGACAGATATCATTGCAAATAAACTCATCGAAAAACATTCTTAACTTATTTATTTTCAATTATTCATTGCGTAATAATTGAAAATTTTTCATTTTATAATCTATAAATAAATCACATGAAACTTTTAGGAAAACTATATCTAATTCCGACTACTATGGGCGAAAGCGATCCAATGGATGTTTTGCCGCAAACAGTAAAAAGAAGTATTGAACTTATAGATTATTATATTGTTGAGAATGACAAAACCGCAAGAAAGTCAATAAAAGCAGTTTATCCTGAAAAAAAGCAGTCAGAATTGGTTCTTTTTACTTTGAATAAACGTACTGAACCAAGCGAACATTTAGACTTTATTAAACCTTTGTTAGAAGGAAAAAATATGGGTTTAATGAGCGAGGCGGGCTGTCCGGGAGTTGCCGATCCAGGTGCTGTAATTGTAAAATTAGCGCACGAAAAAGGAATTCAGGTTGTGCCTTTAGTCGGTCCTTCTTCTATTTTATTGGCAATGATGGCTTCCGGAATGAACGGACAAAGTTTTACGTTTAACGGATATTTACCAATTGATAAAGACGAGAAAAAATCGGCTTTAAAACATTTTGAAAAATTATCCCAAGATAAAAATCAATCACAAATTTTTATTGAAACACCATATAGAAACAATAAACTGGTTGAAGATCTTTTACAAATTCTAAATCCTGCAACACATCTTTGTATTGCTACAGATATTACGCTACCAACAGAATTCATTAAAACAATGCGCGTTGCCGACTGGAAAAAAATTAAGGTTGATTTACATAACCGACCAACAATTTTTATCCTTCATAAAATGTAAATCTTAAAACCGTCCGTTATGAAAAAGTTTCTACTTCTGATCTTGATTTGCTTTGCCCAAATTACATTTTCACAAACAACTAAAGAAGTTGAAAAATCTAACGTGGATGATGTGTCGGGCATCAATAATGAAAATTTAGTTTATAGTACTCAAGCTGTAGATGTAAAACCTGAATTTTCTGGCGGCGTGGCTGTATTTAATAGTTTTCTTGATAAAAATTTTATCAAGCCAGCAGATAAACCAAAATTGAAAGGGAAAATCTATTTTACTTTTATCATCGAAAAAGACGGTTCATTAAGTGATATAAAAATATTAAGAGATCTTGGCTATGGAACTGGCGACGAAGCTCTTCGAGTTATCAAATTAGCCCCAAAATGGAATCCCGGCAAACATAAAAATAAAGAAGTGAGAACTTTAAATGCCGGATTGATAACTGTAAGCTAGTCATATCTTCTATTCGCTCACAAGTTTTCCCTAATTAAACTTTCTAATGAGTAAACTTCCCAACATAACTACAAGCATATTCACGGTAATGTCTAAAATGGCAGCTGAATATAATGCAATTAATCTTTCACAGGGATTTCCGAATTTTCCAGTTGATGAAAGATTAACCGATATTATTGCAAAACTTGCCAAAGAAAATGTGCATCAATATACTCCAATGTCGGGTTACCCGCCTTTGCTGAACCAGATTTCAAAATTGGTTCAAAGTTCTTATAACAGAACTATTGATCCTGAAACAGAAATTTTGGTAACGGCTGGTGCTACTCAGGGAATTTTTACTTCGATTTTGGCTTTGGTAAAAACCGACGATGAAGTAGTTATTTTAGATCCGAGTTATGATTCGTATGAATCTCCGGTTTTACTTTGTAACGCAAAACCTGTCAGAGTTGCTTTAAATGATGACTACACACCAAATTGGGAAACGATCGAAAAGGCTTGTTCTGAAAAAACGAAAATGATTATTATCAATAATCCGCATAATCCAACGGGGAAAATCTTAACTCAAAATGATTTTTTGCAACTGGAAAAATTGCTTTCAAAATACTCTGACATTCTTGTTTTATCTGATGAAGTTTACGAATACATTACTTTTGAAGAAAAACATATTTCTGCACATACTAAAAGTTTTCTTTTAGATCGTTGCATTATGGTTTCTTCTTTTGGAAAATCATTTCATATTACCGGTTGGAAAATTGGCTATACAATAGCACCGGAATATTTAATGAAAGAAATTAAAAAAGTACATCAGTTTTTGGTTTTTAGCGTAAATAGTATTTCACAGATTGCTATTAGCCAGTATTTAAATATTGTCGATGTCAATTTACTTGGAAAATTCTATCAGGAAAAACGCGATTATTTCCAGAAATTGCTTCAAAACAGCCGATTTGAATTAAAACCTTGTGAAGGAACTTATTTTCAGGTGGCTTCATATGCCAACATATCAGATGAAGATGATGTCACTTTTTGCAAAAAACTAATTACCGATCATGGTGTTGCCGCGATTCCTATTTCAACTTTTTATTCTGATCACAAAGACCAAAAATTAATACGTTTTTGTTTTGCCAAAGATGATTTCACTCTAGAATCTGCAGCAAAAAAAATATGCAAAATATAAAATTTTTTAAAATTTTATAACAATATTATGCGCGCATCCTATTTTATTTAATTAATATTGTAAAAAAGAAAAGTATGAGTTATACAGATAAAATGTTACGCGACGATGCTTTAAAGGGCAAAGTTATAGTGGTTACAGGCGGCGGAAGCGGTTTAGGAAAAGCAATGACTAAATATTTTTTAGAATTAGGAGCTCAGGTAGCGATTACTTCAAGAGATTTAGAAAAGCTAAAAAATACTGCTACTGAACTTGAAACTGAAACTGGTGGAAAATGTTTACCACTTCAATGTGATGTTCGTCATTATGAAGAAGTAGAAAATATGCTTCAGGAAGTTTTAAAAGCTTTCGGGAAAGTAGATGTTCTTTTAAACAATGCGGCAGGAAATTTCATTTCTCCAACTGAGCGTTTATCTGCCAATGCATTTGATACTGTTATCGATATCGTACTTAAGGGTTCGAAAAACTGTACGCTTGCTTTTGGAAAACACTGGATTGACAGCAAACAAAAATCGGCTACGATTTTGAATATTGTTACTACTTATGCCTGGACAGGTTCTGCGTATGTTGTGCCAAGTGCGACAGCAAAAGCCGGAGTTTTGGCTATGACAAGAAGTCTTGCTGTTGAATGGGCTAAATACGGAATTCGCTCTAATGCAATCGCTCCGGGACCTTTCCCTACTAAAGGTGCGTGGGACAGATTATTGCCTGGAGATCTTGCCGAGAAATTTGATATGGCAAAAAAAGTACCATTGAAACGTGTAGGTGATCATCAGGAATTAGCAAATCTTGCAGCTTATTTAGTGTCTGATTTTTCAGCTTATGTAAATGGAGATGTTATTACAATTGATGGCGGCGAATGGCTGAAAGGTGCAGGACAATTTAATTTATTAGAAGCGATTCCGGAAGAACTTTGGGATCAGCTTGAAATGATGATAAAAGCAAAAAAGAATAAATAATTACAAGTGCTTACTAAATTCAGAATATTTTATTAAAACTATACTGATTGCACAAAATCCCGTTAGTTCGCTTTCGGGATTTTTTTTATCTTTTTCACCATATAAGTAATATAAGTTCAATGAAGTAATAAATTGTTTAAATATCTGTCTGCTTAAATTTACATATATCACTTATATGGTTTAAATAAATAATATGTTGAGACAATTCACTTAAATTATTATTTTTGCCGAATAAATATATAACATCAAATTTATGCTCATTATTGGAATTGCAGGAGGAACAGGAAGTGGAAAAACAACGGTAGTACACCAGATTATGAATGAATTACCAGACACTGAAGTAGGCGTAATTTCTCAGGATTCGTACTATAAAGAAACCCATAATTTGTCGTTTGACGAAAGAGCATTAATAAATTTTGATCACCCGCGCGCTATTGATTTTGAATTGCTGGTAAAACATTTAAAAGCATTAAAAGAAGGAGAAACTATAGATCAGCCGGTTTATTCTTTTATTCAGCACAACAGAACAGATGATACGGTTTCTACCCATCCGAGAAAAGTAATGATTGTTGAAGGTATTTTGATTTTAACAAATCCGGAACTTCGTGAGCTTTTTGATGTCAAAGTATATGTTCACGCAGATTCTGATGAAAGATTAATTCGTCGTTTAAAACGTGATATTTCTGAAAGAGGCCGTGATATTGATGAAGTTTTAACTCGTTATCAAAACACATTAAAACCTATGCATGAGCAATTTATAGAACCATCTAAAGCTTTTGCAGATATTATCATACCAAATGACAAATACAATACTGTTGCAATCGATGTAGTTCGCGCTGTAATTAATCAGCGAATTTCATAATTTTTATTGTAAATTTATTCCATAATCCCGATAGTGATCGTGACCAGCTTTCGACTATCGGGTAAAATTGAAAACTAAAATGAAAAATCCGTATAAAGACAAATCTTGGTTTAAATTTCTAGGCAATAAATATGTCTGGGTTTTACTCTTTTTTGTGGTCTGGATGTTATTTTTAGACAATTACTCCTATTTTGATCATCGTTTTTTAGACAATCAAATTAATGAACTCGAAGACAATAAAAGTTATTATAAAGAGGAAATTAAAAAGGATCAGGAACAAATCAAACAATTAAAAAATCCTGAACAAATAGAAAAATATGCCCGCGAAAAATATTTCATGAAAAAAGACAGCGAGGATATTTACATCATTCACTTTGAAGGAGACACTATTCAAGATAAAGAATAATCAGAAAAAAACACCAAATGGCTACTACCCTTTTCGACGATTTTAATCCGATTTCATCCAAACAATGGAAGCAAAAAATTCAGTTTGAATTAGATGGAGCTGATTATAACGAAACCGTAATTTGGAATTCTCCCGAAGATATTCAGGTAAAACCATTTTACCACAGAGATGAATTCTCTAAAACTGCTTCTGTAAAAACAAGTGCTTCAAATTTTAAGATTTGCCAAAATATCTTTGTTTATGATATTGAAAAATCAATTCAAAGAGCCATAAACACTATCGAAAGAGGTGCTGAAAGTTTACGTTTTACTATCGAAAACGAAAAAATTGATATTCAGAAATTATTAGAAAATCTTCCTTTAGAAAACAGAACCGTTTACTTTAATTTGAAATTTATTTCAATCGATTTCGTAAAATTATTAGATACCATTTCGATTCAGAAAAAAGCGATTTTTTACTGTAACTTAGATCCGATTGGTCATTTTGCGAGAGAAGGAAACTGGTTTTCAACATCTGATAAAAATAATTTTGAAACGATTGAAAAAATTTTAAAAACAACTACAAATCTTTCTTTACTAAGTGTTGATTTGGGTTTGTATCAAAATGCAGGCGCAAATATTACACAGCAAATCGCTTATAGTCTGGCTCACGCCAATGAATATCTGAATCGTTTGCCGAATGTTTCCAAACCAATTGTTTTTCAGGTTTCGGTAGGAACTAATTATTTCTTTGAAATTGCAAAACTTCGTGCTTTGCGCATGCTTTTCAAATTAATTGCTGCTGAATATAATCCTGATTTAGATTGTCATTTATTAGTTACACCAACGAAACGCAACAAAACAATTTATGATTATAATGTCAATATGCTTCGTACAACGACAGAATGTATGTCGGCTATTTTAGGCGGTGCAGATGCAGTTGCTAATTTACCTTATGATTCTTTGTATCACAAAGACAACGAATTTGGCGATCGAATTGCCCGCAATCAATTATTGGTTTTAAAACACGAAAGTTATTTTGACAAAGTAAACAACCCTGCTGATGGAAGTTATTATATCGAAAGTTTAACGATGCAATTGGCAGAAAAAAGTTTGACACTATTTAAAGATATTGAAGCCAATGGAGGTTTCCTAAAACTTTTGAACGACGGAACCATCAAAAAGAAAATTCAGGAAAGCGCCAATAAAGAACAAGAGTTGTTTGATGCTAAAAAAGAAGTTTTGCTTGGCACAAATAAATATCCAAATAAAGAAGACAAAATGAAACATGATTTAGAGCTGTTTCCTTTTGTAAAAATAAAACCAAGAAAAACATTAATTACACCAATTATAGAAAAGAGATTGGCCGAAAAGATGGAACAGGAGCGACTTGAACAAGAATAATCATTTTTCGAAGTAATTAATAACCTACTCAAAAAGAGTATTTCAATGATAAGAAAAGACCTTAAACATATAAAGTTAGATGTTAAAAGTGATACGTTGCACGGAGTGACGCATAACTCTGAACCCAAAACTCAAAACTTTTTTACAGCCGAAGGAATTGAGTTGAAAGAAACTTATTCTGAAAAAGATATTGAAGATTTAGAGTTTCTTGATTTTGGAGCTGGTTTTGCACCCAATTTGCGCGGGCCTTACGCTACAATGTATGTGAGACGTCCTTGGACAATTCGCCAATATGCCGGATTTTCAACCGCAGAAGAAAGCAATGCTTTTTACAGAAGAAATCTGGCTGCAGGGCAAAAAGGATTATCCATAGCATTTGATTTACCAACGCACCGTGGTTACGACTCTGATCATGAAAGAGTTGTTGGTGATGTTGGAAAAGCTGGCGTTGCCATAGATTCTGTTGAAGACATGAAAGTGCTTTTTGATCAGATTCCTTTGGATGAAATGTCGGTTTCTATGACCATGAATGGCGCTGTTTTGCCTATAATGGCTTTTTATATTGTGGCCGCAGAAGAACAAGGTGTTGCAATTGAAAAGCTTTCAGGAACAATTCAGAATGATATTTTGAAAGAGTTTATGGTTCGAAATACTTATATCTATCCGCCAACGCCTTCGATGAAGATTATTGCTGATATTTTTGAGTTTACCAGCAAAAAAATGCCAAAATTCAATTCTATCTCTATTTCCGGTTATCATATGCAGGAAGCCGGAGCAACTGCCGATATTGAATTAGCTTATACCTTGGCTGATGGATTGGAATATATCAGAACCGGATTATCAACAGGAATGTCAATTGATGAGTTTGCTCCCCGTCTGTCTTTCTTTTGGGCAATTGGGATGAATCATTTTATGGAGATTGCAAAAATGCGTGCTGGGCGAATGATTTGGGCAAAATTATTACAACAGTTTAATCCTAAAAGCGATAAATCTCTGGCTTTAAGAACACATTGCCAAACAAGCGGATGGAGTTTAACAGAACAAGATCCTTTTAATAATGTTGCCAGAACATGCATCGAAGCGACGGCAGCAGCCTTTGGAGGCACTCAGTCTTTGCACACAAATGCACTTGACGAAGCCATTGCTTTACCAACTGATTTTTCTGCCAGAATTGCACGTAATACGCAGATATATTTGCAGGAAGAAACTAAAATTACTAAAACCGTTGATCCTTGGGCGGGCAGTTATTACGTAGAGAGTTTGACTAATGAGATTCTTGAAAGTACCTGGAAACTTATCGAAGAAGTGGAAGAATTAGGCGGAATGACAAAAGCCATTGAAGCAGGAATTCCGAAACTTCGAATTGAGGAAGCCGCTGCGAGAAAACAAGCCAGAATTGATAGCGGACAAGATATTATTGTTGGTGTAAACCAATATCGATTAGAAAAAGAAGATCCTTTGCATATTTTGGATGTAGACAATCAAATGGTTCGAAAACAGCAAATTGATCGATTGGAGGAAATAAAGTCAAAAAGAAATACAGAAGAAGTAAATAAATCACTCGAAAAATTAATTCTTTGTGCCAAAACCAAACAAGGAAACTTGCTGGAAATTGCTGTTGAAGCTGCCCGAAACAGGGCAACTTTGGGAGAAATAAGCGATGCCCTTGAAACTGTTTTCGGTAGGTATAAAGCACAAATTAAATCCTTTAGCGGTGTGTATAGTGCAGCAATAAAAAACGACGAAAATTTTGAAAAAGCCAAGCAATTAGCTAATGCTTTCGCAAAACACGAAGGAAGACGCCCAAGAATTATGATTGCCAAAATGGGGCAAGACGGCCACGACAGAGGCGCAAAAGTTGTAGCGACTGGTTATGCCGATGTTGGTTTTGATGTTGATATTGGCCCGTTATTTCAAACTCCTGCAGAAGCTGCAAAACAAGCGGTAGAAAATGACGTACATATTTTAGGTGTTTCATCTTTAGCAGCAGGGCATAAAACATTGGTTCCCCAAGTTATTGAAGAACTTAAAAAACATGGCAGAGAAGACATTATGGTAATTGTTGGCGGTGTAATTCCGGCACAGGATTATCAATATTTATTTGACGCCGGAGCTGTTGCTATTTTTGGCCCAGGAACTAAAATTAGCGAAGCTGCCATTAAAATTTTAAAAATATTAATTGATTAAAAACAAGGCATAAAAAAATCCCGAATAATCGGGATTTTTTATTTTTACAATTTTTGTTAATCGTGTATTGTCGCGTTACTATCTGCTTCAATATAAGAAAGATCATAACCTCCAAAGGCTTTCATATAACTTCTTAATGAAGTGCCGTAAGCATCTCTAAAATGTCTGTTTCCTTTGTTTCTAAAGAAGTTTTTTACCGATCCTGCGCCACCTAGATGCGCAGCAGCTAAAATTCCGGATTCAGTAATTTCGACACCGTTAATGATTTTCCCTTCATACCTTTGAATTTCATTACGCAAAATCCATTTATTGATAGATAATAATACAATAAAGGCTTTTTCTTGTAAAGCTGGATCCTTTAGAAATTCTTTGTTGTTTTTAACACCTATGGCTCTCAAAGCTTTAGAACCAAATTGGTATTTTCCCATGTAGCCAAGAGAATTTACTTTTCGGTATTTTCCCTGAGATTCTTTAAAAGCAACTGCTTCTTTAAAACCTATAAGATGATTTCCGGTGTATGGAATGTTTAAGTTTTTTTCAACAGGATAATCATCCTTGTCTTGAGATGGAAGGGAGTATTCGGCTCCATCTGTTTTTTCGATTAAAAACCAAGGTTTGGTTTTTAGGTTAAAGGGTTTAAACCCGAGGCTTAAAAAAGTAATAATAACGATTAAACTTGTGTAATAATACCATTTCTTTATCATAAATTGTTTTTCTTCAAAACGCTGTCACCCTTTTGAAATTTCTACGGTGCAAAGATAAGAAATACAAAATAAGACTGATTTTCAATATTTTAGCAATTATTACAAAATCTTAAATTCCCCTTAATCCCTTTATTGATGCACTTTTCGGGCGGTCGATAAAAATCAAATTAAGCTGTTAAATGGCGAAAAAAAAATCTTTAAAAGTATCATTTTTATCAAATTTTTAGCAATTATGTTAAAATTGAAATAAAAAACCTACAGTATTTAGATCGTTTTTGACTTAATTTAAATGTTTGGGCTAAAATTATTCTGATTGTAGGTTAAAAAATCGAAGCAAAAAGGTTATTAAATTAATATTCTTGGCAAAAAGAGCAAATTCAGCATTAATTAATTGCCATTTTTAATTAAAACATATTAATATTCACCTCTAAAATAAGAAGTTCATAAACACAAATATTGGAAATAAAAAAACCGAAGCTTTTAAAACTTCGGTTCTTTAATATGTTTTATACTTTTTATCTTGTTACTCCCTGACTAGCGATCCAATCTGAGTATTTTTTTGCATTTACCTGATGCTGCTCATAAGTTGAAGCAAATTCATGATAACCAAAACGGTCTACACTTGCACAGAAATAAATATAATCATGTTTTTCAGGATTTAAAACAGCTTCAAGAGCCGTAATGTCTGGCATTGCAATTGGGCCTGGTGGAAGTCCAACATTCACGTAAGTGTTATATGGCGATTTCATTATCAAGTCATTATAGAAAACTCTTTTAATTACCTGATCAAAATCGTTCGCTTTTAGTTTTAATGCATAAATAACGGTTGGGTCTGCTTGTAAAGGCATCGCTAAACGTAATCTGTTTAAATAAACGCCTGCAATGCGCGGTCTTTCATCTTTTTTTACAGATTCTTTATGAACAATCGAAGCTAAAATTGTTGCCTGAACCGGTGTTAATCCTTGTTTTTCTGCTTTTGCAATTCTTTCCGCTGTCCAGAAATTATGATACTCCTTGATCATTTTATCGCGGAATTTCTCTGCAGAAGTATTCCAGTAAATTTCATAGGTATTTGGAATAAACATGGCAAAAACATTCTCTTCATTAAAACCATTTTCTTTTAAAAAAGTAGAATCTTTTATGGCTTTCATTAATGATAAACTATCGGCTTCAATTTCTGAGCCTACTCTTCCCGCAAAATTTTCCAAACGCTCCTGATTGTTAAAAGCTAATTTAACCGGAACATTTGATCGCATTGCACGAACCAGGTCAATATTATTCATGTCTTTTTTAAGTAAAAAACGACCTGATTTTACATTTTCAGGATAGCTTCTTTTATTGGCTACCATTTCAAAATTATCATAATTCTTAAGATAAGGCGCTAATATTTTTTTTACATCTGTATAATTAGCTCCGGTTGGAACGTATACGTAAACTTCTTTTTCTTCGAATTTAGTGTTGGCGCTAAAAATTCTGCTGATTAAAATAAATCCGTAAATTATTAAAACTGAAATTACGGCTACGGCACTTAATGTGATGATCTTTTTTATACTCAAAGCTAAAAATTTAAATTTGTTTGTTAATTAACTGAAAAATTGCTTCATCTTGATAGTGGCCATTTAGCAAAATCCAATCTTTTTTAATTCCTATTTTCTCAAACCCAAATTTAGTAAAAAGAGCTATACTTGCTACATTTCCTACACTAATATTTGCATATAATTGATGCAAATTTAAATTATGAAACGAATATTTAATTAACAACTCTAAGGCCTCTGAACCAATATTTTGGTTTCTGTTTTGTTTATTTTGGATCACAATTCCAACTCCCGCTCTGTTATTTTTTGGATCAAATTCGAATAAATCAATCAATCCTATAGCAGGAAAATCTTCGTCCTGACAAATTGCCAAACGCAACTGCTTTGCTTCATAAATATCCTGATGTGCATTTTCAAGATATTGACGAACCAAAAAACGGCTATATGGTGTTTGTGTATTGCTGACTTCCCAAATACTTTGGTCATTTTCCATCGCATATACAAACTCTAAATCATTAGGTTCTAACGCACGCAGATAAACAGAATCGCCTTTGAGTGTTATCATTTTAGATTTAAGATTTTAGAGTGTAGATTTTTCGATTTGGAATTTTATATTTCAATTGTACCTTTAAATACAAATTTGGCCAGACCGGTTAAGAAAACATTAGAAAAATGATCTCCCATTCTATCAAAAGAAACTACTAGTTTTCCACCTTCAACATTTAAGTTTATTGAAGTTTTGTCTGTTTGTCCAGTTGCATTCATAGCGATTGCAACTGCTGTTGCTCCGGTTCCGCAAGCAAGGGTTTCATCTTCAACACCTCTTTCATAAGTGCGAAGTGAAAAAGTACTATCATCCACTTTTTTTACAAAATTTACGTTGCTTCCTTTTTCTCCATATAATTCACCATAACGAATTGCAGCACCGTTTTCTTTTACATTGTAATGTTCTAAATCATCTACAATTTGAACATGATGCGGTGAACCTGTATTTAAAAAAGTATAAGAATCTTTCTTTTGAATTTTATCAACATCAATCATTTGCAATGAAATAATAGCGTCGTTCCCTACTGATGCATGATGTAAACCATCTGTCGCAATAAAGGTAGTTTTATCGTCAATAACGCCCAATTGATTGGCAAATGCAACCAAACATCGACCGCCATTGCCACACATTGAACTTTGGTTTCCGTCCGAATTATAATAAACCATTCTAAAATCAGTTTCAAAATCGTTTTCTAACAGAATCAAACCATCTGCACCAATTCCAAAACGTCTGTCGCATAAGCGCTCAATTAGTTTGATATCTTCTTTTGGGAAAAAATTAGTACGATTGTCAATCATTACAAAATCGTTGCCAGTACCCTGATATTTATAAAATTCTATTTGCATTTTTATCCTATTAATAAGTACAAAAGTACGAACTATTAATTAATGAAATGTTAATCATTGTTAAAGAGCGTTAAACCATTTTACAAAATAATTTTTTCAATTAATTTTACGTGTAAATAACTTAAACCTATATTCTAATTATGAAAAGATTTTCAACCTTATTTTTAGTGTCATTAATGAGTGGTGCTACTACTCTTGGTGCATACAAGTTATTATTTGAGAGTAACAATTCTGTTTTTGGAAAAGGAAATTCTGTTGTAACTCTTGCCCCCGACTCATACGGAAAAAATGTTGGTTTAGCAGCCGAAACTGTTGACTTTACAGAAGCTGCAGATAAAACAATTCATACTGTTGTTCACGTAAAAAATGTTTCCCGCAGGACGGTAAGCAATCCTATGCTGGAATTTTTCTACGGTTATGGGGGACAACAGCAGCAGGAACAAGTAGGAACCGGTTCTGGTGTAATTATTTCTGAAGACGGTTATATTGTAACGAACAATCACGTTATTAAGGATGCCACTGAAATTGAAATTACTTTGAACAACAAAAAATCTTATAAGGCAAAATTAATTGGTACCGATTCTAAAATGGATATTGCTTTATTAAAGATTGATGCAGATGAAAAACTTCCTTACTCTGCTTTTGCAAATTCTGACAGTGTCAAAGTTGGTGAATGGGTTTTGGCAGTTGGAAATCCATATAATTTGACTTCTACAGTGACTGCCGGGATCGTTTCGGCGAAAGCCAGAAACTTAGATACAAGCGGGATACAATCCTTCATTCAGACTGATGCTGCTGTGAACCCTGGAAACAGTGGTGGTGCACTAGTTAATACCCGTGGTGAATTAATTGGTATTAATACTATGATTTCTTCAATGACGGGGTCTTATGTTGGATATTCTTTTGCAGTTCCATCCAATAATGCCCGTAAAATTATTGAGGACATTATGGAGTTTGGAAATGTTCAAAGAGGAATCTTAGGCGTTGAAGGTGGCGAATTAAATAGTAGTGCATCTAAAGAATTAGGCATCTCTGAAACACAAGGTTTTTACATTAATAAAGTTACTCCAAAATCAGGAGCTCAAAAAGCAGGTCTTACAAAAGGAGATATTATTGTAAAACTTGACAATCAAAACATATCAACTTTTGCAGATCTTTCGGGCTATATTAACACTAAAAGACCAAATGATGTGGTACAAGTAACTTATATTAGAGAAGGCAAATCAAAAGTTGTTCCGGTAACTTTAAGTAAAAATGAGTTTTTTAGCACTGAATTTAAAGGAATCGAATTAGAAAATATTGATGCTGTAGATAAAAAGAAATTCAAAATTGATTATGGAGTAAAAATTAAAAACATAACCAATGAGAATCTAATGCAATATCAAAACGAATTACAAGGCAGTATCATTTTAAGCATCGATAATGTGAAAGCAACAAATGTTGAAACGGTTTCAAAACTTTTAAACAGAAAAGATGAAGGCCAAAGTGTTCGAATTGAAATGATAAATAAAAATGGTGAAATATTTAGAATCATCATTTAATCGTAGTTGTCAGTCGCCGTTTGCAGTTTTAAAGGATTGAAAACTGATACCGAGACTTAAAAATTTTAAAAATTTAAAATGTAAAAAAGTCATCTTAGAAATTAAGGTGACTTTTTTTTATTCAAAATAAATGCTAAAATAGTTTACGAAATCGATTGAAATGGATACTTTTGCGCAAAATTTTAAAATAGTGAGCATTTTATTTTTTCAATTCAATCAATTATGAGTAAAAAATCTTTGTACCAAAAAGAGGTATCATTACAAGTCGACCGAAGAAGAGCCGGTGTCGAATTAATAAAGGTCATAAGTGATTTATGGTATGACAAATCAATCGAAATGGTTTTATTTAAAAATCAATTGTTAGATAAAAATGTCAGCGACATTATCAATTTACATCAATATGCGGCTGAATTTGTAGGCAAACCAATTAGTATTTTTGATTCGGTTGAAATCGCAAAAGTTATTCTATCGTTAGATTTTCCACCTGCAAAATTAGATTTAGGAAAATTGACATACGAATATTATCTGGAAGAAGACAAATATCCGGATGCACGATATTTTGTAATGGATAAATTGAAAAAAGCCAAATCTACAAAAGAAATTCAGCCAAAAGATGTTGTTTTGTATGGCTTTGGCAGGATAGGCCGATTATTGGCCAGAGAATTAATGTCTAAAACCGGAAAGGGAAATCAATTGCGCCTGAGAGCAATTGTAACCCGGGATAAAAACGATGTCTCTATTTTAGAAAAAAGAGCTTCTTTATTAAGATACGATTCTATTCATGGAGATTTTCAAGGTTCAGTAACTGTTGATCCAAAAAATAATGCTTTGATTATTAACGGAACTACGGTTCATATCATCAATGCAAATACACCAGAAGAAATAGATTACACAGAATATGGCATTAGTGATGCTTTAGTTATTGATAATACTGGAGCTTTTACAACAGAAGAAGCTTTAAAAAGACATTTAACTTCGAATGGAGTTAGTAAAGTATTGTTGACCGCACCAGGAAAAGGTGTTGCCAATATAGTTCATGGTGTTAATCATAATGAATACGATCCAGATCAAATAGATATTTTTTCGGCGGCATCGTGTACTACAAATGCTATAACCCCTATTTTAAAAGTTGTAGAAGATAGTCTAGGAGTTGTAAAAGGCCATTTGGAAACGATTCACGCCTATACAAACGATCAGAATCTGGTTGATAATATGCACAAAAAATACCGTCGTGGAAGAGCTGCAGCGTTAAATATGGTTATTACAGAGACTGGTGCAGGAAGTGCGGTCGCAAAAGCAATACCATCTCTTGAAGGAAAGTTAACTTCAAATGCAATTAGAGTTCCTGTTCCTAATGGCTCTTTAGTTGTATTAAATCTTGAAGTTAAAAAAGCAACGTCTATAGCTGCTATTAATAAAATAATGAAAAAATATGCTTTAGAAGGCGAACTGGTAGAGCAAATCAAATATTCATTAAATAATGAACTTGTTTCTTCTGATATTGTTGGGACTTCGGCTCCGTCAATTTACGATAGTAATGCCACAATTGTTTCTAAAGATGGGAAAAATATTGTGCTTTATATTTGGTATGATAATGAATATGGTTATAGCCATCAAGTAATTCGTTTAGCAAAATATATTGCCAAAGTAAGACGTTTTACTTACTACTAAAATAAACCAAAACCAACTATTGCTTAAAACCATCAAATCTTTTGATGGTTTTTTGTTTATTTAAATAGGCAGAACTGTGGTACTTTTTACTTCAGATATTACAAAAACAGTATTAATCAATGAGACTTCGGGTAAAACAGACAATTTTTTTTGATGAAAATGATGATAACTTTCCATATCAGGAATTATAATTTTAAGCATATAATCGAAATTTCCAGACACATAATTACATTCTACAACTTCAGGCATATTTAAAATCGACTGATTAAAACCTTCAGAAGTATCATAGGTTTGTTTCGTAAGTGTCACCTGGCAATATACTGTTAAGTTGTTTCCAAGCTTTTTCTTATTTAAAATCGAAACGTATTTTTCAATAACCCCCTCTTTTTCAAGGCGTTTAACCCTATCATGAACTGGCGTTAATGATAAATTTATTTTGTTTGCAATATCTTTTAGTGTATAGTGCGCATCTACCTGTAAAAGGCGTAGGATTTTTTTGTCAATTTCATCTAAAGCCATAACGAAAACGATATAAATAATAATTAAAAATCAGTCATTTTTTCTTTTTAAAGAATAAAAACACATCTTAAAAAGAATATTTTTCTGTAAAAATACTAAATAAAATAATATTTTCTTATTTATAGATCGTTTCTCCATAATATATTCTCTGTCTGTAAATTTGTAAAAACAATTTCAAAAAACTAAAAAAATATAACAAATGATAATAGGTGTTCCTAAAGAAATTAAAAATAACGAAAACCGTGTAGCCTTAACTCCAGCTGGTGTTTCTGAAATGAAAAAACACGGACATACTGTTTATGTACAATCTACTGCAGGTCTAGGAAGTGGGTTTAGTGATGATGAGTATGCAAATGCAGGAGCAGTAGTTTTAGGAACTATTGAAGAAGTATATGCAATTGCAGAAATGATTATTAAAGTAAAAGAGCCAATTGCTTCTGAATATCCATTAATCAAAAAAGATCAATTACTTTTCACTTACTTTCACTTTGCATCTTCAGAACCATTAACTCATGCTATGCTTGAAAAAGGTGCTGTATGTTTAGCTTATGAAACAGTTGAAAAAGCAGATCGTAGTTTACCATTATTAGTTCCAATGTCTGAAGTTGCAGGTCGTATGGCTATTCAACAAGGAGCAAAATACCTTGAGAAACCATTAAAAGGAAGAGGAATTCTTTTAGGAGGTGTTCCAGGTGTACCACCAGCTAAAGTATTAGTTTTAGGAGGAGGTATTGTAGGGACTCAAGCTGCAAAGATGGCAGCTGGTCTTGGTGCTCAGGTAACTATTATGGATTTAAGTTTGCCACGCTTACGCTATTTAGACGATATTATGCCTGCAAACGTAAATACAGAAATGTCTAACCACTATAATATTACAAAAGCGATCGCTACAGCTGATTTAATCGTTGGGGCGGTTTTAATTCCAGGAGCAAAAGCGCCTCACTTAATTACTCGTGATATGCTTAAATTAATGCGTCCAGGAACTGTTGTTGTAGACGTTGCCGTAGATCAAGGTGGATGTATTGAAACTTGTACTCCAACAACTCACGAAAATCCAACTTTTATTATTGATGATATTGTTCATTACTGTGTAGCTAATATGCCAGGTGCTGTACCTTATACTTCAACTTTAGCTTTAACAAATGCTACTTTGCCTTATGCAGTACAATTGGCTAACAAAGGATGGGAAAAAGCTTGTGCCGAAAATGAAGAATTGAAAAAAGGACTAAATATTGCTAACGGAAAAATCCTTTACAAAGGAGTAGCTGAAGCTTGGAATTTACCTTTCAACGAAGAATTAGTGTTAGCAAACGCATAGTGCTAACATTAAAATAAGTGCTTACTAAACACTCAATTTTAAAAGGCTTTTCTTAATTGAAAGGCCTTTTTTTATGGCATAAAAAAACCTGTCATTTAAAATGATGACAGGTTTATAAATATCTTATTTTTTCTCTTCTTTCTTTTCATCCAAAACTTCCTGCAATACTTTTGCTTCAGTTCCATTTGGGAAAGTGACTTTAATTTTCTGAGCTATTGTTGGTGCAATTTCAGTAATTGCCTTTTTATCATAAGATTCCCCTTTTTTGATATGCCAACCAAAAAATATAGCTGGCACATGAGTATCGTAACTGTAAGGTGTTCCGTGTGAAGTTCCTGTAGTTGCATATTCGATATCACCAGGTTTATCTACTATAACTATATCTCCATCTTGCGTAACGTCATATCCTTTCGCTACAAAATTTAAATAATAATCATTTCCCGAATTAGCCAAGATTTCTTCTTCAGTATAAACCCTTTTAACCTGTGGCTGAGTAATTAAAAAATCTTTAAAAGCTTGCTTTACTTTTAATAGTTCTAAACCTTTTTCTTTAATAATTTGTTTATTAAAATATAGATTGAAATTAGAATAATTCAAAACTAAATCCACACCAAATGTATTAACAGAGAAGTCTTGTAAACTCTTTTTAACGTCTTTTGATGGATAATTATCAACATTATATTTATGGTCTTTTAAATAGATAACATTTTCTGCACCAGCATGATCGGCAGTTAAAAATAAAAGATAATTACCTTTACCAATAGTCGTATCCAAATAAGTCAAAAAGTCTGCTATAGTTTGATCTAATCTTAAATAGGTATCCTGAAGCTCCATAGAACGAGGTCCCAATAAATGCCCTACATAATCTGTCGAAGAAAAACTGACAGTTAAAAAATCAGTAATATTATCTTTACCTAATTCTTCTTTTTCGATCGCCTTCATTGCAAATTCAGCCAATAAATCATTTCCATATGGAGTAGCTCTGATGATTCCGGCATCATTCTTCTCGTACATTGTTTTCAAATCATATGGAAAAACTGGTGCGGCACTACCATAAAGTTTTCCTTCATATGGATTATTGTCTGCCAGACTCTCATTATAAGTTGCAGTTGGTTTATATAAATCCCAGCCTTTGTTAATATAAGGCATATAATGCTTCTCATTGTTAAACTGAGTAACCCATTCCGGTAATTTATCACCATAAAAAGTACTTGAAATAAAAGCACCAGTTTTACTATACCAAAATGCCCAATTAGCGAAATGACCAGCCGGTAAAATTGCCCCGCGATCTTTAAGACTCATTCCAATTACTTTTCCTTGGAAATTAGTAGCCATTCTCACTTCGTCAGTAATTGTAGTGCTTTGAAGATTTTTCGGCGACATAGCTCCTTCTTCCACTGTTCCATCTCCTAGTGTTTTCACTCCTGCATCGTCAGTACAGTACATATCTTTTCCTAGTGTTCTGCTAAACCACTCATTACCTACAATTCCATGAGTAGAAGGCGTTGTACCTGTATAAATTGAAGCATGGCCCGGAGCGGTATATGTTGGCATATAATTGTAATGCATATTCTGAAAAACATATCCATTATTCATTAACCTCTTAAATCCATTTGGGGAAAAATCATCAGAAAACCGATATAAATATTCCATTTTCATTTGATCGACTACGATACCTACAACTAACTTAGGGCGTTGCTGAGCACTTAAATTTGAGATAACAAATAATGTCAGCAATACAATACTTTTTTTCATATTTCAATTATAATATTACAATACAAAAATACAGTTTAGCATTCAATATGGCTAATTCACTATAATTTAAAACTCAAAATTGACTTTAATTTAACAGAATATGAATGATTGTATAAATTGGATTTAATATAAAAGTAAAAAACTCTTTATAAACAAAAAACCCTATCCGTTTTGGATAGGGTTTTTCAAAGAAAGGCGACGACATACTCTCCCACATAACTGCAGTACCATCTGCGCAGGCGGGCTTA
>NZ_JAWVWO010000021.1:0-88518 GCF_033657265.1 Flavobacterium sp. MMLR14_040 | reverse complement strand
CAGAGTAGTTAAGCCCGCCTGCGCAGATGGTACTGCAGTTATGTGGGAGAGTATGTCGTCGCCTTTCTTTGAAAAACCCTATCCAAAACGGATAGGGTTTTTTGTTTATAAGAGTTTTTCAGGATCAAGCCGTAAATCTGAGAAGAGGCAAAAATTAGGATCAGGTGCAAAAGTTGGGGATTAGGCAAAAAGATTGGATAATCTGAATAAGAAGAAATCTATATTTCTGACTCCTCTAAATTGCGATCTAAACGCTTTTATTTTTGCATTGAAAGATTCTACTGAAGTATTTGTACTTCTGTTGTTGAAATAGTTTAAGATTGACTGGTAATTAAAAGTTATGGTATTGAGCAGGATATTAAAGTTTTTAAAACCGGATTCCTCTACGTTTCTATACCAATGTGCCAATTTGGTCATGGCAATATGTTTATCATTATTGTTATTGTAAATTCCCCGAAGCTGTTGATTTAGATTGTAAGCTGTTTTTATATCCGGATATAATTCAAATATCAGCTGTGTTCTTTCCTTTTGACTTTCAGTCCATTTTTCACGAGATTTATACAGTAGATACCTGCTTCTGGCCCAGTAACTGTTTTACGGAATCTCCATTGGACAAAAGCTGAGCAATGTATGTTTTGTTTTCTGATTTTGCCTTTAAGATCAACTGATTTTCAAAATCCATGGCTTCCATCGATGTTTGATTCTAATTTCCTGTAATGCCTCCAAAGCTAATTTTTTGAACATGAAATCTGTCGGTAATCTGTATGGCTTTTGGGAAACATTTCTTTGAGATCAATTTCATGGAATTAGCCATGTCGAGGGTTATTTCTTTAACAAGAGACCTCTTTTTGTAGTCAATTTTACAGATGTGCTCTATGACCTGATCGGCTTTGGTTCCGGCAACAATAACTACTAAGGAGTCTTTCTTGTTGGTCACAATAGTATAAAGTTCACCCTGGGATAAAGCCACTTCGTCAATAGATAAATGTGTCCCCATATTTTCAGGGTAAATAATCCATTGGTGCGCATGCTCTCGCGGAGCCCATGTGGTAAAGGAACTCAGATGTTTTTTATATTGTCTTTGAAGTTTTTTGTGGTTGACTCCAAAGAAGCCTCCAATGGTATGGCAATCTGTAGCACTGCTATCGATTAATTTCTTTTAAAAAAGCCGCAAACTCTCGGGTCATACGTGTTCCTTTGGCCATTAAAGTCCAATCTCTTTTAATAATTTCTCCAGTGGTTTTATTAGTCCAGCGGCGTCTTTTGATATGAAAATGGACAAACTTACCACGTAATGGGAAATCCTGAATAGTAATCTCGTCTAAAAACTTTTTGACACTTATCGATCTTTTTTATAAGTATTTCGTTCAATGATAAATCCTTGGTAAGTTATGTGCTTTTGGATATTTGTATACATTCAAACGATAGTGTTTTATAGTCTGTCTGATTACTTAAACCATTAGATTTGTTCTTTTATAAGATTAAAGTAACTAATAATTATAAAAAAAACTCCTAAGTAAGGAGTTTTTGATTGCAACGTTAGCTATATGATTTATCTTTTAAACTTTTAAATTAAAATTTATTATTATCTACATCATTTATAAATTGAATAACGCCACTCATAAAAACTTTTTGATCATCCCACATTGCTAAATGACTTCCATTTGGACAATATAAGTAATGTC
Organism: Flavobacterium sp. MMLR14_040; assembly: GCF_033657265.1. Lineage (NCBI taxonomy): Bacteria > Pseudomonadati > Bacteroidota > Flavobacteriia > Flavobacteriales > Flavobacteriaceae > Flavobacterium > Flavobacterium sp. MMLR14_040. Next base: position 86,833 of record NZ_JAWVWO010000021.1, on the reverse strand, counting down.
CATTTTGGACTAGTTTACTTTGTTCTTCCATTGCTTTTGGATCCATAGTATCATATTTTGCACCTATCATTAAGGTCGGAATTGTAAGTTCATGGAGACGATTTTTAATATCCCATTTCGCTAAACGACCACTAATTCCGAATTCGCTCGGTCCTTGCATTAAGGTGTAGATTTCTCCATTTACATGTTTACTTGCTCTGTTTAAACCGTCCGGCCATTCTTTTAAACGGCATAAATGCTCTTTATAGAAATTTGGAATCAGTAATTCCATATAACGAGGATTATTGAAATCTTTTTTGGCTTCTAAAGCTCTTATTTCTGCTAATATCTCGGGTTTCATTTGTTTTGCTAATACTTCATCCGCATATTTTCCGTATTCTGGCGCACTGGCAACCATATTTGCAACTAATAAAGCTTTTAGATTTTTCTGATATTTTAAAGCATATTCCATAGCTAGAATCCCTCCCCATGAATTTCCTAATACATAAAAATTGTCTTTATCTGCACCAATTGCTTTTCGAACCTGTTCAACTTCTTCGACGAAACGCTCTGTTGTCCATAAACTACTGTCTTTTGGTTGATCACTATAATAAGATCCTAGTTGATCATATTCATAAAACTCAAAACCTTCACGTTGAAAAAAAGTTTCGAAACACTCCATATATTCGTGTGTCATGGCTGGACCACCATGTAATAATAAAATTTTTATTTTTGGATTTTTTCCAAAACGCTTTGTCCAAACTTTAAATTCCCCAACTGGTGTTTTAATTGGAATCATTTTTACTCCGGCTGATTCGACGGCGGTATTTTGATCATAGGTAAAATAATCTGAAAGTGTTTGTGATTTATTTTCATTTTTACATGAAATAAATAGAGCAACGAATGCTAGGAGGATGATTGGACGCATATTTGTAATTAAATTATTAGTTTCTGGTGGATTTATTTACATCTAAAATACAAATTTTAATTACACTTTAATATTTATGTTTACGAAGAAAAAAAATGTCCCAATACTCTTTTAAAAACGTCATTGGTCGAAATACTATACAATCAAATACTCATTTACATTAAATTTATATTTTTAATTAGCTAACCACCAAAAATTTAATTGCAATCGTAATGAAAAACCATTTTCTTTTACTGAGTTTTTTTTGTTTACTATCATCATCTGTTAATAGTCAGGAATTAGTAAAATCTCCTGAACCTTTTGGGCCACTTCCAACGCAAAAGCAGCTTGACTGGCATGAAATGGAGTTTTATGCTTTCGTGCACTTTTCATTAAATACCTTTACCAATAAAGAGTGGGGCTATGGTGATGAATCTCCGCAACTATTTAATCCAACAAATTTAGATGTTCGTCAATGGGCTCGTGTAGTGAAAGCTGCCGGAATGAAAGGAATTATTTTAGTTGCAAAACACCACGACGGATTTTGTTTATGGCCATCAGCTTATACAGAACGTTCGGTTAAAAATTCGCCTTGGGAAAACGGAAAAGGGGATCTTATAAAGGACTTAACGGCCGCCTGCAAAGAATATGATTTAAAATTAGGTTTATATCTTTCACCTTGGGATAGAAATCATCCGGAATATGGAAAACCAGAATATATTACTTACTTCAGAAATCAGTTAAAAGAAATATTAACTAATTACGGTGATGTTTTTGAGATGTGGTTTGATGGTGCTAACGGCGGCGATGGATATTATGGTGGAGCAAACGAAACAAGAAAAATAAATACGCTTGAATATTATAATTGGGACGAAACTTATAAAATGATTTATGGATTAGCTCCAAAAACATTAGTTTGGGGAGTTGGACCTGCAGAAGCAAGATGGATTGGAAATGAGGAAGGGCGAGCAGGAAAAACAAATTGGTCGCTTTTACGTCAGACGGATGAATTGGCTGGTAAAGTACATTACACTGAATTTATGTCAGGACATGAAGATGGTGAAAAATGGGTTCCAGGTGAAGCCGATGTATCTATAAGACCAGGATGGTTTTATCATAGTGTTGAAGATGACAAAGTGCGACCTTTAGATGAAATGGTGGATATTTATTATGAATCAATTGGCCGAAATGCTACTTTACTATTGAATCTTCCTGTAGACAGAAGGGGTTTGGTTCATGAAAATGATGAAGCAAGATTGAAAGAATTAGTCGCCACTATAAAAGAAGATTTTAAAACAGAATTATTAGCCGGAAGTAAAATTACTGCGGATAATATTAGAGGAAATAGTAACGAATTTGCTGCCCAAAATGTTAGTGACGGAAATAAAAATACTTATTGGGCAACAGCTGATAATGCAAAGACAGCATCAATTACATTTGAGTTTGATAAACCGACAGCTATTGATCGTATTCTGCTTCAGGAATATATAAAATTAGGACAACGTGTAAAAGCTTTTACTGTTGAAGCCAAAGTTAACGGAGATTGGAAAACGGTCGCAACTGAAACAACCATAGGATATAAAAGAATTTTAAGAATCGACAGAGTTATTGCATCAGCATTAAGAGTCAATATTACAGATTCGAAAGCAAGTATTGTGATTTCAAATATTCAGGCTTTTAATGCACCTACTTTTGTGCGAATGCCGGAAATTCAACGTGATAAAAACGGAAATGTTACTATAAAAACGGAGGAAGGAAATAGTATTTATTATACTGTTGACGGAAGTAATCCAACAACAAAAAGGACATTATATAAAGGTATATTTAAATACAATAAAGCCGTTCAGATAAAAGCGGTTTCATTCAATAAAGAAGAAAAAATATATAGCGCTGTTAAAACAGCAAAGTATGGGATTTCGAAAGAAAAATGGAAAATCGTAGCTATTTCGAGTGGAGATTTAAATTCGGCTATCAAGATAATAGATGGAAACCCAAATACGGATTGGGGATTTGGAAATGAAACCAATAAACTTCCGCAAGAAGTAGCAATTGATATGGGAGGGATTCTTAAAATTGCTGGTTTTACTTATGTTCCGCAGCAAGTTGGTAATAATCTTAATTTGATTTCAAAATATGAATTCTATACAAGTTTGGATAACTTAAAGTGGACATTGCAATCTGAAGGTGAGTTTTCTAACATTAAAAACAATCCAATAGAACAAATAAAAACATTTGCCGAAACAAAAGCAAGATACCTTCGTTTTGTTGCGAAATCTGCTGAAGGAAAAGGACAAACAGTTTCTATCAGCGAAATAAATGTTGTAGAAAAATAAAATATGTCATCATAATTAGAACTGAAAAATTTTAAAGTTTCCAATTATGTCTTTTACCGAAGCTAACGGGTCATTAGTCGAATTTTTAATTTTATCGGCAGAGTAATTCTTAATTTTATACTATAAATTAAATGAAACAGGCAAATGATTAAAGAAGGCATAAATTTTAAAGAAGCTGGAAAATTCGAAGAAACTCGTTTTGAGAAGATTCATAACGTGATTTTCGAATCATCAAAAGAGGCTTCAATATTAGTTGCTCAGGAAATAGCAAATATAATTCAGAGAAAAGAAGAATTAGACGAACCTTGCGTTTTAGGATTAGCAACCGGATCTTCGCCAGTAAAAGTTTACGAAGAATTAGTTCGCTTACATAAAGAGGAGAGTTTGAGTTTTTCAAATGTAGTGACCTTTAATCTGGACGAATATTATCCAATGGATAAAAATAATATTCAGAGTTACTATCACTTTATGCATGAGCATCTTTTTAATCATGTTGATATTCATCCGGAAAATATTAATATTCCGGACGGTAAAATAAGTAATGAAGATTTACAACAATATTGTATCGATTATGAAATGAAAATTAAAGCCTACGGAGGTTTAGATTTTCAACTTTTAGGAATTGGAAGAACAGGTCATATTGGTTTTAACGAACCAGGATCTCACGTTAATTCAGGAACGAGAAGTATTACATTGGATCATTTGACCCGTACAGACGCTGCATCATCCTTTTTAGGTATAGACAATGTGCCTAGAAAAGCAATTACAATGGGAATTGGTACTGTAAAAAATGCCAAAAGAATTGTACTTCTTGGATGGGGAATCAGCAAAGCTGAAATCATTAAAAAAACAATTGAAGGAAATATTTCTTCGCAAGTACCGGCAACGTATTTACAACAGCACAACAACACAACTTTTGTTTTAGATACCGAAGCTTCATCAGAATTAACACGTGTAAAAACACCTTGGTTGGTAAAATCAGTGATTTGGGACGAAGAGTTAAAACTGAAAGCTGTAGCCTGGTTAAGTGAATTGACTAAAAAACCTTTCCTGAAATTAACAGACAAAGATTATAACGATAATGGTATGTCTAGTGTGTTGACGGAAGAAGGAACTGCGTATGATTTGAACATTAAAATGTTTAATAAAATGCAGCAGACTATTACGGGATGGCCAGGTGGAAAACCAAATGCCGATGATACTTACAGACCGGAACGTGCAACGCCGGAAAGAAAAAGAATCATCATTTTTAGTCCGCATCCTGATGACGATGTTATCTCAATGGGAGGAACTTTTGACAGATTGGTAGAGCAGGGGCACGATGTGCACATTGCATATCAGACTTCAGGAAATATTGCAGTTTCAAACGAAGAAGCTTTAAAATTTGCTGAGATTTCGCTGTCATTAAATCCGAACTCTTCTGAATCTGAAAAGATCATTAACTTTTTGAAAACCAAGAAACACAATGATATTGATTCTTTAGAAGTTCGAAAATTAAAAGGAAGAATTAGAAGAAGCGAGTCTTTGGCCGCTACAAGATATTTAGGTTTACCGGATACTAATGTTAACTTTTTAGATTTACCATTTTATGAAACTGGAACAGTTAAGAAAAATAACCTTGGAGAGGCTGATATTCAAATTATGTGTGATATTATCGAAAGGATAAAACCACATCAAATTTATGCAGCAGGAGATTTAGCAGACCCACATGGAACCCATAAAGTTTGTTTAGATAGTTTGTTTGAAGCTTTAAAAAGATTAAAGCACAAAAAATTTATGGACGAATGCTGGGTCTGGTTATACAGAGGAGCGTGGCATGAATGGGAATCATACCAAATCGAGATGGCGGTTCCGATGAGCCCTGATCAGGTTCTTAAAAAACGTCATGCCATTTTCTATCACCAATCTCAAAAAGACGGAGTTATGTTTCAGGGTGATGATAGCAGAGAATTCTGGGTAAGGGTTGAAGACAGAAACAGATTAACAGCAGAAAAATATCATGCTTTAGGTTTGGCAGATTATTCAGCTATTGAAGCGTTCAAAAGATATTATTTTTAGTTAATTTTTTTACAATACAATAAATTATTTTTTAAATGGTTTATTTTGGTTAGTTACCTGTATGAAGATGCGGCCTTTTGGCCGCATTTTTTTTTGTTTTTTTGTGAGTTTTACCTCAAAGAGCGCAAAGGTTTTTTGCTTTGTTTTGTCATTTCAAGGCACGAGAAATCTTCGCAAGTAGCTCGACAAAGAAAGAATTTTGGAACGGAGTTTCTTGTGGAGATTTCTCGTGCCTCGAAATGACAAACTAGAAGTTAAACAAAAAAAGACCTTCGTCAAAGTTTCAAACTTAAACAAAGGTCTTCTCATAATAATTAAGTATTTTTTCTAAATCGAAGAATTCAAAATTCTCTGTTTTACATGATCGATATATGATCTTCCAATTACATATCTAAGTCCTTCAATTTCAATGCTATTTCCTTCAACAGCGTCGATTTTATCAATGGCTATGGTGTAAGATCTGTGTATTCTTAAAAAATTTCTTTCAGGCAATAAATCTGTAAAATCAGATAATGTACTGTGTATAATATATTTTCCTGTCAGGGTATTTATTTTCAAATAATCTTTTAAACTTTCGATCACTAAGATTTCATTAAAAAAGATTTTCTTCATTCTCTTCTTATCAATCTTAACAAAAATAAAAGGGCTTTCAGGGCTGCTTTCCTGAGGAAGACTACTATTAGTGTTTAGTCTTTTGCTAATCTTGTTTAGCGTTTTCATTAACCTTGGAAATTCTATAGGTTTTACTAAATAATCCAAAACGTCCAATTCGTAAGTTTCTATTGCAAACTGACTGTAAGCGCTTGTTATGACAAGTATTGGCGGATTATCCAGACTTTTTATAAAATTTATACCATCAAGGACCGGCATGTTAATATCCAGAAAAATCACATCAACTTTGTTGTTTTTTAAAAAATTCAGACCTTCTATCGGATTACTAAAAGTATTTATAACCTCAAAATTTTCAATAGGCTCCAAATAGTTTTTGATAACATTAATCGCTAATGGCTCATCATCTATGATCAAACAGTTTATTTTCATTTTCGATTATTTTTGTGAGAGAAATAATTTTAGTAAGTATAGTTGGTAAAAAAAATGCTAATACTTGCTAAGAGACCTTGATTACAAGCTTTACGACAAAAATATCCTTTTTATTTTTAAATGAAAGCTTATAGTCGTTTTTATTATAACCTAATTCGAGTCTTTTTTTGACATTCTCTAAACCTATACCACTAGACTTGTTAAAATTGTCCTTATGTTGCGTAATTTCGGGCATAGGGTTACTAATAGTGAAATGCAGAAAATCTCCTTTTACCTTGAATTTGATATCAATTAGTACTTTTCCTGTGTTTTTATTAACGCCATGTTTGAATGCATTTTCCAGAAACGTCAATAATATAATAGGACTAATTTCTTTGTCATGAATGTCTCCGGAAATTTCCATATTTACTTCCAGGCGATCATCGTTTCTGATTCTTTCTAAATCCAGATAATTTTGAATGCATAGTATTTCGTTTTCCAAACTTTGTCTCGTGCTTTTTGTGTCATACAACATATAGCGCATTAACTCAGATAGTTTAAGAACGATTTTTGGCGTTTTGTTTGATTTTTCTACAGATAAAGAATAAATATTATTAAGCGTATTAAAGAAAAAATGCGGAGAAATTTGAGATTTCAAAAAAAGCAATTCGGTTTCTAACTGAGATTTTTCAAGATCTGTAACTCTTTTTTGTTCTTTCAAAAAGTCGAAAGTAATCTTAATTGCCGTTACAAAAGTCATCACATAAAGTTCACCCATCATCATATCAATAGTATAATTGAGTGTCAATTTATCTATTGTTTCAGGACCTTCGGGCCAAACTTCGTGAGTTATTAATAAATAGGTAAGATTGAATTTTAAAACTACCATTATAAAAATAGCGCATAAAATAGAAATAACATACTGCAGGTATTTCTTTTTATAAACCAAGTTAGGCATCAAAACCAGAATATTCAAATAACATAACGCCATATGAATAGGAAATCCCAACAAATTTGTTTTGAATGAATAGCCATAATCATTAAAATAACTTCCCCATCTAAAAGTATTAAATATGAAATAAGTTAACCAAAATATAATGTGATACTGCAATTGAATGCGGTATAACCTGTTTGAATTTAAAATCATAATAATGTGACGTTTTGTGACTTTTTTTGATGTTTATCTAAGTTTATACGTCATCCGTCTAAATTAGTTTTGGTAAAAGTCGTATTTGTTTAAATTTAAAGTTAAATTAAGATTGTTTTATATGAAGAAATTTACTCTGCTTGTTTTGTTCGTCATTTTGGTTACAAGTTGCAAAATAAATGTAAACAAAAATAACCAACAAGATAATTTTTTTACTAATCACGTAAATCCTTTTATCGGTACAGGCGGTCACGGACATACTTATCCGGGTGCAACTGTTCCGTTTGGAATGCTTCAGGTAAGTCCTGACAATGGTATTTCGAGCTGGGATTGGTGTTCAGGGTATCATTATTCAGATTCTATTGTTTCCGGTTTCAGTCATTTACACTTAAGCGGAACTGGAATAGGGGATTTGGCAGACATTTTATTTATGCCAACAAATAAAAAACTGGATTTAACTACAAAAACAACTTCACGAGATCAATTACCTTATAAATCAAAATACAGTCATGTTAACGAAAAAGCAACACCGGGCTCTTACCAGGTTTTTCTTGAAGATCCTAAAATCAATGTAGAATTAACTTCTTCACAACGCACCGCATTCCATAAATATACCTTTGCCAAAAACGACAAACAATCTGTTGTAATCGATTTTGGTTTTGCAATTAATTGGGATAAAGCATTAAAAACTTCCATAACAGTTGAAGATCAATTTACAATAAGTGGTTATCGATATAGTATGGGCTGGGCAAAAAATCAAAAAGTATTTTTTGTTGCAAAATTTTCAAAACCTATCACGGAATCTGTTTTATTAGCTAATAGACAAATAGTTACAGGTAAATCAGCAGAAGGAGAAAACTCATCAGCACAATTATTTTTTGACGCCAAAAATGATCAGGAACTATTTGTAAAAGTAGCCTTATCATCTGTAAGCGTGGCTAATGCCAAAGATAATCTGGATGATGAAAGTTCTAATTTCGAAAAAACAAAAACAAACGCAGCCAATACCTGGAATGCTGCTTTAAATAAAATAGAAGTCGAAACGCCGGTCGACTCATTAAAAACCATCTTTTATACCGCGATGTTCCACACCCAAGTTGCCCCTGTAGCCTATAGTGATAAAAACGGTCAATTTAGAAGAGAGGATGATCAAATTGTTACAGCAAAAGATTATACCGCTTATTCGACCTTATCACTATGGGATACTTTTAGAGCCGAAAATCCTTTATTGACTTTATTGGCTCCAAAGCAAACATCAGACATTGTAAACTCAATGTTAGCGTATTACGATACTAAAAAAATATTACCGGTTTGGACACTCTACGCCAACGAAACAAATACAATGACAGGATATCATTCCATTCCGGTAATTGTTGACGCATACCAAAAAGGCATTAAAGGTTTTGATGCCGAAAAAGCCTACCAGGCCATGAAAGCCACCATGATGCAGGACGAACGCGGACTGAATTTCTACAAAAAATACGGCTACATTCCTTATAATTTACTTGACGAATCTGTTACCATCACTTTAGAATATGCTTATGATGACTGGTGTGTGGCGCAAATGGCAAAAGCTTTAGGTAAAACCGAAGATTATCAATTTTTCTTAAACCGTTCAAAAGCCTATCAATATTTATTTGATCCGAAAACCGGATTTATGAGAGGAAAATCGGAAGACGGAAAATCATGGAACGAACCTTTCGATCCAAAACATTCAAATCATAGAGAACACACAGATTATACCGAAGGAAATGCGTGGCAGCACAGTTGGTTTGTGCCTCATAATGTAGACGATTTTATTGCGCTTCATGGAAGTAATGAAGTGTTTACAAAAAGATTGGAACAGCTTTTTACAGAAAGTTCAGAAATCACAGGAAGCAATGTTTCTGCAGATATTTCAGGATTAATTGGTCAGTATGCACACGGAAACGAGCCAAGCCACCACATTGCTTATATGTTTAATCATGCCAATCAGCCGTGGAGAACACAATATTGGGTGCGTCATATTTTAGACACTCAATACAACACAACACCAAACGGTTTGAGCGGAAACGAAGATTGCGGACAAATGTCGGCGTGGTATGTTTTCAGTTCAATGGGATTATATCCAATGAATCCTGCTTCTGGCGAATACGAAATTGGAAGTCCGATTTTCGAAAAAGCAAAAATCAATCTCGAAGGAGGAAAATCTTTTGTAATCGAAGCAGAAAATGTTTCAGACAAAAACTTTTATATACAATCGGCAACGCTTAACGGTATTCCATTCAATAAAACAGTCATCACCCATCAACAAATACTACAAGGCGGAATTTTGCATTTTGTAATGGGAGCTGAACCCAATAAAAACTGGGGAACAAAAAAATAAAACCACGTAACTAACTAAAAAATAAACAAAATTAATGGACATTATTGACGTATCAATCATCGTAGCTTATATCCTGCTCTCCGTGGGAATAGGAATTTGGATTTCAAGAAAAGCATCAAAAGGTTTAGATGATTATTTCCTTGGCGGGAAAACAATTAAATGGTATTTCCTTGGTTTGAGCAACGGATCTGGAATGTTTGATGTTTCAGGAACTTCCTGGATGATTGGCGTACTGTTTTTATATGGCGTAAAAAGTTTTATGTTTATGTGGCTGTGGCCGATATGGAATCAGATTTTTGTGATGATGTTCCTCGCCGTATGGATCAGAAGATCAAAAGTAATGACAGGTTCTGAATGGATTTTAACCCGTTTTGGAAGCGACAGAGCTGGAAAAGCATCTCATATTATTGTTGCGATTTTTGCCATTATTTCCACAATTGGTTTCATCGCTTACTTTTTTGAAGGAATTGGAAAATTTGTAACCATTATTCTTCCTTGGGATTTAACGCTTCATTATGGCGATTTAATTCTTCTGACTTCAGAAAGATCTTATGCTTTAATAATCATTTTATTAACTACAATTTACACTGTAAAAGGCGGAATGTTTTCTGTAGTGGCTACAGAAGTTGTACAATATTTAATTATGATTGTTGCCGGAGTTTTAATCGCCGGTTACGCTTTTATCAATTATTCAGATTTACAAATTAATTCTGTTATTACAGAAGAGTGGAAAAATGTTTTCTTCGGATGGCAGTTTGAGACCCAATGGAGTGATAAATTTCAAACCTTTAATAATTTAATTGATTCTGAAGGATATAAAATGTTTGGAGCTTTCATTGGAATGACATTGTTCAAAGGATTTTTTGCAAGTGTTGCAGGACCAACTCCAAGTTACGATTTACAAAGAATTCTTTCTACAAAATCTGTAAAAGAAGCCGCTTATATGAGTGGTTTTACAAATCTTATTTTATTCATTCCTAGATATTTATTAATTACTGGAATCGTAGTAATTGCATTGGTAAACCTTGCGCCGGAATTAAATGCCAACACTGGTTTAACAGGAGCTGATTTAGAATTATTAATGCCAAAAGTGGTTAATCTATACATTCCAGTTGGAATAAAAGGAATTCTTCTTGCTGGTTTATTAGCTGCATTTATGTCTGGATTCTCTGCTTTTGTAAATGCAGGCCCGGCTTATATCGTAAATGATATTTATAAAAAATACTTCAAACCCGTTGCTACAAACGCACATTATATTAAGGTAAGTCAGATTTCATCTTTCCTTGTTGTTGGTTTAGGGGTTTTCATGGGATTTTTCGCAGATTCTATTAATTCATTAACGCTTTGGATTACAAGTGCCTTATATGGAGGTTATGTCGCAGCCAATTTCTTAAAATGGATTTGGTGGAGATTTAACGGCTGGGGTTATTTCTGGGGAATGTTCGCCGGATTAGTTGTAGCGTCTTTACAATTTGCTTTAGGTCAGGCGAAAGGAAGTTTATCCGAAGGTTCATTCTTATACGATTTAGCGCAAGTACAGGCTATTTATTTATTTCCAATAATATTCGGTTTCTCTATTTTAGGATGTCTTTTAGGAACTTTATTAAGCAAACCAACAGATATGGAAGTTTTAAGATCTTTCTACAAAAACGTAAGACCTTGGGGTTTCTGGAATCCCGTTTATAAAACATTAAAAGCAGAAGATCAGGCTTTCGAAAAAAATAATGATTTCTGGACAGATATGATGAATTGCGCCATCGGAATTGTATGGCAATCGAGCATGATTTTGCTTCCGATATTTTTCATCATCAGAGACTATCCAAAAGCAATTACAGCATTAGTAGTGTTTTTAGTGACGACTACAATTTTGAAATTTACATGGTTAGATAAAGTTCGCAGGATAGAAGATTAATTAGATAATTAGTCAATTAGATAATTAAAACATAGAACATTAAAAGAACTGGGACAATTTTAAACGCCCGGTTTGTCATTTCGACGGAGGAGAAATCACACACGTAACTCGACAAAGATTGGCGATTTGCAATGCGGAGTTTCTAGTGTGATTTCTCCTCCGTCGAAATGACAAAAATGCGCACAATAATAGTGAGTACAAAAAAAAATAAACACATAGAAACATAGATTTCAAATGCGTTTAAAAAAAAAGGAATACAAAAAGAAACAAGTTTCTAACACATAGCTATGTGAATTTAAACAAGTGAAACGCCTTTTTATGCGGTTACAAAAACTATGTTCCTATGTGTTTAAAAAGAATGACAAAGATTAAACAAACAAAAAACAAACTATAATGAGTACAATTCCTTGGCAAGACAGACCCGAAAACAGTAACGATGTAATGTGGAGATATTCTGAAAATCCAATTATTGACAGATACGCAATTCCATCATCAAATAGTATTTTTAATAGTGCGGTTGTACCTTTTGGAGACGGATTTGCAGGTGTTTTCAGATGCGATAACAAAGCGGTTCAAATGAATATTTTTGCCGGATTTAGTAAAAACGGAATCGATTGGGACATTAATCACGAACCAATTGTAATGCAGTCTGGTAATACAGAAATGATCGAATCGGCTTATAAATATGACCCTCGTGTGGTTTGGATTGAAGATCGTTACTGGATTACATGGTGTAATGGTTACAACGGACCAACAATTGGTATTGGTTACACTTTTGACTTCAAAGAATTTTTTCAGTGCGAAAATGCCTTTTTACCCTTCAACAGAAATGGGGTTTTATTTCCACAAAAAATAAACGGAAAATACGCCATGTTAAGCCGTCCAAGTGATAACGGACACACACCTTTTGGAGATATCTGGATCAGTTATAGTCCTGATATGAAATATTGGGGAGAACACCGTTTGGTGATGAAGCCATCTCCGTTTGAGCAAAGTGCATGGCAATGTACCAAAGTAGGAGCGGGGCCAATTCCAATTCTTACCGAAGATGGCTGGTTGATGTTATACCACGGCGTTATCAATACCTGCAACGGTTTCCGTTATGCAATGGGAGCAGCACTTTTAGAAGAAAATGCGCCAGATCATGTAAAATACAGAACACAGCCTTACTTATTAGGGCCAGCAGAAATTTACGAACAAGTTGGAGACGTAGGAAATGTAGTTTTCCCATGTGCCGCTTTGCATAACATCGAAGAAGATAAATTAGCCGTATATTATGGTGCAGCAGATACTGTTGTAGCAATGGCATTTGGTAAATTAAGCGAAGTAATTCAGTTTACAAAAGATAATAGTTTATAAAAAATAAGCATGCGTTTACAATTAAAATGGTTAATAGTTGTTTTAGGTTTTGTTTCGATAATGGGGTATTCTCAATCGAAAAACAAAGTAGTGCCTAAAACTTATGTGGCCGCAAAAACTTCATCTCCAGTCGTAATAGACGGAGATGAATCAGATGTTTCCTGGAATAAAGTAGATTGGACAGATCTTTTTGAAGATATAGAAAACGGCATAAAGCCAAAATACGGAACAAAAGTTAAAATGCTCTGGGATGAAACCAATTTTTATATATTAGCAAAGCTTGATGAGCCACATGTTTGGGCAAATTTAAAACAACGCGACACCATTATTTTTTACAACAACGATTTTGAAGTTTTCATTGATCCCGATAGCGACACTTTTAACTATTATGAATTAGAAATTAATGCTTTAAATACAGCTTGGGACCTGTTTCTGTCAAAACCATATAGAGAAAATGATAACGTAGTATTAAATGACTGGAATATTCCGGGCCTGAAATCAGCGGTAAAAATCAACGGAACGCTTAATAATCCAAACGATACAGATCAAGGTTGGGTATTAGAAATGGCAATTCCCTGGGCATCTTATAGAAAATCCTATAACGAACAAAATGTGCCGGAAGATAAATTTTGGAGAGTCAATTTTTCGCGAGTTAATTGGCAACATACCATAAGAGATGGAAGTTACGAAAGAAAGAAAGATGCCGAAGGAAAATTTTTACCCGAGTACAATTGGGTTTGGTCACCAATGGGCGTGATCAATATGCATGAGCCAGAAAAATGGGGTTATGTTTATTTTTCTTCGAAAGAAGGAAAAGAGACCTTCACAATTCCGCAGGAAGAAAAAGTGAGATGGGAATTATACAGTTTATTCAGAGCTCAAAAAGAATATTATCAGAAAAACAAAACCTGGGCAAAATCAATACAAAATCTTACTAAAGAACCAATTACGGTCGACGGTAAAATTTTAAAACCGGTATTAGAAAATCACGCCTCAGGATATAATATTTCAGTAAAAAGCCCTTTTTCTAATCAAATACTGATTATAAGAGAAGATGGCAAAATAATATCAAAATAACCAACTATGAAACTACCAAAACTATTACTTCTTTTACTGGCAATGAGTCTTTTCTCATGTGTTCAAAAAGAAGAACCAACCACTTTTAAATTTGGAGTATGGACAACTGCTGATACTAAAAAATCAGATGCAGACTATACCAAAGAATTTAAAAAATATAAAGATGGCGGAATCGACGAAGTATTAATCAATACATCAACAGACCCGAAACTCTTAAAAAGGTTAGTGCCTCTCGCTACAAAAGAAGGTTTAAAAGTGCATGCCTGGATTATGGCCATGAACAGACCCGGAGATTCCATTGCATTGCAGCACCCAGACTGGTATCAGGTTAGTAAAGAAGGAAAATCTTGTTTTGATAATCGCCCTTATGTCGATTATTACCAATGGTTATGTCCAACCAGACAAGAATCAAGAAATCACGTTTTAAATTTGGTAGAAGAATTAGCAAAAGTAGAAGGAATAGAAAGCGTTCACTTAGATTATATCCGTTTTCCGGACATCTTTTTACCAATAAGTTTATTGCCAAAATACAACTTAGTTCAGGACGAAGAATTACCTCAATTCGACTTTTGTTATTGTGACGAATGTATCAAAGCATTCGAAAAAATCCATCATAAAAATCCAAAAACAAGCCATAACACTTCTATTGATATGGAGTGGAAAAACTTCAGATTGAATGCTATAAAAGCGGTTGTTGATGATGCATATAAAATTGCCCACAAACATAATAAACAATTAACCGCAGCCGTATTTCCTTATCCTGAAATGGCAGATCATATGGTGCGTCAGCGTTGGGACAAATGGAATATTGACGAAGTTTATCCAATGATTTACCATTGTTTTTATAACGAAGAAATTGACTGGGTTGGATACGCAACAAAACAAGGCGTAGCAGATTTAGAAGATAAAAAAACAAAAATCAATACAGGAATTTATATTCCGGGTTTAAAATCAGATAAAGAATTAAAAGAAGCAATTTTATTGGCGAAAGATAATGGAGCCACAGGAGTTTCGTTTTTTGACGGAAATGCTTTAACAGCCAGTAATTTAAAAACCATCAAAGAAACAAAAGACGGTTTAAAATAAGAATTAGAACATTGTTTAACATATAGAAACATAGATTTAAATTAAAAGTCATTTTTGTAAATCCTATTTTTTTTCGCATACAACTATGAGATTTATTCTAAGTAAAAGGACTTTTTTATATATTGAAACTATGTTTCTATATGTTAAAAACAAATTGGAAAGAATTCAATAAAATAAACAACACAGGGATTTCAACTAAAAAATAAGCACATGTCAAATAGAAGAGATTTTATCAAAAAAACAACCTTAGGTACGTTGGCCGTAAGTTCAGTTTTAGGCTATAGCGGATTTGCCAATAGCAAGGAAGATGAAAAAAAGGAAGTAGAAAATCCTTTGAAAAAGACAAAAAAGCCAGTTGTAATTTCAACTTGGAATCACGGTTTGCCTGCTAATCAGGAAACCTGGAAAGAATTAAAAGCTGGAAAATCAGCCTTAGATGCGCTCGAAGCCGGTTTGAAAATTCCTGAAGCAGATCCGAATATCCGCAGTGTTGGTTATGGAGGATATCCGGATCGCGAAGGAAAAGTGACATTAGATGCCTGCATTATGGACCATAACAGTAATTGTGGTTCAGTATGTTTTCTACAGGGAATTATGCATCCTATTTCGGTAGCAAAAAGAGTGTTGCAAAATACACCTCACGTTATGCTGGCCGGACAAGGTGCCTTACAATTTGCCTTGTCGGAAGGATTTAAAGTAGAAAATTTGTTAACTCCAGAATCTGAAAAAGACTGGAAAAAATGGCTGGAAGATTCAAAATACAAACCCGTGATTAATATCGAAAATCACGATACGATAAGCATGCTAATGTTAGATCAAGATGGAAATCTTGCCGGAGGCTGTACAACAAGTGGCGCCGCCTGGAAAATGCACGGACGCGTTGGTGACTCCCCAATAATCGGCGCGGGTCTTTTTCTGGATAATGAAGTCGGCGCCGCTGCGGCAACTGGTTTAGGTGAAGCCGTTATTAGGACTGCAGGAAGTGCAATGGTTGTAGAATTGATGCGTCAGGGAAAATCTCCTTTTGACGCCTGTAAAGAAATTACAGAACGTATTTACAACAAGCATAAAAACCACAAAGACATGGAATATCTTCAGGTTGGTTTTATTGCTTTAAATAAAAATGGAGAACACGCGGGTTACAGTTTAAGATCTGGGTTTAACTACGCCGTTTCTGACGACGAAAACGGGCACAGAATGGAAGATGCAAAATTTAAAATGTCGTGGGATAAATAGTATTGATGTATTGCACACGGATGACGCGGATTAAACAGATAAAAACAGATTTTTTTGTTGCGCCTTTTACCGTCATTTTTGTCATTTCGAGGAACGAGAAATCTTCGTAAGTAGCTCGACAATTTAGGAAAATATTTTGAGGTCCTTCGACTTCGCTCAGGATGATATAAATGACAAAGCAGACGAAAATATTTTTATGAAAATGATTGCCCTAGCCCCGATAGAAGTGGAAATCCTTTTGTGGCGGGGTTCGCCACAAAAGATTGGAACGGATAGCGGGATTAGCTCCTGAAAAAAGATTTTTATCATAGAAATTGAAATGATAAGCCTTAAGCAAAATAGAATTGCGTAAAAATTTTAACCACATAGAAACATAGATTTTACAACTCTCATAAGATTAAAATAAAAGCCCCACACCTTTTCTTTTAAACTTTAAAATCTATGTTTCTATGTGTCTAAAATTAAATTTTGCACAAAAGTAAAAAACAAAAGAATGAAAAAAACGGTATTCATAATAACATTAATAGTTTCAATATTTTCGGTTAAAGCACAGGAAAAAACTCCCTTTTGGCAAAATGAAAAAATCAATGAAGAAAACAGAGAGCCAATGCACGCTGCTTATTATGTTTTTGAAAATGAAGCATTAGCCGCAAAAAACGATTGGAAAGCATCAAAAAACTATTTAGACTTAAACGGAACCTGGAAATTTAAATATGTAGATAGTCCAAATGATTTACCAGCTGCATTCGAAAAAACAACTTTTAATGATACTGCGTGGGATAATTTTAAAATTCCGGCAACCTGGGACGTTAATGGTTACGGATATCCTATTTATACCAATACAACCTATGATTTTGCAAAATACATTAAAATAAATCCACCTTTTGTTCCAACAAAATACAATCCGACAGGAGTTTACAGACGCGAAATTACCATTGATAAATCTTGGGAAGGAAAAGATATTTTTCTGCATGTTGGTACAGCAAAATCAAATCTTACGGTTTGGGTAAATGGTGTTTATGTAGGTTATGGCGAAGATGGAAAACTGCCATCGGAATTCAACTTAAATAAATACGTAAAAACCGGGAAAAACAGCATCGTCTTACAAGTAATGAAATGGAGCGACGGTTCGTATTTAGAGTGTCAGGATTTCTGGAGAATGAGCGGAATTACTAGAGATACTTATTTGATTGCCAGAAATAAAGCGCACTTAAAAGACTATGAAATTATTCCGGATTTAGATGCTTCTTATGTAAACGGAAGTTTAAAAATCTCTACTCAGTTTTCGAATTTAAATCCAAAAGAAAGTTACACTTTAGATGTTCAGTTAAAAGACGGCGATAAAATTATTACTTCAAAAGTTATTTCCGCTTTAAGCGAAAAACAAACATTTGATTTCGCAGTAAATAATCCGAAGAAGTGGAGTGCAGAAATTCCGAATTTATATCAGGTTTCTTTTCTTTTAAAAGATAAAAAAGGAAATGTTATTGAAGTTATCAATCAAAATACAGGTTTTAGAAAAGTCGAAATTAAAGGCGGACAGCTTTTAGTAAACGGAAAAGCCATTTATGTAAAAGGGGTAAACCGTCATGAAACAGATCCTGTTACGGGGCAAACGGTTTCGAGACAGCGAATGGAAGAAGATATTAAATTAATGAAAGAATTTAATATCAACGCGGTGAGAATGGCTCATTATCCAAACGATGAATATTTTTATGAATTATGCGATAAATACGGAATTTATGTGGTCGATGAAGCCAACTTAGAATCGCACGGAATGGGTTATGACATTACCAAAACACTGGGCAATAAACCAGATTGGGAGTTGGCGCATTTGCAGCGTATGCAGCGTATGGTGGAAAGAGATAAAAATCATACTTCGATCATTATCTGGAGTATGGGTAATGAAGCTGGGAATGGTTATAATTTTTACAGAGGTTATTTGTGGATAAAAAATAGAGATAAATCAAGATCAATTCAGTATGAAAGAGCAACTGCAGGAGCTTGGGACGGAAAAGATTTAAAATACGAATGGAACTCGGATATCATTGATCCAATGTACAGTTCGCCAAATAAAATGGAAGAATATATTCTGGCAAATCCAAATCCGGACAGGCCCTATATTCAATGCGAATATGCGCATGCGATGGGAAATTCCATGGGAAATTTCAAAGATTATTGGGATGTAATTCGTAAATATCCAAATTTTCAGGGAGGCTTTATCTGGGATATGATCGACCAGTCTGTCTATAAAACACAGCCTGATGGTACAGTAGTTTTTGCTTACGGAGGCGATTTTGGACCAAAAGATGTACCAAGCGATAATAATTTCCTTGATAATGGTGTTTTTAGTCCCGACAGAAAACCAAATCCGCATGCTTTTGAAATGCGAAACGTATATCAAAACATTCTCACTTCGTGGGAAAATAAAGCAACAGCAACAATAAAAGTCTATAATGAATTTTCGTTTAAGGATTTAAGCAACGTTAGTTTACACTGGAAATTAGTTTTGGATGGAAAAGATGATGCAATGGGTACAATTGATAATTTAGATATCAAATCGAATGAATCTAAAACCTACCAGCTTCCGGTTAATGTAGAACAAAAAGAATTTCAGGAGGCTTTTATTGTGATAACGTATCATGTAAAACAAGATGAGCCATTTTTACCAAAAGGGTTTCAAATTGCGACAGAACAATTGCCATTTACAGGAACATGGAAGAATGACATCAAAATTGTTGGCGCAGCTAAAATTTCTGTAGAAAAACAACCCAATGCTACTGTATTTAAAAGTGATAGAGCGACTTTAACTTTCGATAAAAAAACAGGATTTATTACAGGTTATTCATTCAATAATCAGCCAATTATAAAAGAAGGATATCCATTGCGACCAAACCTTTGGAGAGCGCCAAACGACAATGATTTCGGGGCTAATTTTCAAATCAATTTAAAAGCCTGGAAAGACGCAACAGAAAATCCGGTACTTGTAAACTGGGTATCGTCTGTTACCAAAGACAATAAAATTTTAGTAACGGCAACGTATAATTTACCTACTGTTTCTTCAAAAATCATATTGAATTACGAATTTAACAGCAACGGAGAATTATGTGTAAAAGAGCAACTGAATATAGATAAAACAAAAGAAACACCGATATTGCCAAGATTTGGTATGGAAATGATTTTGCCGAAAGATTTTAGCTCTATTACGTATTACGGAAAAGGGCCGCATGAAAATTACATTGACAGAAATTACAGTTCGCAAGTTGGAGTTTACAATCAAACGGTTTCAGATCAATTTTATCCTTATATCCGTCCGCAGGAAACCGGAAATAAAACAGAAGTTCGTTGGTATGAATTATCAAATGATAAACTGAAAATAAAAGTGACTTCAGATGAATTTTTGGCAACTACGGCTTTACATTTTTTAAATGAAGATTTAGACGATGGATTGCAAAAAGACCAAAGACACGCTGCCGAATTGAAAGAAAGAGATTTAACCAGTTTAAAAATCGATTACAAACAAATGGGCGTAGGCGGAATTGACAGCTGGCAAGCCTGGCCAATGAAGAAATATTTGCTTGAAGACAAAACATATCAATATCAATTTAATATAACACCATCAATAAAATAATTCATTATGAGGATATTAAAATCATTCCTTATCGTAATCTTCCTGACTGTATTTAACTTTGGCTACAGCCAAAAAATATATACAGAAAAGGATATTCAGATTATACCAAAACCAACACAATTACTCATCAACAAAGGTGTTTTTGAATTTTCGGCGGCTACCAAATTTGTGGCAGCTACAGATTCTCAAAAAGAAATTTCAAATGCTTTGATCAATAAATTTGAAAAAGCAGGAGGGTTTCGCCCTCAGTTTTCTACAGCAGTTCCGCAAAGTAATTTTGTACAGTTTAAAGTTGATCAGAATTTAGAAAAAGAGGCTTATATCTTAGATGTAAATTCTAAAAATATCACGATTACGGCCAAAGGAAATGCAGGTTTTATTTATGCTTTAGAAAGTATCAGACAATTATTGCCGGTTGTTATCGAAAGTAAAAATGCTCAGCCAAACCAAAAATGGCAAATTCCGAATGTAGTTATAAATGACAAACCGCGTTTTCAATGGCGTGGATTAATGTTGGATTTATCACGTCATTTCTTTGATAAAAATTACGTAATCGAAACTATTGATCGTTTGGCAATGCACAAAATGAATGTTTTGCATTTGCATTTGGTAGACGATCAGGGATGGAGAATCGAAATAAAAAAATATCCAAAATTAACCGAAGTAGGAGCGTGGAGAGTCGATCAGGAAAACCTTGCCTGGAACGCCAGATTGACTACAAATCCAGATGAAAAAGGAACTTACGGCGGATTTTTAACTCAGGAAGAATTAAAAGAAATCGTAAAATACGCAGCAACAAAAAACATCGAAATTATTCCTGAAATCGAAATGCCGGCGCACGTAAGCAGTGCAATCGCATCGTATCCTGAACTGGCTTGTTTTGATCAGCGTATTGGCGTTCCGTCAGGCGGATTATGGCCAATTACAGATATTTACTGTGCAGGAAAAGAAACAACATTTGAATTTTTGCAAAATGTAATTGATGAGGTAATTACCATTTTTCCATCAAAATACATTCATATTGGAGGTGATGAAGCCACAAAAACCAATTGGGAAAAATGTCCGAATTGTCAAAAAAGGATGAAAGACAACGGATTGAAAAATACCCACGAATTACAAAGCTATTTTGTAAAAAGAATGGAGAAATACATCAATTCTAAAGGCAAAAAAATCATTGGTTGGGATGAAATATTAGAAGGCGGTTTGGCTCCGGATGCAACCGTTATGAGCTGGAGAGGAACGCAAGGCGGAATCGATGCAACAAAACAAGGTCATGATGTGATTATGACACCAGAAACTCCTTGCTATTTTAATTTTTACCAAGGCCCGCAAAACGAAGAACCTGTCGCTTTTGATGCTTACAACCCGCTAAATGAAGTGTACAAATTTGATCCTGTTGTTCCCGGAATGACACCTGAACAAGCCAAACATGTTTTAGGCGGGCAGGCAAATTTATGGGCAGAACATTTGCCTGGGCCAAAAGATTCTGAATACATGATTTTCCCCAGATTGGCAGCTTTATCAGAAACTTTATGGAGTACAAAAGAAAGCCGTAACTGGAATGATTTTACTCCAAGATTAATTTCTTTAATGCAGCGTTACAATTATTTAGGAATCAATTATGCAAAAAGCGCTTTTTTGGTAACGGCTTTTTCAACAGCAGATTTGGCTAAAAAACAAATTAATGTAACGTTGAAAAATGAATTTCCAAATCCGGATATTCGATATGTTTTGGGAGATAAAAATATTGAACACAATCCAATAAAATATACAAGTCCAATTGAATTTTCGGCAACTACAGTTTTAAAAGCGTCTTTATTTCAGGATGATAAACCAGTTGGAAAAACATTTATAGATACCATTATTTTTCATAAAGGATTTGCCAAAAAAGTAAGTTACTTAACGCCTTTTAATGATAATTATAAAGGAGACGGAAAAACGACGATGATCAATACGATAAGAGGTTCGAAGAATTTTCATGACGGACAATGGCAAGCCTGGCTGGTAAACGACATGGAACTTGTAGTTGATCTTGAAAAGCAAGAAAGTATTCAGGAAGTAACCATTGGAACTTTAGAAAGTCAGGGCGCGGGAGTTAATTTTCCAACTCAGATCAAAGTTTTGGTTTCGAATGATGGAATGACGTATAAAGAAGTTGGAAAAATTATACGTCCGTATGCAGCGAATGTCAGTTCGGAATTGAAAGATTTTAAAATCAGTTTTGAAAAACGTAGCGCAAGATTTGTAAAAGTAATCGCTTATAATTTAAAGAAAAGCCCAAAAGGCGAATCTTCATGGTTGTTTGTTGATGAGATTTTAGTGAATTAAAATAAAAAATAACCACAATTTTGTCATTTCTCCTCCGTCGAAATGACAAACGAAACGGAAACACACAGAAGCTTTGTCAAAGTTTCAAACTTTGACAAAGCTTGAATTACGCATAAAACCAAAAAACAAAGAATAATAAACAATAAACAGATTAAAGATGAAAAGAGGAATATTCATAATCGCACTTTTATTTTCGGTTCAAATGTTTTCACAAGCCATTTACGAAGATGAGCGCTATGTACCGGAAACGGATCCGCTGGTATTGAAAAATTTAGATGAATGGCAGGGCAAAAAATTCGGATTATTAATGCACTGGGGAACATATAGCGAATGGGGAATTGTAGAATCATGGTCTATTTGCCCGGAAGATTATGGATGGTGTGAGCGTAAAAAAGGGAGTAATCCGGCGAATTATAATCAATATGTAAAAGATTATGAAGGCTTAAAAAAAACATTTAATCCAACAAAATTTGATCCTGCAAAATGGGCAAAAGCCGCTAAAAATGCCGGAATGAAATACATGGTTTTTACCACAAAACACCATGACGGATTTAATATGTACGATACTAAATATTCTGATTATAAAGTAACTGATGCGGGATGTGCTTTTAGTACAAATCCGAAAGCGAATATTGCGAAAGAAATTTTTAATGCTTTTAGAGCCGAAAATATTTCAACTGGAGCTTATTTCTCTAAACCAGACTGGCATAACGAAAATTACTGGGATCCTTATTTTCCTCCTTTTGACAGAAACGTAAATTACGATCCGTCTTTATATCCTGAAAAATGGCAGAAATACGTTGATTTCACTCATAACCAAATCTTAGAATTATTATCGGATTATGGTAAAATCGATATTTTATGGTTAGATGGTGGATGGGTTAGAAAAAGAGACCAACAAAACCTAAAAGAAAACTACGAAGAAAAATTCGCAGAAAATGAATCTAAAAATGGTTTCATAAAACACAGAGTTGTAGATCAGGATCCTAAAATGGATGAACTGGTTGTAAAAGCGCGCCAAAAACAACCGGGATTAATTGTGGTTGACAGAGCCGTTCACGGAAAAAATCAAAACTACTTAACTCCTGAAGGTCGTGTTCCTGCAAAAACATTGCCTTATCCTTGGGAATCTTGCATTACTTCTGGCGGTGGCTGGTCTTATACTCCGGATGCAAAATATTTAACCGGAAGACAAGGAATTCATATGTTGGTTGACATTGTTGCAAAAGGTGGAAATTTATTGCTAAATGTTGCGCCAAGTCCGGAAGGAGAATGGCAGCAAGGCGCATATGATTTACTGGCAGCTTACGGCGACTGGATGAAAGTAAACAGCACAGCGATTTACAACACAAAGCCAATCGAACCTTTTAAAGAAGAAAATATTTGTATGACGCAAAACAAAACCGGAAATGTCTTCTTGTTTTATTTAGCAAAAGACGGAGAAGATAAAATTCCTGCAACAGTTACAGTGAAATCTATCAACCCTAAAAAAGGAACAAAAATCACCATGTTAGGTTCGAAAACAGCATTGAAATGGACAAAAGAAGCAGAAGGATTTAAAGTTGTAATTCCGGAAAGTTTAAGAAATAATTTACCTTGCAAAGAAGCATGGACCTTAAAAATTGAAGCGATTAACAGATAAAAATTAAGTATGATTTTTACTAAAAAAATAACCACACTAACAGCATGTATTTTTTACATGCTGTTTTTTAGCATTAGTATTTTTGCACAGCAGCCCGCAGATTTTGTAAATCCGTTTATTGGAACTTCAAATTACGGAGCAACTTTTCCGGGACCAATCGCGCCAAGAGGAATGGCGAGTATTAGCCCGTTTAATGTTGCGGGGAAACAGAATAAATTAGAAAAAGACAGTCAATGGCTTTCGAATCCGTATGTAAATGAAAATACATTTTTAACAGGATTCAGTCAGGTAAATATAAGCGGCGTTGGATGTCCGGAGTTGGGTGTTTTAATACTAATGCCAACAACGGGAGCTGTTGAAACCAATCATTTAAAATACGGTTCTGCCTATAGAAATGAAGTGGCAAAAGCTGGATATTACAGCGTAGACATTGACAAATACAATGTAAAAGCCGAATTTACGGCATCGAAAAGGGTTGGTGTAAGCAAATTTACTTTCCCGAAAGGGCAATCGAATATTTTACTGAATCTTGGTTTAGGTTTAACCAATGAAGAAGGTGCGATGGTAAAAGTGGTGTCTTCGACCGAAATTGAAGGAATGCGTTCCGTTGGTTCGTTTTGTTATAATAGTCCAGAAGATGCTTATCCTGTATATTTTGTGGCGAAGTTTTCTAAACCTGCAGATAAATTCGGCGTTTGGAAAAAGACATCAAAATATGAAGGTACAGAAGCGCAATGGATGACCTACAACGGCAAAACCAGAATGATGGACAATACTATTAAAACGGTTGTTGGTGACAGTATTGGAACTTATTTTACGTACAAGTTTACTAAACAGGAAACGGTTGAGGTAAAAATTGGAATTTCGTATGTAAGTATTGAAAATGCAAGAGAAAATTTAGAAAAAGAAACCGGAGACAAATTGTTTGACGCGGTTTATAAAGATACTTACAACGAATGGAACGAAGAACTTTCGAAGATTTTGGTTGAAGGCGGTTCAGGAGACGATAAAACGATTTTTTATACCGCATTATACCACACTTTAATTCATCCCAATACTTTAAACGATTATAACGGAGAATATCCTGTAATAAAAAGAACTAAGATTGCTAAAACCGAAGATACCCGTTATACCACGTTTTCTTTGTGGGATACGTATCGAAACATGCATCCGTTAACATCTTTGGTTTATCCTAAACAACAATCTGATATGATAAAAAGCATGTTGGAAATGTATGATGAAAACGGCTGGCTGCCAAAATGGGAATTAAATTCGACAGAAACATTTACTATGGTAGGAGATCCGGCAAGTATTGTTATCGTTGATGCCTGTTTAAAGGGAATTCAGGATTTTGATATTTACAAAGCCTATTATGCGATGTTAAAAGGTGCTGATCAAATCGAAAATAATCCGTTGCGTCCGGGACTTAAAGAATATATCGAAAAAGGATATTTATCAACCAATTATCGTGGACCCGTTTCTACTACGCAGGAATATAATACTTCAGATTATGCAATTTCACTTTTAGCGAAAGCTTTGGGTAAAAAAGACGATTATAACCGTTTTACGAAACGCTCATTATCCTACCGAAAATTATATGACAGCGATTTAAAATTACTTCGACCAAGATTAGCAAACGGAAAATGGTATGAACCTTTCGATCCTGCATCCGGAGCAAATTTTGAAGAAAATGTTGGTTTTATCGAAGGAAATGCATGGCAATATGCATTTATGGTTCCGCATGATATTAAGGGATTGATCAAATTGATGGGCGGTGAAAAAGAGTTCTCTAATCAATTGCAAAAAGTATTCGATATCAAACAATTTGATATGGCCAATGAGCCTGATATTGCAAATCCTTATTTGTTTAATTATGTAAAAGGAGACGAATGGAAAGCACAGGAAATGGTGAAAAAACTGGTGAAGGAATATTTTCAAAATAAACCAAAAGGCTTACCGGGCAATGATGATACCGGAACAATGTCGGCTTGGTTGGTTTATTCAATGATGGGAATTTATCCAATTTCTCCGGGAGATCCAATTTATACGATTACAACGCCAATGTTTGATAAAATAACCATCAAATTAGATCCAAAATATTATAAAAAAGAAAATATTGTAATTGAAAAAGAAATCAATACTGATGGAAAAATCAATGCGATTGAACTAAACGGAAAAACACTTAATAGCTTTTTCATTTCTCATGACGATTTTGTGAATGGAAATACACTAAAAGTGATTCAAAATTAAACTCTCACAACTATGTTACAACTAAAAATCAAAAAAACAGCCATTATTTTTGTAATGGCTGTAGGTTTTTTTAACCAAACCTATGCGCAGAAAAAATACCCATATCAGGATGCAAAATTGCCTGTTGAGGATAGGGTAAAAGACTTGTTAAGCCGAATGACTCTGGAGGAAAAAGCCCGCCAAATGGATATGTACAGAGGAGAACTTTTTAAGGAAAAAGAAGATTTCTCTAAATCAAAATCAGATGCTAAAATTGGAAATTTAGGAATTGGAGCGATCCATGATCTTTATCCGCGTTCGGCAAAAATGATCAATGATCTTCAAAGTGAAGTGATTAAAAATAACAAATGGGGAATTCCGGCACTTATTATGTGTGAGATGCTTCACGGGTATCTGGATGATGGAAGTACAGCTTTCCCAATGAATATAAGTTTGGGTGCAACCTGGGACACGAATGTAATGGATAAAGTGGGTAAAGTTATTGCGATGGAAGCAAGAGCACACGGGGTTCATTTTGGTTTAGGACCGAATTTAGATTTGGGTCGCGAACCACGTTGGGGAAGAGTTGCAGAAACTTTTGGTGAAGACGCTTATTTAAATAGCGAGATTGGTTTGGCGATGATTAAAGGAATGCAGGGCGATGATTTAAGATCAGATCGTACTATAATTTCAGAACCAAAACACTTTGCCGTTCACGGAATACCGCAAGCAGGAGGAAATTCATCACCAATTTTGGTAGGAGAGCGTTCGGCTCGTGAAGATCATCTTCCATCATTTGAAAAAGCATTTAGAAAAGGCGGCGCTTTAGGAACCATGTGTGCCTATTCTGAATTAGACGGAATTCCTTGTGCTGCAAATCATTGGTTGTTGACGGATGTTTTGAGAAAAGAATGGGGTTTTAAAGGAATTGTAGTATCAGATTTAGGTGCTATTAAATATTTACAAACAACACACTACGTAACTAATTCTCCAAAAGAAAGTATTAGAGAAGCGGTTGCTGCTGGAGTTGATATGCAGTTTTATGATTTTACAAATGAATTTTGGCAACAAAGCATTATAGAATTGGTAGGCGAAAAGAAACTGACAATGGAGCAAATTGACCGTGCTGCAGGCGGTGTTTTAAGACTTAAATTTTTATTGGGATTATTCGAAAATCCATACACAGATAAAAAACTGATTAAAGAGCGTTTTCATACGAAAGAAAATCAGGAAGCTGCTTTAGAAGCAGGTCGTAAATCTATTATTTTATTAAAAAATGATAATAATATTTTGCCTTTAAGCAAAGATATTAAGACAGTTGCCGTGATCGGACCAAATGCTGATGCATCAAGATTAGGAGGATATGCTGTAAAAAACAAAGTAGGAACTACGGTTTTGGAAGGAATTAAGCAAGTTGCCGGTGCAAAAACAAATGTACTTTATGAAGAGGGTGTTTCCTTGATTGTAAAAGGACAAATTATTCCGTCGAAATTTTTATTTACTCCTGATGGATCTCAAAACGGATTAAAAGGTGAATATTTCAATAACAGGAATGTAGAAGGAAATCCGGTATTAACTCGTATTGACAATCAATTGGAATTTGACTGGCCTTGGTCTCCTGGCGATGGTGTTACAGATGATGATTTCTCTATTCGTTGGACAGGTTATATTCAATCAGAAAAATCATTTGATGGCTGGTTAGGCTTAAGTTCAGATGACGGAATCAGAATGTGGGTTGACGATCAGTTAGTGATTGACAATTGGACAAAAGGAGCTACAAGTATGGTTACGACTCCAAAAAATATCGAAGCAGGAAAAAAATACAAAGTCCGCATCGAAATGTGGGAAGGCGGCTGGGGAGCCAGAGCGCACTTGCGTTGGAATCTGGAAAAAGTAAACTTTCAGCCAGCGATAGATATTGCTAAAAAAGCAGACGTTGCGATTGTAGTTTTAGGAGAATCAAACGAATTGGTTGAAGAAAACAGAGACGTAGCAAGTTTAGACTTACACGGAATGCAGCAGGAATTAATCGAAGCGATTCAGAAAACAGGAACTCCGGTCGTTTGTGTGTTGTTAAACGGTCGTCCACTTTCAACAAACTGGATCAGCGAAAATATTCCGGCACTTGTTGAAGCCTGGTTTCCGGGTGAAGCAGGAGGAAGGGCTGTGGCCGATGTTTTATTTGGAGATTATAATCCGGGTGGAAGATTGCCAATTACAGTTCCAAAATCAGTTGGGCAGCTACCTATATATTATAACCAAAAACCGTCTGCCATTCACAGATATGTTTCAGAAAGCGAAAATCCACTTTATACATTCGGTTACGGTTTAAGTTATACCAAGTTTGAATATTCAAATTTTGCCATCAATACTAAAGAAATTAAAGCCGACGGTGAATTGAAAGTAAGTGTAGATGTTAAAAATACAGGGAATTATGATGGGGATGAAGTCGTACAATTATATATAAAGGATGTATATAGTAGTGTAACGACTCCGAGAAAAACATTAAAAGGTTTCAAAAGGCTGTTTATTAAAAAAGGTGAAACCAAAAAAGTAGAATTTACATTAACGGCTGATGAATTATCTATCTGGAACAGAGAAATGAAGCGTGTTGTTGAGCCGGGAGACTTTGAAGTTATGGTAGGTGGAAATTCTACCGATTTGCAAAAGTTAAATTTTAAGGTTGTAGAATAGTATTTTCGACGAAGGGGAAAGTAAAATATTTAGTGTTTTAAGTGTTTTGATTCGAATTCCTTTAAGAAATTAATAAAATGCAAAGATTAATAATATGTAACCCCTGAAAACGTAAGGATTTTAATAGTAAAATCAGGGGTTTTAAACAAAAGTTTGTCAAACACCTTTTCAAAGCTGTCATTTGTCGAAATAATGATTTAGTTAACAAACGGGATCCTTAAATTTAACATGTTATTAACTCAAAAAACAACCTATATGATTAAAGACGTACTAAAATTATTGTTGTTGGTTTGCTTGTTTGGATTTCAAAATCTTCAGGCACAAACTACAACAGTAAAGGGAATGATAACAGATGCTTCTAGCGGAATTCCGATCCCTGGAGCAAATGTTGTCGTTAAAGGAACGAAAACTAGTGTATCAACAGATTTTGATGGTAAATTTAGTATCAATGTTCCCAATCAATCAGCAGTTTTGGTTTTCTCTTATGTTGGTTCTGCCTCAAAAGAGATTCCTGTTTCAGGACAAACTACTATCAATGTAACATTAGGTGCAGATACGCATCAGTTAGGCGAAGTAGTAGTAACTGCTCTTGGTATTAAAAGAGAGAAAAAAGCGGTTACTTATTCTGCTCAGAACATTGATGTAGCTGAGGTATCTCAAGCTAGGTCTTTAAACGTTGCCAACTCACTTTCTGGTAAGGTAGCAGGACTTAACTATTCTACAACTTCAAATGGTGTAGGAAGTTCATCAAGAATTACTTTAAGAGGTAACAGGTCTCTTAACGGTAACAACCAGCCTCTATATGTAGTGGACGGTGTGCCAATTAGTAACGGAACTACAACTGGTAATCCTGATATTGATACAGGAGGAACTACACAGCCAGATGGTATTTCGAACATTAACCCGGAAGACATTGCTTCGATGACAGTTCTTAAAGGACCATCTGCAGCAGCACTTTACGGAAACAGAGCGAGTAATGGTGTTATTATTATTACAACTAAGTCTGGTAAAGCTGGTAAAACTTCAGTTTCATTGTCATCTAATTTTATGGCTTCTACAGCTTACAATTTGACAAATTTCCAAAACGAGTACGGTCAGGGAGATGGAGGAGTTTATAATCCTATTTCTGTATCAAGCTGGGGAGGAAAATTAGACGGAAGACAGGTTGCAGCATGGCAGTTGCAACGTAATCCTAATTATGCAGGACCTGCAACTACGGATTACAGCCCACAGCCAAACAACGTTATCGATTTTTATAAAACAGGTTATAATTTAGCAAATACATTATCTATCACTACCGGAAATGAAAAAGCACAAGGGTATTTCTCTTATACAAATACACGTGCAGAAGGTATCGTTCAGGGGAATGCTTTAGACAGACACAACCTTAACTTAAGATTGACTAGTAAATTATCTGATAAATTTTCTTTGGATGTAAAAACAAACTACATCGTTCAAAACATTGACAATTTATTAAGAACTGGTGAGGAGTCTATTGGTACTTCTGCTTATTTATTGCCTCGTAGTATTAAATTTAACGAATACAGAGATTTTGAATATACTGATGCTGCAGGTCAATTGCAACAAAATTATTTTATTGACGAAGCAGGTTCTCCAGGAGGAAACCCTTACTGGTCTGCATTACGTGACGATTCACGAGATGACAGAAGAAACAGATTTATTGGTCTTGCATCTCTTAAATATGATATTACAAATACGATAAGTTTACAAGTAAGAACTGGTTTAGATCAAATGACTAACAAAACAATTAGAAACAGATATGCAACCAGAGCATTTAATAACAACTTAGGTTCATATAGTGAATTCTATGAAACAGTAAGTGAATTTAATACTGATGCATTACTTTCTTATAAAGAGAAATTTGGAGATTTCACAATTGGTCTTAATGCTGGTGCCAACATGTTGAAACAGTCTAGTTCTTCTTTAACATCTGGAGGAGTTTTAAGTAAAAGAAACTATTTTTCTT
The DNA here is from genome assembly GCF_033657265.1 of Flavobacterium sp. MMLR14_040. Taxonomy (NCBI): domain Bacteria; kingdom Pseudomonadati; phylum Bacteroidota; class Flavobacteriia; order Flavobacteriales; family Flavobacteriaceae; genus Flavobacterium; species Flavobacterium sp. MMLR14_040. Next base: position 55,843 of record NZ_JAWVWO010000021.1, on the reverse strand, counting down.
TGATCAATGTTGCAACAGTTACATCAACTTCAGCAATGTCAGAAAAACAAGTTAACTCTGTTTACGGATTCTCTCAAATTGGTTTCAGAAACTACTTATTCTTAGACATCACGGCGAGAAATGATTGGTCTTCTGCTTTACCTTCTCAAAACAGATCTTTCTTCTATCCATCAGCAGGTCTTTCAGCAGTAATCTCTGATATGGCTACTTTGCCGGAAGTTATTAGTTTTGCAAAAGTAAGAGCTTCTTACGCAAAAGTAGGTAACGATACAGATCCTTACCAAACAAGTTCTCAATTATCATATATTGGTGGAAATGGCGGTATGTTGTATTCTCAAACTACAGCTGCAAACCCTAATTTAAAACCAGAGATGTCAAGTTCTTCTGAGTTTGGTGCAGATGTTAGATTCTTCAAAAATCGTTTAGGATTGGATTTTACTTATTTCCAAACAAAAACGTCAGATCAGATTTTCTACATTAATACTCCTGAATCTTCTTCAAAATCAAGAGCTGTATTAAACGGTGGAGACATTGAAAACAAAGGTATCGAGCTTACGCTTACTGCAACTCCTATTCAAACAGAGAATTTCTCTTGGGATGTTATGGCGAATTATGCTTCTTATAAATCTAAAATCACTTCTATTTATGATAACAGAGAGGAATTGGTTATTGGTGAAGGAAGATTGGTTAGAAGTAAAGTTGTCAAAGGTGGAGAATATGGTGATCTTTACATCAAAGGATTCCAAAGAACTCCAGATGGTCAAATGATTGTAAATGCTGCAGGTATACCTTTAGCAACTGATGATTTTAGTGTTCGTGCCGGTAACTTTAACCCTGACTGGACTGCAGGATTAAAAAATAATTTCAAATACAAAGATTTTTCACTAAGTTTCCTAGTTGATTTCAGAATTGGTGGAGAAGTGATCTCTTATACACAAGCAAGACAAGCTGGTTTAGGTGTAAGTGATATTACTTTGGCAGGAAGAGAAGGCGGAATTGTTGTTGATGGTGTTGTAGGAACAACTACTGGTGGTGTAACTACTTATACTCCAAACACTACAAGTATTACAGCAGAACAATATTGGACAGCAATCGGGCAAAGAACTCCGGTCGCAGAACCTTTTATTTATGATGCTACAAATATCAGATTAAGAGAACTTGTTTTTGGATATTCTCTTCCAAAACGTATGTTACAAAATTCTGGATTCGCAAGTATCGACTTTTCAGTAGTTGGAAGAAACCTATTCTTTTTCTTAAACGAAGCAAAATATTTTGATCCGGAAGCTGGAGCAGGTACAGGAAACTTGCAAGGTATTGAATCTTTCAATATTCCTTCAACAAGAGAGTACGGTGTTAATGTAAGGTTTGGATTTTAATTTAAAAAAAGAGAGATAATATGAAAAATTATAAAATTAAAACAATAGGAGTTGTCGTGTCGATGCTCGCTGTTTTTTCAAGCTGTACGAAGGATTTTGATGAAATAAATACTAACAAAAATACCTTAACAGAAGATCAGTTAGATCAAACTCTTGCAGGTCCTGCGTTTGCTTCAGCATTATATGCAGGAATACACAATGGTTCTTATTCATCTCCAGGAGTTGATGATCAGGGAACCTGGGGTATTGCGACAGGTATTTTACCTTCAACGTTTACACAATATCTTAGTTGTGGATACGGTACAGAAAGAAATGCTTTCGTAAATGGTTATGAAGGACGTGGATGGTTAAGATTTTACACAGTTGCTGTGCCAGCTTTGAACAATGCTATTAAAGCATCTGAAGGAAATGCAGAAGCTCTTGCTGTATTGAAAATATGGAAAGTATTCATGTACAATCAAATGGTAGATTGTTACGGTCCAATTCCTTATACAGAAGCAGGAAATAATAAAGAAAAAGTACCTTATGATAGTGTAGATTTTATTTATGCAGATTTTTTCAAATTGTTAGACGAAGCAAATGCTACACTTAATAGTACTTCTGTAACTACAGTGGCTGCACTTCAGCCAAATGACAGAGTGTATTCAGGAAATGTTGCAAACTGGAAAAGATTTGGTAACAGTATGAGATTACGTTTAGCCTTAAGAATTTCTGATGTAGATCCTGCAAAAGCAAAAACTCAGGCAGAAGCTGCAGTAGCCGCAGGTGTTATAGAAACTAATGAGCAAAGTGCAACTTTCAAAGTTAGTAATATTACGCCAAACAACCTGAATATGATTGTAAATGCCTGGGGGTATTATATGACTGCGTCTATGGAAAGTTTACTTGTAGGATATGATGATCCTAGACTTGCTAAATGGTTCTCACCAGCTAACCCTACAGCTGCACCTGCAGCTCAATTTTATAGAGGTCGACCAGTTGGAGGTTTACAAGGTCAGTTTGGAACAACAACTTTCTCTATGTTTAATAATGATGTATTAGGAAGCGGTTCTAACGGAACTCTAAGCGAAACTAAAAACATTGAAATCTTCATGGCTTCTGAAAATTATTTAAGCAGAGCTGAAGGTGCATTGAACGGATGGAATATGGGCAATAATGCACAAACTTTGTACGAGCAGGGTATTGCATTATCATTGAGACAATGGGGAGTTACTGATGCAACTGCAATTGCTAATTATATTGCAGGAACATCTACACCATCTGTACCATCTGCTGCAGCTCTTTACCCAACTATAGGATTAGAGACAGTTCCAGTTACACTTCCTGTAACATGGGATGCTTCTGAAGCAAACCAACGTACACAAATTGCGGTTCAAAAATATTTAGCAATATTCCCTGAATCTTGGGAAGCATGGGCCGATTTACGTAGAAGTGATGCAAAAGTAATCTACCCACCCATTAACACAGATAATGTTGAAGCAGGTGTTGGAAAAAGTTTAATGAAACGTGTAATCTTTGTTACAAACGAATACTCTTCAAACAGAGACGCCGTTACAGATGCTATCACAAAACTTGGAGGTCCGGACTCAGGTGGTACGAGACTTTGGTGGGACATCAAATAAATAAAGTAAAGATAAAGAGGTTCGTTACTTTAAAGATAAAAGGAGAGGTAACTCTCCTTTTGTTTTATACGACTATTTCTAAAATAGCCAAAGACAAAACAATGAAAAAAAATTATTAAAAGGGTTATCGCAAATTTTAACGTGAGTCAGTTAAAAATGTAGAAGACGATAATCAACAAAAAATAAAATTATGGCTAATACCAATAAACCATCCTCATCTAACCAAACCACATTAATACCAATACTAATTATTGCCGGACTATTTTTTATTTTTGGATTTGTAACCTGGATTAATGGCGCATTAATCCCGTTTATGAAAACGATAAACGAATTGACATCCGCGCAATCACTTTTAGTAGCATCAGCATCTTATATATCATTTGTCGTGATGGCATTGCCAGCCTCTTATATTCTAAGTAAAATTGGATATAAAAAAGGAATGTCTTTAGGTTTATTTGTTATGGCAGTTGGCGCTTTGGTTTTTATTCCGGCGGCAGAAGCCAGAACCTATTGGATGTTTTTAACAGGTATTTTTATTCAGGGAACAGGAATGACATTACTACAGACGGCATCAAACCCTTATATTACAATTCTTGGCCCAATTGAAAGCGCTGCGAAACGCATTTCTATTATGGGAATTTGCAATAAAATAGCGGGTGCACTTGGATCTTTAATTTTTGGAGCAATCTTATTATCCGGAATTGATGAAATTCAAAAGAAATTAACTGTTGTAAACGCTACAGAAAAAGCACAATTATTAGACACGATGGCTGATAGTGTAGTAGCACCATATTTAATAATGGCTCTTGTTTTATTTGTTTTGGGAGTTTTAATTCTAAAAGCACCTTTGCCGGATGTTGAAGCCGCACCAATTGAAGAATCAAAAGAAGGTGAAACAACAAAAACAAGTATTTTTCAGTTCCCACATTTATGGTTAGGCGTATTAACGTTATTTATGTATGTTGGTGTTGAGGTTATTGCTGGAGACACGATTATAGCTTATGGAATTTCATTAGGTTTTCCTGCAGCAGATGCTAAGTTTTTTACAACATTCACTTTGATGGCAATGGTAGGAACTTATATTTTGGGTGTATTTTTAATTCCGAAATTTATTACTCAGGCTTTGGCTTTAAGATTAAGTGCCATTTTGGGCATCATATTTTGTTTTTGCATTGTTTTCACTACAGGTTTTGTGTCTATACTTTTTGTAGCAGCACTAGGAATTGCAAATGCATTGGTGTGGCCGGCAATATGGCCATTAACATTAAAAGGTCTGGGAAAGTTTACCAAAACGGCTTCGGCATTATTGATTATGGCAATTTCCGGAGGAGCAGTTATTCCTCCTTTATATGGAAAAATTGTAGATTTAACCAAAGCAGATATGGTTTCGTTTGGAATCAATGATACTTTTGCAACAGCTCATGCAGCTACAGAAGGATATTGGATTTTGTTGCCATGTTATATCATTATTTTATACTATGCAGTTTGGGGACATAAATTAGGCTTGAGCAAAAAATAATTCCTGCCATTAAATGAAAGTAAGATTTGAAATTACCATTCAAATTTCACTTTAAAAACTTTTACAATACAATGATTTCAAAATTTTATTCAATACTATTATTCGTTTTGATAAGTATTACGTGTACTTCTCAAAAACAGAACACACAAGCTTATAATATTAGAAATACTTTTATAACAGAAAAACCAATTACCACAAACAGTCATGCTGCAACTTTGGTTGAAATAAAACCAAACGAAATCATGGCCGCTTGGTTTGGCGGAAGTTACGAAGGTGCAAAAGACGTTGGGATTTATTTCTCAAACTATAAAAACAAAACCTGGTCTGCACCTCAAAACTTGATTAAACCTTTAATAAAGGAAAAAGATACTTTGGCTTGTTGGAATCCGGTTTTATTTAAATCCAAAAGCAAAATCTTGTATTTATTTTATAAAGTCGGTAAAAATCCAAGAGAATGGTTTGGCGCTATGATTACTTCTAAAGATGATGGAACAACTTGGAGTAATCCCGAATATTTACCTGAAGGTATTTTAGGACCAATAAAAAACAAACCTATAGAAGTAATTCCCGGAGTTATTTTATGCGGAAGCAGTACCGAAAGCGTAGAAAAAAACGAATGGAGAAGTCACGTCGAAACATATACAGAAGCAACCGGAAAATGGGAGAAAATTAATATAGAAAACAATCAGAATTTTGATATTATTCAGCCGACATTTTTGATGCATTCAGATAAAACAATTCAGATGTTGTTTAGAAGTAAACACAATAAACTAATTACAAGCTGGTCTGAAGATAGCGGTCAAAATTGGAGTAAAACAGATAGTATTAATGTCGTGAATTCAAATTCAGGAATTGATGCTTTAACATTATCCAAAAAATCTTTTTTACTGGTTAATAATCCCCTAAAACAAGGAAAAGACTGGTTCAACGGACGAAATGTATTAGACGTAGAACATTCCAAAGACGGAATTCATTGGGAAAAACTTTTCGATTTAGAATATCAACCAGAAGGCGAATTCAGTTATCCGGCGATTATTCAGACTTCAGACAAAAAAGTACATATTTTATATACGTATAATCGAAAATATATCAAGCACGTAAGTTTTGATGTGAATTAGATAAAATAGAAAAATAACCTGTTTACTGTAATTCAAAAAAAATTTGTTCAACACATAAAAACATAGATTTATATTGAAATGAGTAAAAAAAGAATATAAAAAGAAACTAGTTTCTCACACATAGTCACAAAGAAACTATGTTTGTTAATGCAAGTGAAACGCCTTTTTTAAAGCTATGAATAATACTATGTCTCCATGTGTTAAAACTAATTAACCCTAATTATGAAACTCATCCAAAATTCAAAATTTAAGATCGTATTACTATTTGCATTATTTGCCAATCTAGTAGTCAATGCTCAGGACGGAATCAATGCCAAAACATTTTATGAACACGATAAATATCTTTCGTCAGATAAAATGCAAGGCCGCTTTCCCGGAACAAAAGGCAATAATGATGCAGCAGCTTATATCGAAAAATATTTTAAAAAATATGGTTTAAAAAAGTTCGACGATAGTTATTACCAATCTTTTAATCTTTTTGTAAAAGAAGGTTTGAATAAAGTGAAATCAGACAGCGTTACTACTCAAAATGTTGTTGGTTATATCGAAGGATCAGATGAAAACCTGAAAAACGAATTTATAGTAATTGGAGCGCATTACGACCATTGGGGTTGGGGCGGACAAACTTCCGGAAGTAAAAAGAAAGATGTTGTAGCGATTCACAACGGAGCAGATGATAATGCATCCGGAGTTTCGGCTTTGCTTTGCATATTAGAAGAATTATCAAAAGCTAAAGTGAAACCGAAAAGAAGTATTATTTTTATTTCCTTTAGCGGAGAAGAAGAAGGTTTATTAGGATCTAAATATTTCGTTTCTCATTTACCAGTCGAAAAAACCGCCGTAAAAGTAATGCTCAACATGGATATGGTAGGAAGATTAAACCCAGAAAAACAAATCTATATGGGCGGCGCCGGAACTTTTCCCGAAGGAGTAGAACTAATGAAAAAGCTAGGCGAAAACAGTGGCCTCAATCCTGTCGTACACGCCGGAGAAGTGGGAGGATCTGATCATGTTTCGTTTTACAAATCTGGAATATCTGTAATAGGTTTTCATACAGGAGGACATCCGCAATATCATACTCCGGAAGATGATGTTGATTTAATTAATATTGATGGTGGGGCTTTCGTGGCGAAGTATATTTATAGGGCTTTGGTTTCGATTTCGGATTATGAGCAAAAGCTTTATTTTATAAATCGGGATTAGCGAATTAAAAAGATTTATTGATAGAGTTAGAAATAAAGTAAAAACATTAGTAAATAATGAATTCATAAAGTGTACATTTTTTGTACACTTTTTTTTATTCTAATTATGCCACAGCCAACTTAATACTAGAATTAAGCAATGACAAAGTCTGCATATCAACTTCGCCGGCAAAAAAAGTATCTAAAACTTCTCTAAAAACCGGGTCAGCATTTTCGACCTGAGAGAAAAGAGTCATTGAAGAACGTAGTTTGCGAGCATCCAAATCTCCCAAAATAGATTCAATAGATTTTCTTTTAAAGGTCAGTAAAAGTTTTGAAATTTCTATAAGATGTTTGGCTAATACAGGATGCTGCAAAAATTCCCCAGCTTCCTTAAGATCTTTTATAGCATAATAGTTTGCGATACTGCTAGTACCAAGTCCTTTTATTTGTGGAAAGATAAACCACATCCAATGAGTTTGTTTTTTGCCTTTTTTGATTTCTGAAAATGCAGTAAGATAAAGTTTGTTTTGTGCATCTAAAAATCGCATTAAGTCAGTATCTAAGTAAATCATTTGTATTGAATTTAAAAGGATTCATAAAAAGTTTTTGGGCGTTTCTTATCGTTTGATTTAGATAAACAAAAGTCTAATTTGATTATTCAAAATATTTTAACGACCTGTCAAATGTAAATGCTGAATGGATTTTTCTGGTTATATAATTTTAGTCACTTGTTATATAATAACAACTTTAAGTGCAATTTTAGTTAACGAACACATTTTTTATTTTTCATACTTATTGCTTTCTGTATTTAAAATATTAAATGTCGAAATTTATATCTAATGGATCGAAAGCGATTCCATACTAAGAAGTTATTTAAGTGAATATGGATTTTTTGTATATATGTTGTTGACAAACAGTGTATTATATTTTTTTATTTATTGAATTGCCCTAATTTATAATTTTAAAGACGTATGCCGATAAAGGAGCAACATGACACAGGGATTAGCTGGAGCAATAGGAGCAACAAGAGCAAAACAAGAAAAGGATATTTTTCATCTAACAGAAGTGGAAATGATGATATGTATTCTTTCATAGAAAATAGAAAAGTAATTTTTGATTTTAATATTAATCCAATTGTATCTGGAGAATTGAAATATACAGATGGTACTCCAATTGAAGGTGTTGCTGTTGAAATTTATAATGCAGCCGGTGGTGCTGTGAAAACGGTTTATAGTGATAAAAATGGTAAATATACTGCTGATCTTGAATCTTATAAGGATTACAAATTAGTATATAAAAAACCTGGACTTGCTGAAAAAATACAAGCTGTACCTGCAATGAAACCAGCTGAAAAACGTGATTACTCATTTGATTTTATTAATGAATTGGAGGTAATTGTTGATAATCAAAAAGTTACGTTGCAGGAAGGAGATGATCTTACAAATAAATTAAAGTTAAATCCTATTTATTTTGATTACAATGGATTTAAGATTAGAGAATCTTCTAAAGCAGAATTGAACAAAGTGGTAGAATTAATGAAAACCCGTCCGAGTATTTCTTTAAAAATTAATTCCCATACAGATAGTAGAGGTAGGGACGAATTTAACATGAAGCTGTCGGAAAATAGAGCTAAAGTGACCGTGGACTATATCGTAGAACATGGAATTGACGAAAGTCGTGTGACTGGACAGGGGTATGGTGAAACCCGTTTAATAAACAGATGTACGAATGGTGTAAAATGTTCTGAAGTGGAACATCAGGAAAACAGACGTTCTGAGTTCATAATTCACGTAAATAATTAATGAATGATTAAAAAAAGGGTATTGTAAAATACCCTTTTTTTATTTACTATCATGAACTCTTTAATAAATTGAATACTACAGCATATATTAATTAGTTTTTTTAATAAAATCATCCATTGGTTTATGTTGAAAGATTTCAAAATACTTAGCTGTGAAATAACTAGTTTTGCTGTAACTTAATGTGTAAACAACATCATTGATAGTTTTAAATTGACCACTTTTAAATAATGTTTGAGCAAGAAGCATTTTTTCTTTTATGAAAAAATTATTTGGAGTATCGTCAAAGCATTTTTTAAATAGAATTTTGTATTTCGATTCAGACATTCCTGCCATTGCTGCTATAAAAGTTACCGAAGGAAAAGGACCATATAAATTATTAAGCAAATATTCCTTAGTTTTTATAACGGCATTCAGATCCATCTCTGTAATATCTCTGGTACTGTCGAAAGATTTATAAAATTTATTAAAAAAATTTCCAAGCAATTTTAAGGAAATACCTTTGAGCAAAGAATCAAAAGAAATGTCATGGATCGATCTGTTTTTCATCGATTGAATCAGTAACATACTGTTGCTGTCTATATTTCCATAATGGTATAGTGCATTACTTTCATATTGAGCAGTGTTCTTTGTTATTTCTCTTTCAGGATATTTTTGCATGAAATCGTTGAGTAAGGTTTTGTCAACCAATATACGTAATGCCGTTATTCTTTTGTTCAGAGGAGGCTGAAAAACACTGTCTAGTTTATTGTCAATTATGGCAAGTTCTAATTTTTCGAATGAACCAATTTCATAATTAATATTATTGATTTTTATTAAGTTTATTTGTTCACTTAAGTCGTAGTGAAAAATATATAAATGATGATTAGAATTTAATCGTGTTATTTTTACGGGATTAGTTAATTCAAAATCAAAAAACAAAGCTGAAATACCTGCTGTTACTTGAGTAAAATAGGCATGTCCATTACCTATTGTTTCAGGAAAAATCATTATTTTATTATCAATAACTTTTGTTCCTAATCCCTTTGCAAAATCATTTTGCCACTCAGGGTTTAAGCTATAGAAATGTGTAATGTTTTTCATAAAATATATATATTGTTAATAAAAAAATATATTACAGTTGTCTGAGAAATGTTTTCGAAAAATTCACAGATATTTTTTTGAAAATAGAAGCAAACTATTGGAAGCCTAAACCGATTAGTTAATTTCTTCTTGTACTAAATTGTTCTGTAACAATAGAACCATCTTAAGATTTGAATCATGAGATTATTGAATTACGAATAAGGTTTTTGTTAGTGCTTATAAAGTTAATATTTTTTTATTTAATTTTTTGATTTGCAGTTATTTATGTTTAGGGGCATAACTATCTTGAAGTTTGTCTGAAAAAGAAGTTGGCGCTAATAGAATTTTACTTTGTAATAGTTTCTTAAAATCACTTTTGTTTTAAGTCACTAAATTATTTATTATCAATGTTCAAGCACCTTAAATTTTTCGTCGTAAAAAGCAAAAAAAATCTTATTTTTCCACATCTGCACAGAGTAGTTTTTTGAATTTTATAATATTGATTTTTTTTCATTCTTAGGCATTAGTAATACGTCTCGCCTAAAAAGATGATTATAAATTATATCAATAGAAAGAGAAGATTTAGAAAACAATTGCCTCACAAACTTTGGTATTATTTAAAAAACTCTGTGAAAGAATTGAATATAGTAAATAAAAAAACAAATTATCTTTCGTTAGTTATTTAATATTTTATAATTTTTATATTAAAAAACCCCGAAAAGTTAAAAACTTTTCGGGGTAAAAAATAAATATTATATATAATTTTGTCTAAACTTGTTTATAATCACTATGCCAAACAGCTTCTTCTGGACCATCTCCTTTATGTCCATCTAATTGAATTACAAAGCTTTTAGCTGGAAAATATGGTGTAATATGAATATCCAATAAAATTCTGTCTTTTTGAGTTTTATCTTGTTCAATTTTCATTACTGTAAATTTTTCAATAAGATTAGTTGGACCTTTAATTCCATCTAAAAACTTAATGATTTGGCTTCTTAAATCAGCTTCTGTTCTTGTTGTCCAGTTTTCAAAAGCTCTTCTGTTTAAAAAGTCGAAAAGCACTTTTGTAATGTGGTCAAATACTCTTACTACCGAGTAAGTTTGTAAACCTAGGTTATCTCCGTTAAATAATGTTTTAGCAGAGAAAGCCATAATTTTACTATATTCATTTACCATTGGTACAAGACCCATTTTTTCAAGTTCTGAAATTTCGCTCTTTTTCAAATCAAAACGAACACTTTCGACTTCGTTTAGACCGCCAAATTTTTTACCTGCAACAACCTGAGACATTAGCGTTTTGTAGATTTTACCAGCTAAAGAAGTTGATGGCGGTACATATAAATTATCTTCCTCTCCAACTTCATCATATTTACTTCTTCCCAGTAAATAGTTACAAGTCATGATTGTATTAGATTTAAATACATCACCACCTGTATGATTCGCATTAAAGAAAATATCTATAACATCATCTGGAGTTTCAAGATCTTGAAAATCAGTTAGTAATACTGTTTTGTTTTCATGTGCTATTTTAGACCATTTATCTAAAACAGCATTAGAACCTAAATAACCAGGTACTGAAAGAATAGAGTAGTTTTTTCTCAAATCTAATCGGTCAAAATTTTGTTTTAATTCGTTTGAAACATAATCAATAAACAAAGTATTATCTAAATCTTTTAATTGAGATATATCTGCATTTACGATAGTTACATTTTTAATTTTATCACTTTCAGCATTTTTATAAAATAAAGCGACACTGCGGTAAGATGTTTCTAACTCTCTTGAAACATTTAATGCATATTTTAAATTCCTGTTTAATGTTGAATCTGCAGATGTAGCTTTTGTATTGGCTACTTCGATCATTGATTCAACAGAATCGTTGCCTTTTAATAGATCCAGCCATAACTCAAGTCTATTGGTTAGCGTTGTTCTTTCATTTTCCCATTGGGCATCATTAAGAAAAATATTTTTTCTCGCTTTTCTAGTAGGATTTAAGTTTGACAATCCGTCGATTACATTTTCTAAGAAGGCAAAACCACCATATTCATTTAATAAATTTATTTTGCTGCCTTGTTCCTGTAGCAATTGTTCGGTTGAAGAACCATGACTTTTTTGTTCTTTAGTTTGAGTTGCCATATTTATTGTTTATTGTTGTTAATTTCATTCTTAGCGTTTTCAAGTAATTCAATTATAGCCTCTTTGACAGCAGGGTCCTGAATAGCTTTAATTAATCCTCTGTTACTGGACAGTTGACGCACAATTTTATAAGCTTGTTCTTTTTCAGTGTTTAATTTATTTAAAAAAGGACTATTCTCCTTAATTGATTTTGCACCAAAATCTCCTAAGTTTTGAAATACCATAGATTCATTTAAATCTGAACCTTCTTCAGTAGTAAATTCAAAATCTACACTTGGTTTGTACTTTTCAAACACCGCCTCTACTGTTTGCAAATCATACACTGCCTCAGGTCCTACCGGTTGCTCATTTGTAAGTTTTTGAATTAGTAACGTTCTGTTTGAAGGAATTTCTAAAATTGATTCATTGGCATCAACCTTCACTTCATTGCCACCAATACCATAATTGAACATGCTCATAATTTTATAAGATTTTTAGTTAATTTTGTAAAACTAATAAAAAAAAACTTCTAAATAATATTGATTTGTAAGTATTTTATTTGGATTTTTGTCGTACTATGTTAAAAATCCCGAAACGCCATAATTTGTGTCAAAAAACAACTTAATATTTTTTTAAGATGAAATATCTGAAATACCCAGTTAATTTTAAGTCTCTGCTTAGAGGTTCACAGGAGAATTTTTGTAAGATTGACGAGTCGATTGCGTATAATATTATGATGATAATTACAACTTCTTTTGGTGAGATTCCAGAGACACCAAGCTATGGGACGATTATTTGGGATTTAGAATTTAATCAACATATTAAAAAAAGAGACTGGGAAGATTTGGTCAGAAAATCATTATATGATTCAATTCAGGCTTTCGAAAAAAGATTAATTCTAAGCGAAGTTTCTATTTCTTTAGATGAAATTAATGATAAAGAATTAGGATCAAGCATTCGAAGAAAAGCGAATATAGTCGTAAAAGGTTCCATTATAGAAAGTTTAATTCCATTTAATTTTCACACAAAGTTGAATATTAGCCCAATTTCGCAATAAAATAAAATATGAAGGACGTTAAGTTTATCGAAATAAAGAACAGGATACAAAAAAAATGCCTTGAAATTTGGGGAATTGAAGATATCAATATGGCAGATCCTTTGGTGATGATGTTGTTAGATGTTTTTGTTCATGAACTTTACTATTTGCATCAGGAAGGCGTGGAATCTGATAATAAAATTATCGAACGAATTGCCCAGGAGATCGTACCAAGTCAATGGAATTTGCCAATGCCGGCTCATACTTTGGCAAGTACCACCGCTACTAAAGGTATTGTTATGCTAAATAATGATACTGAATTTGTTGTAAAATCAGGAATGGCCACCAATGTTGATTATGATATCTACTTTACACCTTTTACCAATGAAAATATTGTAGAAGGGGAGATTAGTTTTCAAATGTATGACTCATTTTTGATAGATTCTTCAAAAACTGTACAGCATTTATCTGCACAAAATAAGGTTTTAGATCATCGTATTTGGGTTGGATTAGATGTTTCGAAAGAAAATCTGGAAAAACTTAATTCATTGAAATTTACTTTTATAACAGAAAACTCATCATTAGACAACTTTTTGCAATTTATAAAAGTAAAGGATTCTTTGGGGAATAATATTGAAATCGAAAATGAAATTTTTGATGAAGTTCAGGATAATAAACATTATGCCGAAAATATAAAATCATTTTATAAAAATTCTATTTACAAAGTAAAGCTTAACGCAGAAAACCTGGTATACGAATCGATATTAGACAGATTTGAAATAGGCAAAGAAGAGCTAAAAACCAGCAAAAAAGATACAGGACTGATCTGGTTAGAATTTATATTTCCTGAAATTTTTACTAAAGCAGAATTCGATAAAATTCAAATAAAAATAAATACGTTTCCAATTGTCAATAGAAAGTTAAACAACAGAGTTCATAATGCTCAGATCGAAGGGCGTTTGTTCCCGATGAAAGCCGAAAGGAATACCCATTTTCTTGATGTAATGAAAATTTTTAACGAAAAAAACATTGAATTTACAAATGGTATAAAACAAGCTAATTCGCTTACCTCAAATACGTTTACTATTTTTTATGGCGGATTAGAAAATTATGATTCACGAAATGCAAAATTTTTTCTTAAAAAATTGGCAAGGGCATTACGAGAAGATATTGGTTCTTTTTCTAATATAAATGCAGATTATATAGATGCTACAATGACCAGAATCAACGAAGAACTTAATTCGATTGAAAACAAAATTAATAGCAGTTACAGTCAGGTTAACGAGGAGGAAGTATATGCTTTAATCCACGAAACTGAGAAATCTAAAATTCTTTATTACTCGTATTGGACTTCGAATGGACAGGTGGCCAATAATTTAAAAAAAGGCACTGTCTTAAAACAAACTTCTATATCCGAATTAGCTCAAGATTCAACGATTTTTGAAACAAGTTCAATTGGAGGAATTTACAGGAATAACAAAGTCGAAAAACTAATCAATTTACGTTATGGTTTCTTGTCAAAAGAACGCTTAGTAACCAAACAAGATATAAAATCAGCAGTGCATTATCATTTAAGAGATATTACCAAAGATGTTTTAATTACAGATGGAGTAGGAATAAGCAGCAATAGAAAACAAGGAGTATACAGAACCATTGATATCAAAGTTGTTTTACAGGAAAAATATGCTTTGCAGATAGAAAACAAGAAAAAAATAGAGATGTTTTTAAAAGAAACATTAGAAAAACAATCGGTTATGAACATTCCGTTTCAAATTACAATTAATTAAACTTATGAACGAATTAGATTATAGTCCAAGCTTATTATCTGCAATTAAATCTGCTAAATCATTAGCAATTCAGGATGGTCACAGTACATATGGGGTAGCTCATTTAGCTTATGCCTTATTATTTGAACCAACAGGATTAGTAGAAGTATTAAAATCATTATCTAAAGATATAGAATATATAAAAGAATGGTTTGATGTGAGAAAAGAAGTATATACTTCATCTCAAACCAATGATAATAGCATTACTAGTGATGGCGAAGTTGAGCATGTTTTTACAGAATCAAATTTCAATAAAATTAGATTAGGAGCTGATTCTATCGATGCCTTTTGTGTTTTTATTGCTATCATTAAACCCGGATTGGTTTATAGTGACAAACAAATTGATGGCTTAAACTTAAGTGATAAGGAACTTTTGAAACACTTTGGACTTAGAAATAATCAAAAGAGTTTTAGTCTGGCAGATAATGCTGATGAGCAGGAAACGATCGATATTAGCTATTGTGATACCTTATATAAAAAAAATGTTATTGAAGAAGGAAGCAGTATCATTGGCAGAAATAGAGAAGTTCGACTGATACTTGAAAATATAGAAAGATATGAAAACCATGGTATTTTATTAATTGGAGAATCTGGTATTGGAAAAACAAGTATTATAAAAAATCTTATTCACAATTTACACGAAACAGATCCTAATTTCTTTGAAGAAACACTTGTTTTATCTTTAAATGTTTCTAAACTCGTTGCCAATTGCAGTAATGAAAATGAGATTTCGAAAAAACTTATCGAAATTTTTGAAAAATTATCCAAAAATGGAAAAAGCATTCTTTTTATTGATGATATACAGGTGCTGTTAAACTCATCAAACTCTAAATCAAACGCTGTAATCAATATCATTAATACGCAATTAACCCAGGGTGATATTAATATTATTGCCTCAATTGATGCGGATTCTTATAGAAAATCAATTGAAGGAACTACAATAAATGGAAAATTTGAGAATATTTTTATCGAAGAGCTGGATTATTCTTTATTGGTTGAATGTTTGAATATTTATAAAAATAAATTAGAAAAGCATTATAAAATAGCCATTAACGAAGAGGTAATACAGGAGGCAATTCATTTGTCTAAACGATTTTATAAAGAAAAAAAGCTGCCTTACGGAGCAATTGATTTATTAGACAGAACGGCTTCATCAGTAATTGTTTCAAATGCAAATTCATTGGTAGAAATTGTAAAAATAAAAGAACAGATAAAAGAATCTGATCCGGCTGATGAATCAAAAATGAGTTTGCTTGAAAAGGAAATATACAACCGAATAAGCTGTGTTGTAACCAGTAAAATTGATGTTTCGGAAAATTCGAAGAGACAAAAAAACGAACCTGTTACTTTTGAAGATATTGAAAAACTAGCATCGAACATTGAAGATATAGCAAAAGAAAAAATTACGGTTGTAACAAAATCTGAGATTCTGGCAGTTGTTTCTAATGCGACCGGAATACCGTTGGGAAAAATAAGTGCGGGCGAAAAAGAGAAGCTTTTAACAATCGAAGACAAATTACAGGAAAGGGTAAAAGGACAATCGCATGCTATAAAAACGCTATCTGAAGCTATTATCGAATCCCGAAGTGGTTTGAGTAATCCTAAACAGCCTATTGGATCCTTCTTTTTCTTAGGACCAACAGGAACAGGAAAGACAGAATTGACAAAAACGCTGGCTGAATTATTGTTTGATGATGAAAATGCGATGATTCGATTTGACATGTCAGAATTTAAAGAAGAACATTCAGCAGCTTTATTATATGGTGCTCCTCCAGGATACGTAGGATATGAAGAAGGAGGGATGCTGGTTAATAAAATCAGGCAAAAACCGTATTCTGTTGTACTTTTTGACGAAATTGAAAAAGCGCACAGCTCTGTTTATGATGTGTTTTTGCAAATTATGGATGAAGGAAAAATTCATGATAAATTAGGGCGTGAAGGTGATTTCTCTAATGCGATCATCATTTTTACTTCAAACATTGGAAGCCAATGGATTCAGGAGCAAATAGAAAGCGGTCATTTACCGACTTCTAATCAATTAATTGAGATAATGAGCCAGCATTTCAGACCTGAATTTTTAGGCCGTTTGACAGAGGTTGTTCCATTTGCCCCTATCAATATAGAAATTGCCAAAGCCATTTTTAAATTACACTTAAATCGTCTACAAGAACAATTAATAAGTATCAAAAATATTTCATTTGATCTGTCAGATGGTGCTTTAGAATATCTGACAAATAAAGGATTTTCTAAGAAATATGGAGCCAGACCTATTGCCGGAATCGTGAGAACGTATCTAAAGAAAACAATTTCAAAATTAATTATATCAGAAGCTATTCTTGAGAATGAAGCTATTGTTTTAGATATAAAAGAAGATGAGTTTATTTGGGAAAAAAGGTAAGTTATGGAACAGGATATTTCAGTTTTAAAGCAACAGATTAATTTTAATTTAAGAGGTGAAATTCTTTTTTATGAATTGCAGAATATTCTAAAAGATGATACCGAAGTTTTTGTCAGACATACAGGTCTTTCAAAAAGAAACAATTCAAGAGATGCTATAGATCTCTCTTCAATGTTATATCAGGAAGATTCGAGAATTACAAAAGAAGCACTTGTTTTGCATTTGGCCAAGAACAGCATTTACCATAATTTACCTGAACTGCTTTTTCATCCCTTGTCTGTTAGCAATCCTACAATGTCAAACAAGGAGATTGTAGAGGCGGTCAGAGAAAATAAAGAAACAGAAAAGAATGCTTTAGATTTCTTTATGCCTTTTGATAATGAGATTTTCTTTGCCAATACTCATTATGCGATCAGAAGCTTACACTTGTTTCAGGACAAGATTGATTTGTTTCTAAATATAGTAGATGAACTAGTTGGTATTGATTTTAATTTATCTAAAGAACAAAAAAAGAATCTGTTCATTTATTTATGTGAGGCCGAAAAACTAAAAGAAAACCTTCCGGAGCTGGAGAAAGTTTTAGAAATGCTGCTAGGCAATGTAGTAAAACTAAAATATAAAAAACATGTATTTACGACATCTCCTTTTTTAAAACTAAGCGAGGGTACTTTAGGCTTTGATTTAGGACTTAGCGGAGCGGTAGAAAGTGAGATTGATGATGTTGAGGTGACCTTATATTTTGAAGGAAATATTGATTATCCCATTTTAGAAAACAAGATGGAACTTACGCGAAAAGTATTAGAGTACTTTCTTATTAGCAACAGAAAAGTTGATATTGTTTTTTTTAATAACTATCAATTAGGAATAAAACTAAACGAAAACTATTTAGGTATAAATACCATTTTATAATTTTTAAACTATAATAAAAGAGATAACATTCACCTATGAATACAATACTACCCTTTTTTTTAAAATACCTTTTAGCGCCGTTTTTGATACTTATTATAACACTTATTATGAGTCAGTTTTCGAGTATAAAAATAAAAGCCAAGGCGGCTATAATATTTATTTTATGTTTTTCACTTTTAGCGGCTTTACCTTGCTTGTTTGCCTTTTTTAACAATGAGTTTGTTTGGTTTGGCTTATTGTTTTCAGTATTATGGTACTTAATACTCGGAGTTGGATTGTTGTACTTTATGGATTCTGCCATGTTTCAAAAGATAGAAATACAAAATAGTGCCCCGGCAAAAGTTTTTCTTTTTTTAATTGTAGCAATTCTCTCTTCCTGGATTTACTATCTGGTGTTTAATTATATCGCTATTTCCAGCTATGCTCATATCAGTATGCTTAATATTCTATGGTTATTTGCGCCAATCTTTTTTCAGGAATCAAAGAAAAAATATTTACAGATTCCTGAGTCATTTTATGAATACTGGAGGGTTGGAAAAGAACGTAAAGACATTGAGTATTGGGACAATATTGATAAGTTTCGTTTAATGCAGGTATCAATACATATAAAGAAAAAAAGCAATTCTGAATTTTTTTCAAAGTTTGATGTAAAAATTGCTCAGGATGTTAATCTGGGTAATTGGTTTGATAAGTTTATTGAAGACCAAAATTATAGATTTCCTAATGATGCCATTGAATCAAGTGCCGAGCATGAAGATAAGGGATGGACTTTTTATACAGCAAAATATTTCAGTTTTCCTTTGTTTATCAGGAACCTGAGTCCTTATCAGACGATTTCAGAGGGTAAACTAAAAAACAAACAAACCATTTTTGCTAAAAGAGTTACGTTGAAAAAGCAAAATCCAATAGAGGAATAATTATAATGAAGTATTCAATACTCCATTACATAAAATAAAACTAACTAATACCAGAATATAACACTCACCAATTATGAAATCAAACATACATTTACCAATTAACTGGACGGATGGTGTAAAACTAACAAAAGACCATTTTATCAATAATTATTTCAATTTTATAACAATTGTCAGTGATTATAATAAAGTTCAGTTAAACAACTTTAATTATGGGGCTATTCAGCCGGCAGGTAATATATCTATAGATGTTGAAATAAAAATTGAAGGCGGACAATTAGTTGCTTATTTAAAAAAATGCGATGTAATTGCCAAAAACGGATATGTAATTTCTTATAATCAGGATATTTATGGTACAAAACTCCCTGAAGCAAGCATCAATGCAAATGATCTAGACCGAAATTCTGCAGAGTATTATTATGTTATAGTTTCTATAAATCCTTATGATCTAATTCCTGTAGGTATTCCAGATCCGGAAATAATTCCATTACACCATCCGCATGCTCTGCCGGAGATAAAGTTACATATTGTCAAAAAAAATGAGGTGAACGATAATTTTTTATCTGGTTACTTTTTAATCGTAAAAAAATTAACATTCCAAAATGGTACATTCCTTGACGACGGAAAATACATCGCTCCGGTTGTAAAAACAAAAAACAATGAAACTTTAAATCAATTCATTACAAAAGTTAATACCGAATTATATCAGTTAAACGATTTTTCGATAAAAATTCATAAAAAAAACGCACACAGTTCCAGTAATAACAAATTGGTATCGAACACATTTAGTTTGTGTACCAAAATAATTGATTACTATGCAGAGCATTGTTTTTATCTTAAAAATATAGCTTCTGAAGAAGCTCCAGTGTATATGTTTGACAAAATAATTGTGTTGGCAAATCATCTGATCTCAACATTAACGCTAATGGACGACAAGGAGAAAGAAATGCTTTTACAATATTATTACGAATGGATTGATGTAAAACCTTCTGAATTACTTAGTGTATTATTTGAAGCAAAAAGCGCTGTTTATGACCATAATGATATTGCACAAACGCTGGATAAACTAAATCAGTTTCTAGGAATTTTAAAACGTTTATGGCAAAAATTAAGTGAATTAGAATACATCGGAATCAGAAAAGAAAATATTGTAATTAGCGAAGAAACCAAAGTGTCAGCCCCAAAAAGCAATACATGGTCAATACTAGATTAAACAGAAAACTATGAAACCACTTAATCACGCTAAAATAACCAGTAAAAAACGAAAGTTTTTTATAATGTTTTTCATAACATTCGCCTTTGTTTTTGGTTGCCTTTATATCACGCTGATAACTGCCAATAAAGGTGTTGCAGAGTTGGAGCAAAAACATAAATACTACAATGATATCGCAGTAAAACAAGGCGAAATGAACCTGCTTTTAGATGAAATATTAATAGAAATCAACGATTTAAGATTTAAAGACAGAACCTTAAACGAGCGAAAAAATCTTCAGTCTCTGATCAATGAGAAAAGATTTGCAATCAATAATGAGATTCAAAAATCAAAAACAAATTTGACAAATTCTTTTGTTTTATATGAAGAGTTTTTAGTAGAACTTCAGCATATACAGACTAAAATTGATGTTTTGAAAGAAGCCGAGACAAATTACGACATAAATAAAACTCAGCTTAAAAAATGTATTGATAAACACGATCAGGAAAATAAAAAAAAATAATCCCATTTTATGAAGAAGGCAATAGAATTTGATGAAACATATTGGAAAAAGGTAAAATTCAACTTATTATTTATCATCAGTGCTTGTATTATATTTATTGTTGTTACCAAGTTTTTATTAAAAACACCAAATTTTAATAATACAGATATGCTCAACAGAATCAATGATTACGAAAAAATGCAGAAGATTAAAGTAGATTATGCTAATAAATCAAGAAAAATTTTCCAGACCATTGATACTATTAAATATGACATCAATCAGGTACAGCGAATTGATGAAGTAAAAAGAAGAATATCAGATTATAAGAGATTGTATAAGGATAACGAATTTCATTCGTCATATAACTTTTGTTTAATTGGCGGCAACCTGTTAAATGTTTTTTTAGAGATAAACCTTGAAGAAAGTACCGTGAAAAAAAACGATACTCTTGTACAAACAAGTCTTAACGAATGTAAAGCAAATTTTAAAAATGAACATTAAAAATAAAACAGTAGTTATCGTTTTGTTTTGTATTGCAATAATATTGTTTATAGTGGCATTATTATTTCCGTACAATAAAAGATTAAGTAATCTTGATTTTTCAATATTAGACGATAATGATAATCATCAATACGAATTAAATGAAAAATTATCTTTTAAGATAAACGACAGTACGTTAATATCAGATAAAAAAGCAGTCTGGTATTTTGGTAACGGTGATTCGCTTGTTAGTAAAGGAAGCGTAAACTATACTTATGACCGAGCAGGTAAATACTTAGTAACGCTAAAAATTGATAATAAATTCGATTTTTCAAAACAAATTAATATCGTCAATGGAAGAGCATTGACAGCAAAAGATTCTATTCCAAAGATATTTTGCTCAGAGTTTGGTTATGTAGGCGAAGAAATTGTGTTTACAGGATATTCGCCAAGTTCAAACAATTGGTATTGGGAATTTGGTGAAACCGGAACGATTGATTCTTATGAAAAGCAGGCTATTTATGTTTTTACGCAGCCCGGTATTTATACCGTAAAATTGGAAACAGATAAAACCAGATATCCTATAACAAAAGAAATAGAGATTCTTCAATTGTACGAACCATTCAAAGAACCAGAAGTTGTAGATTCTGCAGGTATTGTTTTGAACGATATAAAAAAGCGCTTGCAAATTATTGCCAATCTGGGAGCAAGGGATACAAGAATGTATAAGGAACAGGTCAATTACTTGAAAAATAAATACATCTGCAATGATTTATCCGATGTAGTAGTAGTGGTAAATGAAGAAAAATACAATGATTTTTTAAGTTATTGTCAGGGACTTCATTACTTAGATGGAAATTCTACGATAATTCAGGAAGTAAAATTAGATACCATTAAATGCTTTAAGCAAATAAATGTTACTCAAAAAACTAAAAAACAAAGTAAATAGATGAAAATTAGTATTTTACTTCGATATACCTCGTTGATTTGCTTATTGGTAACAAATGGTGTTTTTTCTCAGGTTAAAAATAGCACAAGTGTTATCGAAAAAACAGGAAAAACAGTAAACACTTATGATAATGAAAAGCAAAAAGAAAGCGAAAAATCACAGCTTAAATTAGTTTTTTCAGACAGAAGTGATAATAGTATTTATGAAGAACCTTATGGAGCCAAGGTAAATAATAAAGCCAATATTTTGTCTCCAATGTATGTGATCAATGAAGATAAAAACTATTATGAGGTTGTTGTGGCAGATAAAAAATTGATTGGAAAACCAAAAGGAACATTTTCTGTTTTACGCAGTAAAAAAAATCACTTTTCTAATGCAAAAGAAGTACAGTATTTAGGTTGGATAAAAAAAGAGAACGTCATTGAATACAGCAGGGCGATGCAAAATCAGGTAAATTTAAAGTATGTGAAATATTTTGTAGCTTCAAATAACTTAGACAACTTGTTTTCCAGTGGCAAAAATGTCAAAAAAAGTACACTTTTATTAAAGAACGATCCCAACTTAGAATCGGCATCTAAAAAGAATATTAAACTAAATGATTTTGTATATGTATATAAAATCAACAAAACAACCAATTCAGCTTTTGTATCAAATTTTGATGATGTTATGCCAAAAGATACGACCAATCTTAAATATGGCTGGGTTCCTTTGCAATATTTAAATCCTATAGAAGATAATATGGTTGTCAGGCTGAATCCTACGGATACGCTGCATTTTTCTTCGGGAAAAATTAATTTTCGGGCTAATGAATTGTATAAGAATACTTTTTTTGTAAATGAAAATCAGTCAAGCGATCCAATTAAGTTCGAAAGCACAAGTAAGATATCGCTGCCTATAAATGTTTGGAACCACGACAAAAATAAAATTACAAATTTAAAAGGCGATGATATTTCGATTACAACCATCGAACAAATCGCTTTGGAAAGTAAGAATATTAATTTTTATTACGTTTTTGAGAACAACAACTCAACTAAGCAATATTTAAAAAAAACACTTTCGGCATTACAAAATCTTAAACTAACAATCAGTAGTGAATTATATGCGAATTATAATTTTACATATTCGTTTATAGCAAAAGGGAAATCTAAAAGTTATTATTTGATTAAATCTCAATCTTTTTCAAAATGGTTTGATTTAATAGAGAAAAGTATAAAGACACCAGATGAAATTTTGGATGAGAATATTTTACCCAGAAGCAATACAAATATTAGCCAGTTTTTGAGTTCAGAAACAAATTTTGAAAATAACTTTTTTATTTTGACAGGTTTAGACGGGTCCATAAATAATGTCTTACCGGATAGTTTTAATATTTTGGCAAAAAATAATGCTAAATTATTGTTCATTCTTTTTAAAAATGAAAACAACTCCGATAACCAGGATTTTATTCTGCAGAGTAAAATGTATTTAAGCGAGGCCAGTAATGCAAATAAAAAAAATATCCAGAATTATTATGTTGACCCAAAGCTGATTGCAAAAAACGATGAGTTTATATACAATGGCGATGTAGATAATGATTATATCTACGATGCACCATTAAAAAGTAATTTTAACGGAGGTATCATTTTTCCTAAATTAAACGGAGAACTTACACCGGAAACTATCAATAAAGCTATTGACAGCGTTATTAGTAAAACTATTAAAACAAATAATACATTATTAAAATCGCTGACACAATACAAAAATGAATTCAGCTTTTTAAGAAGTCAGCCAAGTGGAACGATTAATAATCTTATTCAAAATTATCCTCGAAAAGATAGTACAAGCACCGAAATACCTAAAAACTATAAAAGCGAAACATTTGTAATAAATGCAAAAGATACCCTTAACAGTAGTTTAGAAAACAAAGTCCATATTTTACTGACAGAGAGCGAAATTAAGCAGCTTATAGAAAACTACAGAGAATTAATCAGCAAAGAATATACAAACGCAAATATTGATAAAGTTGAGATTTTAAGCTTTAGGGACAGATGTAAAATTTTTGCTAGTAAAATAAGACAAACAGAGTCAATAAAAAATAGAAGTTCTTTGGCAGATTTGCTTTATTTCAAAACAAGAGTATTTGTAAACAGTCCTGATTTGCATGAAATAAGGATTAAAGATATTCGAAAGTTTAAGAAAAAGCCAGACCAATTCAGAACAATTTTTACAACCTTAAACAGCAAGGTTGAAGTTTTAGAAAAAATGCAGCGCAATAATACTTTTGAGGTTTTTGACGATGAATCTCAGACTAAATATTATTATATATCAAAAAAACTTCTATTATAAAATAAGGATTATGGAGATTATGAATACAATAGAAATGACAAAACCTTTGCATGAAATAATTTTAGAGTTATTTTATTTTGAAAGCAAAGGAAAACCTTGTGAACTCACAAAAAATGAAATTTTATGGAGGCTTAAAGATCCGGGCATTACTGAATACCAAATGGAAGAAGTGCTCAATTGGATGGTACATCATAAAAAACTAACAGAGAGTCTGGGGGTCTATTCTCTGGATCGCTTTGAATTAATAGATTTAGAAGAAAAATTTAAAAACGAAAGATTGAATAAAGAGAAAAAACAAGAACCTATTTTTTTTACTAATTACAGTACTATAAACAATATTCATAGTGCGGTGAGACCAAAACCCATAGAGATAATTGTTCAGTACATTTTACCAACGTTTTTACTTTCCTATATTGTTTTTATCTTTTTTTTGGTAAACAAGCTAAATAAAAGTTTTGAAGTCAATAACAGTAAAATTGAGGATGTAAGTGAGTTAACACTTAAAGAGCCTAAAACCGGAGTTATTAAGAAAAGAGCAGCTTTATCAGACAAAGAAGTCAAGCGCTTGTTTTCTAATCAGCACCAGAACATTTTATATTTAAATAAAACGATTGATTCGCTACAAAAACAGGTAAACAAAATAAATGAAATCCATACAATTGCGACTTCAGATATAAAAACTCAGATAAATTCATTGCAGCCTCAGGTCAATGCTATCATCTTGCATATTACGGTTGTGCTTCTGGGATTCATTTTATTATTTTTTATGAAAAATATTATTAATTAATATTTCAAATCTAAAAATTCATATAAATTCTCTGCAAGCCCAGCAAATACTGTATTCTTACATATTTTAATTTTCGTCAAAAAAATATTTTACGATTTTTGATGAAAAAGATTACGAATAAACTTGTTTGTTTGATTTGTATTTGTATATTCGTACAAATTATTGATTGCGAATCACCCTCATCTTCCTACAAGAAGCAATTAAAAAAGTACGTTAGTACAAAAAAGAGGTATTCTAAAATCATGTAGAATACCTCTTTTTTTTGTTAATACTAGTCATACAAAATAAAGAGGATTCTAAAAAAAAACATTTTTTAACTTAATTATTTTTATTATGGCATTTAAAGCAATTTTAGAATTCGAAGGAAACGAGTACCAAGTATTATTCTCAAAAGTTGATATGTTAAGACATACTGACGGTAAAGGAGCAGTTTCATCTGAAATTAAAGGAGGTAGATTAAACCTAAAATTAAAATCTACAGACAATACTACTGTTATCGAACAGGCAGTAAACAGTCAGCACAAACCTGTAAGCGGAAAAGTGAAATTTTTCAAGGCAGATTCTGAGCAAGTAATGAAAGAACTTTCTTTTGAAAATGCATTTATTGTATTCTTCAGCGAGCAGCTTGATGCTATGGCAGAAACTCCAATGACTACTGAGATCACTTTCTCAGCAGAAAAAATTACATTAGGTAATGCAACATTAGATAACAATTGGGCTAAAATCTAATTTATCTCAATTATCAGGAAGCGGTAAAATGCCGCTTCTTGTTTTTATAAAATCTTAGTTTTTTTAAAATAGTATATTTTTTCACCGATCTAACTTATACGAGTTTTCTAATTACAAAGAAAATATCTATGATTTTTTGAGAACTATTTGCGTGGTAATATTTTATTCTTCCTTTTTATTAGAAGAATAAAAATAAATTAGAATTACAAGATCAACAAATTTAGGCTAGTTATTATTAAAAATGAGTAGTTATCTAGCTGTGTTTTATTTGTTCTTAATGCCTTGAATTGAAATTTATAAGTTGACTTATACTAAATAATAAGATATGCAACAACAAGATTTTCTCTATAGTAATTCGGATAAGAACTTTTTACTGAAAAAGACGTTATCTGGTATTTTATTCTTGCTGCTATTTGGAATTTTTTACATGTATTCTTTTATTATATTGATGAGTATTGAATCGATTGACAGAAATTTTTTAGCTGAATATTTCTATATAATGAGAGTAGGAATAGCAACATCTTTGAGTTGTATATTCATGTTTTTATTTTATGATAAAAAAAATCCTCTCTTATCTATTTCAAAATTACTTCTGCTATTATTTATTGCCAGTTTCTTTTCGGTTGTATTTGCCTATATGTTTAAGAATAGTCCTTTTTGGGTTTTAAAATATTCTATTGGTATTATAACAGGGCTTTTTTTTTACTTCATATATAAAAAAGAAAAAGGAAATAGTCTCTCAGGAGTAGTTTCATTATTAGCACTTTTATTATGCGAAAATCTGGAACGTTTTTTTATAATGGATCCCCCAGGTTATCCATCAGTTTTATATATCAAATCATTTCCGGATATATTTCTTTGGTTTGGAACAGTTGTATTTGTTTTTTTCTCGTCGTATTTTTTTGCCGGGGGATTTTTGATCAAAAATAAATTTCTTGATACAAGCTCTAAAATATTGATAAAATGAAATGACCAAACCTTAGTAACTAAACCAAGAATAATATTCAGAATAAACCGAAATAAGATATATGATTGAATATTGAAATATTTCAAATTAATAAATTTTACCATGGCCAAATCTTCATCCTCAGGAAAACATAAAAATGCCAGCTCATTAGGCGTTAAAGGTCCTCAATATAATAGGCAAACAGGTCAATGGGAAAATACAGATAAGTTGTCGTCGATGATGCAGCGAAGAAGCGTACAAGGCTATCGTGTTGCAGAAGATGTTAAATCTAAAAATTTAAGTTCATCATTTAAAAAAGAAAAACTTCTTCATCATGAGTTTTTGACAACAATTGCCATTGATATTTATGATTTTGCAAAAGCAAAAGGAGCATCTGGTAAGGGTGCATTATTAGTTTTAGCGCAGGCAAGTTTAGAAAGCGGATATGGAGTATCTGCAATAAAAAACGGTGATTATAATTTATTTGGAGTAATGGGGAAACCTTCTAAAAGAAGTACTACTCACGGTAGTGTGAAAGATTATTCAAGCTTAGGAGGTTATCAGGCGGCTTTGACAGATTATTTTAATAAAATAAATAAAAACTGGAGTTATTTTTCAACAATAATAACTCAGGATAATATAACAGCAGATGATATTGATAAAGCTTTCAATACAGGAAAATATTATCCAACAGAAAAAGAAAGACATGCTGGTAAATATACTTATAATGCCGATAAGGATAGTGCAGGTAAAAATCATTATGGGGAACATTTATTAAATCAGATAGGCGATTTTAAAAAACGTTTTAAAAAGAGTTTAGACTATCAAGTTGAGGAAAATAAAGAAAGATTAAAGGAGATAAATGCCCTCTTAACAAACAACTCCATTTTATTCACAGATCCGGGAAAAATTAAACTAGAGGATGAAAAGAGATTACTTATTAGACAAAACGAAAAATTCAATTCTATTTCAAATGAAATTAACTAATTTTTTTAAACTCAAAATAATTTTAATTGTTTTTGTTTTTTTTGGATGTAATGCAAAGACCAAAGAAAAGGATATTTCAAAACATGTAGTCAAAAATGAGCAAAATAAATTAGAAATTGACAGTCTTGAAGTTAAAGACAAAGTAGGAGCTTTATATACGATTAAGTATTATAATGATAGTATTCATATTAGTCAAAACAAAAGAAATATTATAAAAATAGGATATCTAAATCGATTCGATAAAGTATTTCCTTTAAATGGACTGATTGTAAACGATAAATCCAGAGATTGTTATATTACAGATAATCAAATGCTTTTATTACCATTAAGTGAGGTTAACAATAGAATAAACCTGATAGTAATTGATCTAATAAATAAAAAACAAATTAACTATCAATTTAAAGAGACATCCGATGATATCCTGACAACAGCTATTAATTCTTTTTATTTTAATGAAAAAAGCAAGATAATTATAAGTACAAATAGTTTGAATTATGAAGGAAAAACAATCGTTCATTATTACAAACTAGGAAAAAAAACAATAACACATCAAGGAACTAAAGACCTGGATTTAACAGCTGAAATGCTTGAAAGCAATGAAGCTTTTTTTAAGTTTTTAAATACAGGTAATAATAATATTCCTTAATAATAGCTACTAATACAAAAAAATAAACTATGACACCACCAACAATAATTTTTGGAATAGATTCTAAAAAAATAAGCCACTTTACCAGCATTGAGTTGGTACAGGTAATAAATGACCATCATCGATTTGAAATTCTTGTTCCACATGCTGCTGTAGAAAGCCCTTTGGCCTATACGCTCGAAAATGCACAGGCATGGTTGGGTAAAGTAGTACACATTGTGCTCGAAGAAAATAATAATTTTTTGGGCGTTGTTACCAATATAGATTTCGATCAGGAAGATGGACATTCAGGAAATCATATTGTGGTTTCGGGCTATTCTAAAACCATATTATTAGAGTCTGGTGAAAAGTTACATTCCTGGGAAGAACTGCCTTTAAAAGACATCATAAAAGAGGTAATAAAAAATGGAGCAGGAGAACAACTGCAAAATGATATCAATCCTGAATACACCAGCAAGATGGATTATCAGAATCAATACCTCGAAACAGATTTTCAGTTCATCCAGCGATTAGCAAAACAATATAATGAGTGGATGTATTATGATGGTGAAAAGCTGATATTCGGTAAACCAAAAAGTTTTGATAGCCCTATATCGTTAACTTACAATAGTGAGATTTCCAAACTAAAAATATCGGTGCAGGCAGTACCTAATAAATTTAGTGCTTTTACATACAATGAAAGTGCTGACAAACGCTATACTGCAAAATCAAAAGACACAGTAAGCGGTTTGCCAAAATTAGGTAATGAAGCATTTGCGAGTTCAAAGGAAGTGTTTGCAACACCTTCGTTTACGCATGGTATAGTGAGCACCGGTGATGACGTTGTTTTAGAATCCTTCTTAAAAAAGAAACAAGAAAGTGCAGCAGCCAATACTAATTATGTTTCAGCAACTACAAAAAACTCAAAACTAAAAGTAGGAAGCATAGTTAACATACAATCGAGTGTTTTAGAAAACTCCAGTATGTTGACACAAGAAGTAGGTTCTTTTATAATTACAGAAATTAGTCATTATGCAACACATTTGGGAGAGTATGAAAATAATTTCAGAGCCATACCTTCAAAAGTACTAAGCTTACCGGAACCAGATGTTGCATATCCAATTGCTCAAACACAGCAAGCTATAGTAGAAAGCAATACAGATCCTCAAAATAAAGGAAGAGTGAGAGTTCAGATGCTTTGGCAGCAAGGTACTCAAATGAAAACCGCCTGGCTGCGTGTCATGACGCCTGATGCGGGTAGCAGCGATAAAGTAGGAACCAATCGTGGAATGGTATTTATTCCGGATGTAGGCGATCATGTGATGGTACATTTTCGTTATGGCGACCCTAACCGACCTTTTATTTTAGGAAGTGTTTTTCACGGAAAAAGCGGCGGCGGCGGCGGAAAAGACAATAACAAAAGAAGCTTTGCCACCAGAGGCGGAACTTCGCTTGTTCTGGATGAAGAAAAAAACACCTTTACGGCGACAGACCCAAGTGGTAATATGATAATGCTTAACGGAGACGGAACAATGACGATTTATGCGCCAAATAAGGTCGATATACAATCAAAAGAAATAAACCTTATTGCTGATGAAAAAGTAAATATTAGCGGAACTAATGAAGTAAGTGTTGACAGTAAAAAAGTACTCGTTTCCGGGACAGATGAAGTGACCGTTAAAAGTGATACCCAAATTACGGATGAAGCACCAAGTATTAATATTAAAGGGAAAAATACAATTCTGGCAGAAGGAATGGTCGTTGATATAGATGGAAAAACCATGACGAACGTTAAAGGTGGAATCGTAAATTTAAATTAAAAATTAGAAATGAATAACGCTCACAATCCTATTGCTGTAAGGGTCGAAAACATTCAAAAAATATGGAATAAGACCAGAACAGCCAAACCAAAAGCACAAGTGTTTAGTATGGTTTGTTATACCGAAGATTATCCATTGGTAGATAGTTTTATTCGGTTAGAATCTTCCGCTTACGGCAGATCAGAGGATTCGTTTGTAGCTTTTTCAATTGATTTTTATGATAAAAAAGACTTTTACACCACTATTATAGAACAATGGATTCTGGCTTTTGATGAGGACCTGAAAAAAAACAGCGGATGGAATTGGGAAGATTTTGATTCTTTTAAAGCTGCTCTTCGGGAGATTGATAAATTAAGTGTTGCCAGCTTAAAAGATTTTTACATCAACATGCTGATAAGTTTCAAAAAGTTTGAAGCGAGAACAGGCAATCTTTTAATTGTTAGTTTTTTAATAAAAAAAGTAAGCAACCTTGATTTGCTAAATGAAAGCATAAAAGAACTGATAGTTTTATTGCCTGAAAATATAGGATTCCTGTTTCTTGATTATAAGGAGAGACAACAATATAAGGAAGTGATTGCCTCAGTAAAAGAAAAAGGCATCATGATCGAAATTCCAAATCAGGAAATTAATAAAGCCTACAAGGAAATCGCGACACAAGGAAACCCAAATGATCCGCAGGTGCGCTATAGAAAATGTTTATTTGAAATTGGTGAAGCGGCAAAAGATAAAAAGCAGGAAAAAGTAAAAAAACTGGGCAATGAGCTTATAGACATTAGCAAGAGTACAGGAGAAACCAGTTTTTGGGCTTCCTCTTATCTTGTTTACGCCAGTTTTTTATTTCAGTTTAAAGAGGAGCAGGAACTTATTCATCAATTGTTGGATAAAGGGATAAAAATAACAACACCTTTTTATAAGGACAAGCAAGATATTGCAGGCATCTTGATGCAGCTGCTCATGTACAAAGGCTCACATTACAGCATCATGGGAAAACGCGATACTGCTATAGATTATTTTTTAAAGCAAACCGCTATAGCTAAAGAAGTCCAGCAGGAAATGCAGGTCATAAACGGCTATAATTATGCACTGTTATTGGCTGCAAAAAATAGAGACCAACAATATAGTGAGATTTTAAACGATGCTTTCGAATACGGATATGCTTTGACAGATGAATTACTCAAAATCATCAATTTTACTTTTATAGCCAACAGTTATTTAGAAAACGAGTCAAAAATTGGTTATTCAGAAAAAGAAGCTATTTCGGACAGAATGAAGTCAATTTTTGGAAAAAACTGGAAAGACAATCCAAAACAAATTGCGAAACAAATACAAGAGGAATATCAATTAAACAACACCTATTAATTATGTTATTGACCGATAATCATTTGACTATGGTCGTAGGGATAGATATCCATTTTACTACCCTGCCGCCTTTTAATCCGTTTCATCCTTACATAGGTATTGTTATTGATCCAGCCGATTATATTCCTTTTTTAGGCACCAGCGTACATGTCAACGGTTTTAAGAGAGGGAATTCAGATACCGGAGGAATTATTATTCCTCTGGTGCATATTCCGCTTTTTACCCCGCCATGGCTTATGACGCCTATTATCGGTCATGAAAGCATGAACTTTTTTGCTTCTCAAACCGTTTTCTCAGACAGTACGAGAATGAGTCCCAAAGGACATATGCTGATGACTTGTAATGATATCGGGATTCCGTTATCGCTGTCGCTGGGAAAAACCAAAATAGGCAAAAAAATGCTTCCTTTTGCGCCAACACTTTTTGCGCCCACTTCCTTTTCGCTTCCAATTCCAACAGGAAAACCGGTAATGGTTGGAGGCCCTTATCCGCCGGATTGGGGAGGTATGCTGACCGGATTACTGGCCAGCATAGGATTTAGTACCCTGATGAAATATGGAAAAAAAGCATTCAATAAACTTCTAAAAGGATCCGTTGGTCCCAACTGGCTCAGTAAACTTTTGTGTAAAGCAGGTTTTGAGCCCGTAAACCTTATCAACGGAGCAGTGATCTACGAAGGAAGCGATTTTGATATCACCGGTCCGATAGCCCTTAATTGGGAACGTCGCTGGTACTCAGATTCAGCGTATACCGGCTGGCTTGGCCACGGTGTGCATTGTGTATATGACAGGGCCGTGGAGTTATATCCGGAAGATGATGCCCTGGGGCTTCGTATGGACGATGGAAGAATAGTGGCATTCCCATCACTACTGCCCGAAGAAGAATTTTACCTGCGTCAGGAAAAAACAACCCTAAAAAGAACCGCAGACGGTTATCAGGCTTACGATCATAAAGGCAAACTTTTTTATGATTTTACCCTTTTTGACGGTAAAAAATACCAGCTTACGCAAATTACCAATCACGATGGGCTGTGCATTATTTTTGAATTTACAGGATATCGCCTGAACAAAATTATCGATACCGCCGGCAGGGAAATAAAAGTAAGTACCATAAACGGACTTATCCAGAAATTAGAATTGGAAGGACCCGAAGGAGACGAACTTTTGATCGCTTATGAATATGATGAGCATCAAAACATGTCTGCCATTATAGATGCTTTGGGTAAACCGACCGTTATTAAATTCCATAACCATCTGATGGTCGAGAAAACCGACCGTAACGGACAGACTTT
Source organism: Flavobacterium sp. MMLR14_040 (assembly GCF_033657265.1). Lineage (NCBI taxonomy): Bacteria > Pseudomonadati > Bacteroidota > Flavobacteriia > Flavobacteriales > Flavobacteriaceae > Flavobacterium > Flavobacterium sp. MMLR14_040. The sequence goes on along the minus strand of NZ_JAWVWO010000021.1, from coordinate 22,976 downwards.
TTATTGGGAATACGACGCTAAAAACCGCTGTGTACACACCTGGGGCGATGGCGGATGGCAGGAAGGCTGGCTTGAATACCATCCCGAAGAAGGCTACAACCTTGTAACCGATGCCAACGGAGCGGTAACTACCTACTATTATGAGCCCAACCAGTTGGTAACCCAGGTAAAAGACCCAATGGGCAACAGTGTTTTTTATGACTATACCGAGTTTATGGAACTCTATCGCGAGATCGATCAGGAAGGCCGAATTACCGGGTTCATTTACGATGAAAAAGGCAATAAAACAGGTACTGTTTACCCGGACGGTACCGAAGAAATGATGATTTATGATGACCAGAACCGTCCATCGATTGCCATTGATCCTGAAGGACAAAAGACCATTTATTTGTACCATGCCCAAAACCCGAACCAGCTAAAAACCATAATTGCACCAGACAAAACCAGTACCCATTTTACCTATAATGCTGACGGACTTTTAGCAACGGTTGCCAAGAATAATAACGAACTCGAACTGATCTACGACGAGCAATACAACCTTATTGAATGGCGTGAAAACGAGAAGAAACTAAAAACATGGGAGTATGACCATCGTGGTCGCGTACGTGCGATCTATACCCCAATGCAAATGGCAGATTATTTCAGCTATGATGCGCTTGACAGGGTAAGGCAAATTGTAGAGAAAGACAGCAATGTAATACAATTTAGCTACGATAGTTATGACGATGTAGTAGCCTTAAAAGACAACAAAAACAGCATTAAGTTTACCTACACACCATTAGGAAGTCTTTCGACAAGGGAGCAAAACGGCGTAAAAGTGCGTTTTGACTACGATAAGATGGAACAGCTTGTTGGCATTAAAAACGAAGACCACGAAGCTTATTATTTTGTTCGAAACAAAGCCGGATACATTGTAAAGGAAACCGCTTTTGATGGTATCGAAAAAAAATACAGCCGCAACCTGGCCGGAGAAGTTACCCGAATAGACCACGGAGATGGAAAATATACCGAATACGAGCAGGATGCGTTAGGACGCATTACAAGGGCCGATTATCATGACGGAACCTGGGAAACCTACTCCTACAATAAAAACGGACAGCTGATAGAAGCCGTTAACCAAAACGTAAGCATCTACTTTGAGCGAGATGCTGTTGGGCGCATTATAAAAGAAACCCAAAAGCAACAGCTCGATGCTGACGAAAACGGCATAACCCTTACATCAACGTACAATGTTTTAGGACAGCGTACCCGTTTAAGCACCAGTCTTGGCGCAGATATAAACACCCATTACAACCAAAAAGGAGAACTCGAGCGCATAGAAGCCCAAAGCAACGAACTGAAAGAACAGCACCAAGCTTGGGAAACTACGCTGAAAAGAGACGATTTGGGCAGGGAAATAGAGCGTTTTGCCACAGGCGGACTGCACATAAAAACGAGTTACAACAATAGCGGCAAGCAAAAAGAGCAGGAAGTTTTTGCCAATGGCAAACGCACCGGAGCGCGTTTTTATAATTGGGATACCAACCAGCAATTAAGAAGCGCGGTAAACCAAATGACCCAAAGTTTAACTTATTTTGATTATGATGATTTTGGAAACCTTGCCAAAGCCAGTTATGATGGAAAAGAAGAGCTGTACAAAACCCCTGATGCAGTGGGTAATTTATACAAAACCATAGACCGCAGTGACCGTAAATATGGCAAAGGTGGAAAATTGCTGAAAGACGAAAAGTATTATTACAAATACGACAAACTGGGGAATTTAATACACAAAAGTCCCCGTGATATTACCAAGCCATTAGTTTTTGAAAAAGCAACAAACTTCTTTGATAAGCTTATAGGCAATAAAGCCGAAGAAGCAAGTTTACAAGAAGAACATGAGCAGTGGCAGGACGGAGATACCGCATATAACTGGCTGGCAAACGGAATGCTCGAAAGCGTAAAAAAACCAGACGGAAAAACAGTAAGTTTTGAATACGACGCACTTGGAAGACGTACTGCAAAAATTGCAAACAAAGAAATAAATCGCTATGTTTGGGATGGAAATGTTCTTTTACATGAGTGGAAATATGATTTAAAACAAAGACCGAAACTTATAGTTGTCGATGAAGACAATCTGGTTTACGATAAACCAGAACCAATTGAAAATTTAATTACCTGGGTCTATGAAGGTGGAAGTTTTGTGCCAAGTGCTAAAATTGTAGGAGAAGAAAAATACTCCATTATAAACGATTATATTGGTCGTCCTATACAAGCATATAATGAAAAAGGCGATCTAGTTTGGGAAACCGATTATGATATATATGGAGGTTTAAGAAACCTAAAAGGCGATAGAAGTTTTATTCCTTTTAGACAGTTAGGGCAATATGAGGATATAGAAACGGCATTATATTATAATAGACATCGTTATTATAGTCCTGAAACTGGAAGATATTTGAGTCAAGACCCAATAGGACTTGAAGGTGGAAGTGCTTTTTATTCTTATGTTAGAGACACGAATTTCTGGATTGATATTTTTGGTCTTTCAACTGTATATTTAAGAAATGCAGAAGTCTATGTTGGTAAAGCAAAAAATAATGCTGCTGGAAGATATGGAAACAAATCTACTGCAACTGATATTTTTAAAGATATTCCCAATACCGACACGGCGCAAGGTGTAGAACAAATTACTTATGAAAGAATGAATAAAATGGTCGAAAAAGGTGAATTAGATCCTTTAACAAATGCGCAAAGACCTGTTGATATGGGAAATAAAAAGAAAATATTCCGTAGAGATTTGGGAGAAAAATGGTTAAAAGATACCTTTGGAGATAATTATGAAGATGTTATCGATAAAAGAGTAAAAGATCATTATAGACCTTTAAAAATGTGTAAATAATAAAATAAATATGGATATAGATAATATTGAAATTACCGATTTAAAAACTAATCTTAATCGAATTTTAAGTGATAAAATAATTGCAATTGAAAAGGGATGTAAAGAAGAAGTTTTACTAGAATTAAACAGCCAAATTAAAGGAAAAGAAATAAAGTTAGTGTTAGTTTGTGACTCTAATAAAGTGAGTACTGATATTTTAAAAAGAAACTTAGATGTTCTAAATTATTTAAATAATATTAATAGTATATCCATTTTGTCTAATTCTTCAAAAGAATTAGAAGAAATAAATAACGTTCAAAATATTACTGACTTAAATAGTTTTAAATTATCAGGGTTCTACAATAAAAATATTAACATAGAGGTTTTAAACAAGTTTAAAAATTTAAAAGTATTTGAAATTGAAGCGTTAAGTGATAGTAAGAAATATAAATTACTAGATAATTTTAATCTTGAAAAATTAGCAATAGAAAAGTTAGACTTAGCAAAAGTTGAAGTAAATCCAAACTTAAAGCATTTCAAAATTTCTAAAGAGTTGATCAATGAAAAATTATTAGCTGAAAAATACCCAAGCATTGTTAATGTTGAACTTGTTAACTGTAAAAAAATCATAGACTTTTCTTTTCTGACAGATTTAACACGCTTAGAAACTATAATAATAAATAACACTAACATCGAGGTCTTTCCTAAAGTAAGTAATAGTGTTACTAAGATACAATTGTTAACAAACAAAAAATTAAAGGATATCGAGGTGATTTTTAAATTGAGTAATTTAAGCAAAATTGCTATTACCGATTCTGCTGTAGATTTTGAAGAAATAATTAAGTTATCTAAATTAAATTTTATAAATTTTTATTTTAGAAGTAAATCAAGAACGGAAAATGATGCTTTTGAAAAAATTGCAAATGCACAAGGTTTTAATAATAATTTAGTTAATTGGTAGAGTAAATTAGGTAACTATATTAAGATTTATAAAAAAAACAGGCAACTTTTTTAGTTGCCTGTTTTTTTTATAAATATTTTTCAATAGATTAAAATAGTAAAAATTAAAAACCTGTTTTCTTATATTAAATAGTATTTTTACTACATTGAAAATTGTTATTAATGCACAAGGCTTATAGTGACAGGGTGATATGATATTAACGGATTATGATGTTAAACAAGTTACTTCTAAAGACCAAAAGTGGTTGTTAACGGTGATGATTTGGTTTACGATAAACCGGAACCAATCGAAAATCTCATTACCTGGGTCTATCAAGGTGGAAGTTTTGTGCCAAGTGCTAAGATTGTTGGCAACAACAAATTTTCTATTATTAATGATTATATTGGTAGACAAATACAAGCATATAGTGAGGAAGGAAATCTCGTTTTGGAAACTGATTATGATATTTATGGAGATTTAAGAAACCTAAAAGGCGATAGAAGTTTTATACCTTTTAGGCAGCTGGGGCAGTATGAAGATCAGGAGACAGGTCTTGTGTACAATCGATTTCGCTATTATGACTATGAATCCGGTATTTACTTATCAAAAGACCCTATTGGGCTTTTAGGCGGTAGAAGATTATATTCTTATGTTCATGATTCTAACTATTGGATTGACATATTTGGATTAACAGGAACATATATGTTTACCGATGGAACAAGTTCTTACATAGGTAAAGGACCTTCTGACCGTATGTATGCCTCTATGACAGAAAGAGTTGGAGGGAAAGCAAAAGTAACAAAGGGTATTCATGTCGATTATGGGGATAATACAAAAGGACTAATGGTTGAAGCAGAACTTATGAGAAGAACTGATGCTATTGCAGATGCTGATTATAAAAACGCAATCAATTCGCCAGGAGAAAAACTTTTAGCAGATGCTTATAAAAATGACAAAGCATTGTATAATGATATTGTAAAAAAAGCAGATGATTTTGAAGCAAAATTTAATAAAGTAAAAGGAATAAAATGTCATTAGATAAAACGATAAGAGAAAATTCGAATGGAAAATATATAACTATTCATGCGGATTACTTTAAGGAAGGTATAGATTATGCGACTCAGATAAAAATTAGTCAAATCCATTTAATTGGTGTTTCTGGAATTAAGGATATAGTTGATTTTAAGGAATTAGAAAAAATATCTGAATATCTAAAAGTATTTTCATTCATTAGTATTGTAGAAAATGTAATTAATTTAGAATCTATTTATTCATTAATAAATATTGAGAAATTATATTTTCAACATAAGCAGAAATTTAAAATAGATATATCGAGGTTTCCTAAAATTGTACATTTAGGAGGGGAATATTGGAAAGGATTAATCAATTTTAACAAAGCGTATTCATTACAAAGTTTGGTGCTTTTAAAACTTCCTAATATAAATCTAAAAGAGTTATCGGAACTAGATAAGCTACAAATACTACATGTTTACAGTTCTAAAATTCAAAATTTGAACGGTATTGAGAAGCTTCCTATTAAAAAATTGTCATTAGTAAGGAATAGTGCTTTGGAAAATATAAAGGCTTTGAAAGAGTTAGAAACATTGAAAGAATTACTTATTGAGAAATGTAAAAATTTTACGGATTATGATTTTTTAGATAGTCTTAAAGATAGAGTTGATATAAAAATAATAAAATAAAAGGTAATGCTTTAGAGATTATTAGAAAGACTTCTAGAATTATCTTAGCTTTCAAAAGCTTTTAGTTTGCATCTACACCACCCCCGGCTAGCGCGAACGTCTCGCGAGTCTACAAAGAATAAAAATAGAAAACCTTACAGAAATGTGAGGTTTTTTATATCTGAAATAATGCGCAATGATGGTGTGGAAACTCTTTCTACGCAAAGCGAATAAGCAAACTAAAAACATTAAACTCGCTATGTTTGGGATGGAAATGTTCTAATTCACAACTTGGACAATATGAAGATGTAGAGACAGGCTTATACTATAACCGTTTTAGATATTATTCTGTAAGCACTGGATTATATTTGTCTCAAGATCCAATTAGACTTTTGGGAGGGAATGCATTTTATGCGTATGTAATGGACCCAAATAGCCGGGTTGATAAATTTGGATGGTATTCAGATTTATTAGGTAGCGGTATGGGACATCATCTTATGCCTAGATCTGTAGCTAATAATTTAGGTATAACCGAATTGGCACAGACAAATTCTATTGCTTGGTATCCTAATGATGGAGCAAATACCGCAGCATTACATGGCGAGATGCATACAAATCTGATAAATGAAGGAGTGCCTTATCATGGTTCTAAATTTACTGGAACTGCTGATGATTTTTTTGATAAGGGAGCAAAAGCTTATAAAGACATTGATACCAAAGGATATATGAAGATACCAGGAACAGATGATATTTTATATGAAAATATGACACCTGGCGAAGCGTTAGATAAATTAAAAGAATTATATAAAAGCAAAAAAATACCTTGTAAATAATATTATTATGTTAGAAAAGAAATTAACTATTACAGATTACGGAATATATATAATGTCAGTAGATAAATTACTGGTTTTTTTGAAAGAAAATAAAATAAAGAGTAAAAAAATATTAGAAGTTTTTCAAAAGAATCATGATTTGTATATAAAGTCATTGCAAGAAGGTGTTTGGATTCCTATTGTACCTATTGAATCAACGAAATATATTATTAGTGAAAACGATATTTATTTCAATAACGATTGGGAAAAGCAATTTAAATATGAAAATTTTAATCTTGATTTGAGTGATAATACATTTTGGGTTGGATCGTTCGGGAATTTATTAAATTTAAATGTAGAACAATTTACAAATTCTAATAACGATAGTATATCATACCAAACATTAGATGGGATTACTTTGTATAAATCATTTAAATTCAAATTAGAAAGTGGTAAATACCTTGTTAATATAATTGGTTATAAAAGAAAAGATAAGTTAGAATATCCTGAGGCTAATTATGGTTATTCATTTGAATTTAAAAAAGTAAATGAATTTAATGGTTACTTGGATCCTAGGGAAGATGATAAATACCTATTTAATATATCAAAATATTAGATCGAGCTTATAAAAAGAACTAAAAAAGCAGGGATATTATTCCCTGCTTTTTTAGTTTGATAGAGTTTCAAATAGTTGAAATAAAAAACAGTATAAATTGTAATATTTATACTGTTTTTTAATGCTTTTAAAAGAAATAAATCGCTATGTTTGGGATGGAAATGTTCTTATTCATGAATGGAAATACAAATTAAAGGATCGACCTAAACTTGTCATTGATGGTGATGATTTGGTTTACGATAAACAGGAGCCAATTGATAATTTGATTGCTTGGATTTATGAGGATGGAAGTTTTGTGCCAAGTGCTAAGATTATTGGCGGTAACAATTTTTCTATTGTTAGTGACTACATGGGCAGACCTGTACAAGCTTATAACGAATTAGGAAATCTGGTTTGGGAAACTGATTATGATATTTATGGGGATTTAATAAACTCAAAAGGAGATAGAAGTTTTATTCCTTTTAGGCAATTAGGACAATATGAGGATATTGAAACTTCATTGTACTATAATCGATTTAGATATTATTCTCCCGAAACTGGATTGTATTTGACTCAGGATCCGATAAGATTATTTGGAGGGAATAGATTATATTCTTATGTTCATGATTCAAATGCCTGGGTCGACCCACTAGGTTTAATAAAAGCACCTTCTAGTGTTCCAAATTCTTCAGGAGTCTACACTTTAACAAACCCAACAACAGGAGAAGCATATGTTGGATCTGGACTAGATGCTAATAGTAGAATGTCTGACACCAGTCATACAAAAGCACAATCCATGTTATCTCATCCTGATACAAAAGTTGATTTTACGCCTGTAGACTTAGGTGATGCGAAAGACTGGAAAAGTCAAAACAGAATTTTAAGGCATTTTGAACAACAAGAGTTTGAAAATGTTAAAAATACGGGGCAATATGACATGTTAAACTCAAATAATCCAGAAGCCGCAATTAAAAAAACTAGAAATGCTGGTATTGTAAAAGATAAAAAAGCTTCAAAAGGACTAAAAATAAAATGTAAATAATTAATATGTACACACAAATTAAAAAAACAATTATAAATGCAGATAGTACAAATTGGTATTTTTCAATTGAAAAGCAAGATTTTGGTGGAAATGTGGAATATCGACAATATCTAGATTTTCCACAAGAAAAAGAGTACTTAGATATTAGAACAATTACTTTTTCAATTACTTCAAATGATGAGGATAAGATAAAAAAATATCCAGATTTTATTGTAAAACTTTTAAATTTAAAATCGTTAACTATTCCAATAGATTGGTTAGATAAAATAGAAATACCACTAAGTATTGAAGTTTTAAAGTTAACTTCTCCTGTATCTAAGTTTGATAGCCAGCACCAATGGCCAAGTAATTTAGTTTTAAATGATTTAAAATATTTAGCAATTCCAGAACTTGTAAAACCATATGTGTTTGATATTTTAAATTTTCCAAATATAGAATGGATAGATTACGATTTAGCTGCGGAAAAGAATACTAATAGAATTAGCGAACTATCAAAATTAAATAATTTAAAACATCTAATATTTGGGCATGCAAAAAAATTAGATATTTTCCCTTTCTTTTTTAATCATAAAATTGAGACTTTAGAATTGTTTGCATGTATTGATAAAAATTTTTTGATTGAAAAAATTATTGGATTTAAAAGTCTAAAAAGCTTGTACATTAATAATATTTCTGTTGTTTTTGATTGTACGATTTTACTTGAATTAGAAGAATTAGAAGAATTAAATTTATTAAATATTAAAAATGTTATCAATGTTGAAAAAATATTGGAACATAAGAATATAAAAAGAATATTAATTAAATCTTGTAATAATCCATTTAAAGGAATAGGGAAAAATGTTTTTTTTGAAAAAGGATATAGCTCGTTAGTTATAGATTACGCCTAATTTTCCTAAACTCTTCTGTACAACGCAAATCAGTAAACTATAAAAACCTCGCGATATTGGCGAGGTTTTTTATGCTATGATGAATTAGGAAATCTTGTTTGGGAAACAGATTATGATATTTATGGTGATTTAAGAAACCTAAAAGGAGACCGAGATTTCATTCCTTTTAGGCAGCTTGGGCAGTATGAAGATGTAGAGACAAGACTTTATTATAATAGACATCGTTATTATAGCCCTGAAACTGGTGGATATATTTCTCAAGACCCAATAAGATTGTTTGGAGGAAGTAAATTATATGGATATGTTCACAATCCAAATGGCTTTGTAGATATATTTGGATTAAATAAATGTACAATATCAGCAGGTGATGGCGTTACGCATGATATTGTTGCAACAATTAAAAGAAGTGATTATCCTGAAACGACAAAACATATAGAAGAGGCAATAGCAAAAGGTCATCCAGAAATTGTAACTATTGACAGATTAACAGCTGGGGCAAATAGGAAAGCATCATTAGACGGAATTCCAACTAAAAAAGGATTTGACAGAGATGAATGGCCAATGGCAATGTTTAAAGAAGGAGGGTCGGGAGCAAGTGTTAAATATATAAATCCTTCAGATAACAGAGGGGCGGGTTCAGCAATTGGTAATGCTTTATCTGAATATGATCCAGGAACATTAGTAAAAATTAACATTATAGATTAAAAATGAAAGAAATAATAAAACAGATAATTGATATACTTCCTAAAGATAAAAAAATATATATAATAGCTAATCTTCTTATCTATAATTCTGAGGATTTAGAAGAACCTGAAATTCAAGAAAATTTAAACGACTTGTTATTTGCGTTGTATATTTTAAATGAAAAAGAAGCTATTTTACAATTTCAAGATTATTTTTTGGAATATGCGATAACTTCTAATAAAAATATTTGGACTTGGGTTGAATCTTCTTTAACCTTAATATCAAGAGTTAATAGAGATTTATTAAAAATTGAAGATAGTGTTATAGCTATTGAAAAAATAAAAACTGCATTTAATGTTGGAAGTGAAATGGCTGTTCAGGTAAATTCTAGAGCTAGGCAAAGAAGATTAGATGGAGACGATTTATTGTATGATAAAATTGGAGAAGCAATTTTAAGTGGAAATATTGAATTAGAATATGATTATCGAATAGTTCAATTAAAAAAACTATTCTTTATTAGTGAATTAGGTTATAGTGAAAAAATGTCTAAGTTGAAAGTTGAAAATGAAATAATAGAAAATATTAATTTCTTGAGTAAAAATATTTACTAAATTAAATTTCCAATGTTAAATAATATAGGTATTTTTTATGTCAAATTTAAATATAGTTATCTCTCTTAAAGATTTTATTGTTTATTCTGAGGAGATTTTAAAAAGCAATCATGCTTATATATATGTAGAGCAAAGAGATGTTGATAATTCAATTAGTAAAGTATTGTTAGCAAAAAATGAGTTTGATCAAATATTAAAAAATTATAACAGTAAAAATCTTAATTTTTTTATATCAACAGAGAAGCTTGAAAGTACGAATGAAAGTTTTTATGATGATGAAATTTGTCAATATGCGATTGAAGGAATGGGAGGTAGAGTAGATACAGATAGAATTGAACGAATTTCTCTAAGAATAATATCTAAATCTCCAGACAAAACAATAAAGAAACTATTTGATGCAATAAAAAATAAGTTAAAAAAAGACGAAAATTTTGGAATGGGAGTAAAAGGAAACTCAGTGATACATAGAAACTATTTTTATCAAAAAGATTTAGTAGGAAGTAAACTTTTTGTAACAGATATGTATAATGAAAAAGCACCAATAATTGAGATTGTTTAATCGATATTCTGATGTAAGCTTTTAACTCGTGTGATAAAACAATTTAAAACAAAATAAAACCTGCTAATTTAGTGGGTTTTTTGTTGTATTTATTTTATACAGAAATCGGGATATAAAAATGAAGGACACCTTTTAGACCATACGAAGATATATAGATCTGGAATGAGAACTTCTTAATATGTTTGAATGGAAATGTTTTTTTGTATGAAGGAAAATACAATCTAAAAGAGAGATCTAAAACTTGTCATTGATGATGATTTAGTTTATGACAAACCGGAATCAATTGAAAATCTCATTACCTGGGTCTATCTATGAAGGTGGAAGTTTTGTGCCAAGTGCTAAGATTGTTGGCAACAACAAATTTTCTATCATTAATGATTATATTGGTCGTCCTGTACAAGCATATAATGAAAAAGGCGATCTCGTTTGGGAAACCGATTATGATATATATGGGGATTTAAGAAACCTAAAAGGTGATAGAAGTTTTATACCTTTTAGACAGCTTGGGCAGTATGAAGATATAGAGACTTCGTTATATTATAATAGGTTTAGGTATTATTCGCCCAATACAGGAACTTATTTATCTCAAGATCCTATTGGAATAGCAGGAAATAATCCAAATTTGTATGGATATGTATATAATGCAAACAGTCAAGTGGATGTGTTTGGTTTAGATGTATTTAATCCAATTACCTGGACGGCTCCTACTAGTGGGACTGGAAACACATATACTGTTTATCAACAAGATATAGATTGGGATAGATTAGATGATAAAGGGAGAACAAATTTACAGAGAGCAACAAAAGGAACAGCTCCTTTAGGGAGTGATGGTACCGGAAAGCATCCACATTTCCCTGTTGATAGAGATGCATTTGATATAGATAGAGGTTCATATTGGAGGAAAAGAGCAAGAGTTGAAAAAGCTAGAAGAAAAATTAAATGTAAATAATCAATTTTATGTTATCAGAAAAAATTTTAAAATACTTAAAAAAGAATGCAGATTTGACATTGAAAGAATTTCAAATCAAACACGAGAACAATCTTAGAGCATTGGGCTTTAATGATAAAACAAATTCTAGTTTTTTAGAATTTATGATTAAATATAGTGATGAATATTCTGGAAAAGAAGGTTTTATCATGGATGTTGCTAATGATTTAATTGACTTTGAGAATAGTGTAACTCAACATTTAAGAAAACAAGATAATTTAAATACTAAATATTTTTCTCTTTATAATTTAGAATTGGATGACTATTTGTTGTATGATATTGAAGATGATAGTGTTAAGTTAATAGAAGGGGAAAATATGAAAGAATTATCAAATGATAATTATTTTGATAAGAAGTGGAATAGTTTTAATGAATTTTTAGAATACTTTTTTAAATTAAATTGATAAGTACCCGCTCTACAAGCCTATTGAAATATGTGGGAATATCTCCGGGCTTCGAATTTCTAAATTGAATTGGTAACCATAAAAGAGAAACCTTGCCATTCCGGTGAGGTTTTTTAAACTCTTTTCTTTCTGTTGACATAATTAATAAATTATAGTCAACTTTTTTTAGGACAAGACAAAACATAAAAAAACCTCGTCAGTATAACGAGGTTTTTTTATGTCAAAGTAAAATCTCAGATAAAGATTTAGTTAGAGGTATTGAACAAAGAGGTGTTGAAGAAAATGATTTATTAGGCTACGGTAGTGATAAAGCAAGAGATAATAAAATAAATGGTACTTCTGAAGCGAAACAAGGAACTGTTACTGGGAAAGATAGGCTACGTCAAGCAGATAAGTTTCGTAACGGTAAAAAAGTAAGCGAATTGCCATCTCTTCAAGAGTTAGAATTTGACAGTAAATTTAGAGGTTGTAAATAATTGATATGCAAGAAAAACTAGAAAATATCCACGATATTTGGATTGATAAATTGTTTAAGAATACAAAAAATGTGTTAAAGAAAAGGTTATTGAATCTTTTATAGGAAGTTTTATCTCCAATAAGCATGATTTGAGATCAGCTTTACCAGTTTTTGCAATAATGCAAACATTCCCTAATCATAAATTTGTTTTAAGGGAAAATCAAGATTTAAGAAGAGAATCTCCATGTGGAATTTGCTCAACAGCTTATGGTTATCCTAAAGAACTTGAAGAAGAAGATATAGAAATACTAAATATGTCCGTAAATACAGGGGGATTAATAGGTCATCGACTGACTAGTTATTTCTGTTATTTGCATTATTTTAACAAAAAAAAAGAAAAAGAAAATATAAAGATTAATGGCGAAGATATTCGAATTTTTTCTGAAATAATTGATATTATACTTAAAGCAGAAGAAGGTGATACCTTAAAAAAAGAAGTTCAGAAAAACATAGGGAAAATTAAGGGCTTTAAGACGACAATAGAAGACCGAAAAGTTTTACTAGAAACTTTAGGGTACTGTAGTATTTTGGAGACTGAAAAATACAAAGGCTTATTAGAAGAATATACTAATCTTGCTGTTGCCCCAAGAAAAACCCATAGTTCTGATTGGAATTACCCTGTAGATTTCTGGCTTGGTAAAGATGGTATTAATAAAGAGGCTTTTAAGTTTTGGTTTGGAGATTATAAAGAATTAGAAAAGTATTGGAAATAAATCATCCATTAGATGTTTTTTAGTAATTAAAATAAATTTGATTATGTCATATGTCAAAAAGAGCAACACCTTGGAAAGAAGGTAAAATTATTAGTATAGAAACAAGAAAAGGCATATTTGTATTGGCTCAAATGTTAAAAGAACCTTATATAAGGTTTTATAAAGCCTTTAGAGAAGATGAGAATTGGGGGAAAGTTGATACAAGTATTTTTGATACATTAACTGTAACTGCTGTAATAGCACAATTTCTAAAATCTAGTAATATATCAATAATAAAAGAAGCAATACCTGATACTAAAAGAGAAGATTCAGATACTTGGATAAAGCAAAATAGTGGATTCAGGAAGGTTAAAACATGGGCTGGAACAGAAAATGAATTAGAATTTACGATAATAGGGGAGAAATCAGGAGGTAGTTTAGTTAAAAAAAATTTATGGTGGTCACCAACACCTGGTAATCCCACAAGACCCCATCCAAGCGGTGTTATTGATTCTGTAATATTGGAGGATATACCATTAAATGCAAATGATATTATTGATAAGCATGATTTAACAAATTTAGCTGTTTATCCTTCATTAAATGAAAGACTTTATTTATGTTATAAACTAGATAAAAATGTAGATCCTTATAAAGATTTAGTTTTCAATAGAGAAATCCCTGAAGAATATAGCGTAGCGATAGATATTTTGTCAGCAGGAGGGAATGCTGAAAAAAAAGAAAGTATATTAAATACTTATTTTAGATAATTTAGTAAGCGCAAGCTTTTATAAGAGAATAACAACAAAACCCGCTAATTTAGCGGGTTTTGTTTATCAAATAGCTCTTTGAAATTTGTATAAACGTTATTATTAATCGTTTTTATATATTATAATTTTTTTTGAGTTTTTTCATGTTAAAATTAAAAATTAATGCTTATGTTTGAAATGAAATGTCATTAATATGGAGAATATAATTAGTGTTAAAATAAAAAAACAATTAGATATTATTTTAGCGTTAAAAACTCAAATAGATAATTGGAAATCTTACACTGAACAAGAAGTTTCTCAAATAGTTAAGGAATTTGAGAAAAAACCTAGAGATGAAGGATCATTTTGGTTTGAAGAAACGTTATCTGATAAAAAGCTGGCTTCTAATTTAGTTGCTATCGCAAATAAATATCCAGAAAATACAAAAATGAATGTTTATGTAGTTTCTGCATTGGGTAATATGATAAAAAGATACAAATTAGAATCATCCCAAGAAATCTTTAATTTTTTTTTAGAAAAAGCTCAAGCAAAAGAAATTGCTCTTTATGTATCTTTCTTTTTGCCATACTTGCCTCAATTTGATAAGTATGAAAAAAAATGGGAATATATTATGTCTATTAAAAATATTAAACCTTTAAAAGATTCCGAAACCTCCTTTAAAGAAAGAATCGAATTTTTCTTAAACCAGTTACCGAATAAATATGTACAAGAAACGATTGTTTTTTTTGAGCAATGCATTAATGACGCTAAAAGTGATTATTCAAAAAACATGTATACAGAATTAATTGAGAAATTGCTATCGAGATCACTTACTTGATTGTTTCAACGAAAGTTAGATTAATATATTCTAAGACGCAGGTTAATTTGTTAAAAAATAATTTTATGGTAATATGTATAAATTAAATATACTTCCATTTATTGGAACTGAAACTTATAAATTAGGAATGTTATTTGATGAAGCCAAAAAATCCTTGAATGATCAAATTCAAATAATCGAAAACAAAAAAGAAAAGAAAATAATTGATGGAATGGGAATGGTTTCAATGAAATTTACAAATGATGAATTAAGTGAATTTTCAATACTGGAAAGTGATCAGGTATTTTTTGAAAATCTAGATGTTTTTTCAGATACTTTTCATGAAATATTTAAGCAAAATTATGATGCTGTTTATAAATATGGTTTTTTAATATTTGATCAAATTGGAATAGCACTTTCAGGTTATGCTGAAAAGGAAGAACAAAAAACAATAACCGTATATAGAAAAGGAGCTTGGAATCATATATTGGAAATGTGAAAATATCAGTAATTATGAATTATTTAGAAGAAAAAGAAGGAAATATATTTTGTCTACCATTGTTTTTATCAAATGATTTTAAAGATAATAGAAAGAATTACTCTCGTTCTAAGTATGATTCTAATTTAGAATATGCTTTTGGAAGATTAATTGAAATTAATAAATCTTCAGGAGATTTAATAGAAATTTTTAATTATATAGGAACGATACCCGAGAATAATAAAATAATATTGGATTCAGGTTTATTATTTGAACCTATTCATATAGCTATGGCATTTAGTAAAAATAGATGGAGATTTATTTTTGAAACAGAGAACTATAATAAAGAAATAGATTCTAATTATAAAGAAATCTGTTTTTTATTAGGAGATAGAGATCTACCAATTCTATGGAAAGGAGGAAATAAGTCTAACATAAATATAGAGGAAGCCAAAAAATATAAAAGGTGGGTAGTTCATCATCCGACAAGAATTGAAGATGCTATTAGGAGCAAAGATTTTTCAATGATTATTTAAAAATAGTACAGTATGGATATTAGTAATTTTAAAGAATTAATTATCCCGTTTTTTTGGGTAGAACATGATAAAAGTGTCTCGGTATGTGTAAACGTAGGAGATTACAAAACGGAAATTTTTGAGACAAGAGAAGAGGAAGGTTTTGAAGGAAATGGATATGACTGGGCTTCATTGGCACAAGTTTTTTTGGAGGAGAAAAAACCTGAGTTTATCAATATAGTTAAGTTTGACCCAGAAGGGAGTATGTTTTGTGCCTACTCTTCTGATGCAGATGCGCTGAAAACATTTATTATATCATTTAAAGAAGCTTGTGAGGATAAAACATTGATACTTGATTTGTTTTCAAGGGCAGAGTTAGATTGATATATTTTAAATATTAAATAGTAATAAAAAGACTGCTTGAAAATTATTTTTTAGACAGTCTTTTTACATAGAAATCATACAATATTAAAAGACATTAAACAAAGAGAGGAAAAATGAGGTATGAAACAAGAGTTAATAAGTAAAATTAAGTTAGCATTATCGACTAATGATTTTTTCGCCGGTAAATCTGTTAATGAAGAAACAATTAAAAAAGCTGAAAAGGAACTTAATGTGAATTTTGATAATGACTATGTTCAATTTTTAAGGCTTTTTGGTGGCAGTTACACAGGTTTTCCAGTGTATGGTTTTAATAACTGTGAAATGTTATCAGAGGAAACAGTAATAGATTTGACAAAGGATTTTAGAAATAGTTATTCAATAGATAACAGGTGCGAATTAATACAATTGAGTTATGTTATTTCTATAAGTGGAAATGGAGATCCTGTATTTATTTCGCCAGATAATAAAGTTTGGATATATTATCATGATGATGATGAAACGGAAGAATTAAATAAGTCTTTTGAAGAACTAATAGAACAAAATTTGATGGTGTAATTGTATGATACACCAACAATAAGAAAAAGTCATTTTAGTTATGAATAAAAAACTAGTACAAGAATCTATAAGTTTATTAAATTTTGAGAAAACTAAAGAATTCAGTTTCTTTTGTTTAGACAGAATAATAGATTTATATGCAGATGTTGATTTAAATATTGATATAAGTAAAGCTGATAAAAATATTCAAAAAGGAACAGCTTTTCTAACTTTAAAGTCTATATATCAATTTTTAAAAGAAACAAATAATCCTTCAGTTGCCGAAATTAAAAATAGAATAAATATCTGTTATTCATTAATCTTAGATGTTGAGGATATTTTTGATAATGACGTACCAAATACTGTTGCTTCATTAGTAGCCCAAGGATTGGATTATTTATTAAATTTTGAATTAGAAAAGAGTGAAGATTTTATTTATAATTGTTCTGAGAATAATTTAGAAATTCTTAATCAATTAAATTCTGAATATTTTTTTAAAGTTATAAATTGTGATGAGGAAGATTTAGATGATTTTTTAGATCCAATTTTTGAAAGTGAGTACAAAATACAATTACAAGCATTTGATTTAATAAAAGAAAATAAAAAAGATGAATTAAATATTCTAGCTGGAAACACGATCATAAGCAAACCAGAATAGAAATAAATTTACAACCAATAAATTTGCTAAATAAAAAAAGAGGCTATCAAAAGCCTCTTAATTTTAGTGTTTTCCGTTTCCTTTACCATTTCCGTGGCCGTTGCCATTTCCATTATTTCCCTTGTCTTTTCCTTGTTTATTATTTCCCTTTCCTGGTTTTTGTCCAATCGTTTTTTGAGGTTTTCCTTTATAACCTTTTCCGTATTTTACTTTATGCGTTTTAAAATTGTCATACGGGGTATTTCCTCTATAGTCTGTTAGTACTACTTTATACTCGTTGTAAAGATCATAATTTCTATAAACAGAAGGCAATGTTCTGGCTCTTAACCATTTTCCGTTACTGATGTAAATATAATTTGAAGTGCTTACATCATAATAAGTTTCTAGATCCGGCAAATAATAATAACGTGCCTCATTATAACCAACAGGACCCCATGCCGGAGGTGTACCAATATTGACATTTACATTCACTTGCGCATTTGAAAAATGAATAGTCAAAAGAAAAAAACCTATGAATAAATATTTTAATGATTTCATAATTTTGTTTTTTAAATTATTAATAATGATAGTGAAACAAAAAGCGTACCTAAAGTATTATTTACCTTTTTAAACGATGGCTATTTTAATGATTACTCCTAAAACAGCCGCAATAAGAATGATATAAGGTTCTTGAATTTTTTTTATATAAAGTAAAGAAAAAATAGTTGCAATAGCTATTAGAATGGTAGGAATATCAATAATGTTCCTTTTTGCAATGACAATTACAGATCCTACCAAAGCGCCAATCACGGCAGCAGTTATCCCTTCGACAAATGCTTTGACAGATTTGTTTTCGGCAATTTTTTTAAAGTATGGCGCTAATGCAATTGTAAACAAATAACAGGGTAGAAATGTTGCCAATGCAGCTGTTAAGGCTCCTAGAAATCCGGCAACCAGATATCCTATAAAACCTACTGTAATAACAACCGGGCCAGGAGTAATCATGGCTACAGCCACCGAATCCAGAAATTGCTGTTCGGTGAGCCAATGGTTTTCTGTTACCACGCCCGCATGCAAAAAGGGAACAATAGCAAGTCCGCTTCCAAAAACAAAGGCGCCGGCCTTGCCAAAGAAAACAGCAATTTTTACAAGTAAAGTACTTTCATGATTCCAAAAAGCAAATTGAAAAAGAACTATTGAATTTACTGTTTTTGTATTCCACCATTTAGCTGGTGCTTTTATAAACATATACAAAAGTCCGGCGGCAATAAATAAAAGTACCTGTTCTTGTTCGGTTATATAAGTGATAATCACTGTAAAAATAAAAAAAAGCCATAAAAGCCACTTAGATTTAAAAGACTCCAAATTAAATTTCCCGATAGATTTTAAGGTGAGTTTATAAGAACTCAACGCGATAATTCCTATTACGGCAGCGCCAACACCATAAAATATAGCCTGAATCCAGGATAAACCACCATAGGCCTGATAAACAATTCCGAGGAGTAAAACCATTATAAAAGAAGGCAGAACAAAGGCAAATCCAACCAAAGTCGCCCCTAATATTCTATAATGTACAAATCCAATATAAATTCCTAATTGTGCCGCCAAAGGGCCAGGCGCTAATTGTGCCAGTGCCAAACCTTGTTTGTATTCTTCTTCAGAAATCCATTTTCTGTTTTCTACTAAATCCCTGTGCATATAACCCACCAGAGCAACGGGACCGCCAAAGCCAATTGTGCCAAGCTTTAAAAAGTACAAGATTAATTCCCGTAAGGTATATTGTTGATTTTCGCTCATGATAGTAGTATTTAAAAAGCAATCCCAATTGGAAACCTATTGTAAAAGAAGCGGGATGATCATTGCCAAAGCGAACAGGTAATGGTACTGCCGCATAGTAACTGCAGGTTTTATTTTTTATGATGGTTTTATTAAATACCGGAGTAACACCGTACCTGCCGCTGCTTTCAAAAGCAGCCCTTCCGGCAAAAGTATAGCCATTGCCCAGAGCCACAAGAACACCGGGATGAAATAATAAGTTAGTTACTTTGTCTGTTCCCTGATCGTCTTTTATGTTGGGAACTATTTCAAAAGAGAATCCGATTTTTTCACTTTTCCAGATGTTAATTCCGGTTGGAAAACCAACAGCATAATAATCTCTAAAATTGACATTGGTTTCATGTTCACTAAAGCTAACCACCGGATGCATTATCCCAAAATAGCCTGTAATTTTTGGATAAACTGTTTGTGAAAATAAAACCGGGCTTATAAGCACGGCAAGCAAAAGGAGTAAATATCTGAGTGACATAGTTTTGTTTTTAATAATAAAAACAAAACTATAACTATCAAATCACCGTAAATAGAATCTTATTTACCTTTTGTATCTGGATTACTTTTCTTTATTTTTTTGGTAAAAAAATAGGAGGGATTGATTTTAATTTCGCTTGAAATTTGTTTTAAATCAAATAGAAATTAAGCGTCAGTCTAATCCTGAATTCATTTCTTTTTTTGAAAAGATTTGGGCTTCATTCCGATATGTTCTTCAAAAACTTTAGCAAAATGGCTTAAGTTAGAAAATCCCACACTAAAACCAACTTGTGAAACAGACATTTCGTTTTCTTTTAGTAATCGTGCAGCTTCTTTCATTCTGAATTTTTGGTAATAACTGAAAAAACTGTCCCCAAATATTTGTTTAAATAATCTTTTAAACTTTGATTCGCTCATTCCTATTTGAGAAGCAAGATCTTTAATAACCGGAGGTTCATTAATATCGGTTAAAATCAGATCTCTCACTTTATAAATTTTTTGAACATCGATTTGGTTCAGGGCGTGCGTGGTAGGATTTTCTCTTTTAAAAAGCTCTTTTAAAGTGAGATATATTAATTCCTCGGCTTTAATTTTAAAGAAAAAATCACTTAAAGAATCCCGAACTTCAGCCTGAATAATTTCCAAAGCTACTTGTTGGATTTTTGGAGAAATTAACTCTTCAAAAAGAATGGATTGTTCGCTGTTAATAATGTTTTTAAAAATTTCATTATCAATATGTAACCCTAAAATTTTTGCTAATTGCTCTGAATCAATTCCGATAAAAATAGAATTGAATTTGGTTCTGCCCGGATAAAATGTTTCAATATTTAGTTTTCCTTTAAAAATTTGAATCGAAGGCAAATCTTCTCTTGAATATTTATTTTTTGAATGAGCGTCCGGAAAAATATTATTAAAAGAAAATAGAATTCTGTTTAATGTATTTTGACCTCCAAATCTCTTGGCAAGCAGATTATCATTATACTCATAAAAACTGACAAGCATATTTATTGAATTATCTAATCTAAATCCCATTAGATATCCTTTGCCTTTAGTTTCGGGTATTACTAATAGTCCGTTTTTTACTTCGGTACCTAATAAATCTGAAAAACCTTCTAAAAAACCGAATTCTTTTCTAACATTTAATTCCATTTATTTTGACCTTTTAGAGCTGTTATTGTGTCAAATGTAGCTATTTTAACCCTTATTGATTAGATAATTTTGGCAAAAAATAATTTAAAAAAATACAAAATGACAAATACTAAAAGTAAGGCCATCATAAATGCGAACGTGTTTGATGGTAAAAATGTGATTGGTAAAAAAAACGTTGTTTTTATCGACGGTGTAATTGTTTTCGTTGCTGATGAATTGCCACACGATATAGATGAGGTGATCGATGGAACGGGATGTACTCTTCTGCCGGGTTTAATAGATGCCCATGTTCATACATCAGTTGAATTTTTAAAAGATGCATTAAAATTTGGTATCACCACCGAGTTGGAAATGATGGGAGGGTTTACCAAAAAAGGACGTGATACACAATTAAAAGGAATCACTGGTGCTGCAGATGTTCGTTCTGCAGGAATGGGCCTGACAGCTCCCGGCGGTCATCCTGACGAGCTGATTCCTAAAGGGAATGGAATTCCTGAATTTGTGTTAAAAGAAATGGAGAAAATGAGCGAAGAAGAAAAAGCCATATTTATAGCTGCCCACCAGGCTCAGAAAGAAGAAGAGGAATTAGGCCCCGATGTTACCTCACTTGAAGGAGCGATAGATTTTGTGAATCGTCAGGTAAATAATGGTGCAGATTATTTCAAAATAATGATTGAGGAAGGAACCGTAATGAATGCTCCGGGCTTACCTGTTATTGAAACTCACGTATTAAAAGCGGCAGTAGACGAAGCTCATAAATTAGGCAAAATTGCCATAGCGCACGTTTTAACAGCCGAAGCAGCAAAAACAGCTGTAGCAATTGGTGTTGATGGACTGGCTCATTTATTTATTGACAGACCCGATTGGACACAAGATCTTATAGAATCAATTGCCAGCAAAGGAATTTTTGTAACGCCTTGTCTGGTATTGAATTCATCGATCATAGGGAATTCTGCCTGTCATGTTGCGCATGATGAAAGAGTTGAAAACAAATTAAATGAAGACTGGAAAATGACAATGTGCTCTTGTTTCAATACTTTTCCGGAAGGCAATATGGAAGATAACTTTAATAACGTGAAAGATTTACGCGATGCAGGCGTAGATATACTTGTTGGAACAGATGTATCGGTACCGATGCCTCATTTGGGCGGTCTTGCACATGGTGTGAGCGTTCATCATGAAATGCAGCTGTTGGTAGAAGCCGGATTAAGCCCAATTGAGGCATTAAGATCTGCAACATCAGTAACGTCCAAAAGATTTAATTTATCAGACAGGGGATTAATTGCCGAAGGAATGAGAGCTGATTTACTATTAGTTAAAGGTGATCCTACCAAAAATATTTCAGATTCTCTGTCTATAATGGGTATATGGAAAGAAGGTGAATCTTATCACATCTAATCTTTCAGGATTTTATAATCCATAATACTCATAACTCCACTTTTGTCCACTTCATTACTCCGTTTGTCCATTCGGGCTATAATGTCATTTTAATACAAGTAATGCCTTGGTACTTTTGATAAGGAAATTAATAAAACAACAAATTAAATAAAACTAAAAACATGAAAACTTTAAATTTTGCATCGACCGCAGTTTCTGCTCTTAGCTTTTTAGCATTAATTATTACAAGTACTGCTTCTGCCCAGCAATCAGGAATAAAACGCACTGATTTACAACGTTACGATCTTAGCGTTCCCGGATACGAAACGGTTCAGGCACGTATTGATTTTGAAGCTCATACCGCTTTTGGAAAGCACTCTCACCCGGGTGAGGAAGTTATTTATGTCCTTGATGGCGAATTAGAGTATGAGGTTGAAGGTCAGTCTCCTGTTATTTTAAAGGCTGGAGAAGTACTTTTTATCCCGGCAGGCGTAGTGCACTCAGCAAGAAATAACAGCCACGCAAAAGCTTCTGAACTGGCAACCTATATAGTAGAAAAAGGAAAACCAGTTCTGGTAATGAAAAAGTAATAATAAATCACGATTATAAATATAATTTATAAGTATTAAAAATTATTAATTTGATTTATAATTAAGAAATCCGCAATTTTGTCCTGTCAATAAGAAATGACAGAGATAAAAAATCAAAACTTTAAAATAACAATTAAAACACAAAACAAATGAAAACCAATTTAAAAACAATCGTAACAAC